>NZ_QQNA01000212.1 GCF_003346515.1 Streptomyces corynorhini
TCCCTCACCGCCTACGGAGTCGCCGGTCAGCTCCCATCCGCTCATCAGCCGGGTGTCCAGAACGGTCACCGAGGAGTCCGCGACGGCGGCGAGGTGGAGATCGGGCCCGGCGGCGGCGATCAGCCGACCGGTGACACGGCCGCCGTCGACCAGCTCGCCGACCACACCCGTGGCGGCCGGAAGCCCGGCGAGACCGAACACCCCGGCGTGGTCCACCGGCGCGCACGCGATCCGCTCCAGCGAGGGCGGCCACCCCTCCAGACCCGCCGCGGCCTCGTACATCCGCTGGATCTCCGCCACCCGCGCCTCCGGCCGCGGCAGCGCGGACCGTACGGCACGCTTCGCGGCGTACGGGACGCGATCCGGCACGCCCAGCGCGCTGCGCAGCAGCTCCTCGGTACGGCGCGCGGCCATCAGCGGACCCCGGCCCAGCCAGCCGAACGCCACCGCGCCCTGCTCCAGCAGCCGCACGGACCCGCGTTCCTCGCGGGTGATCCCGACCTTCACCATCCCGGGCCCGAACCAGGCGAGGTACACGCGGTAGGTACGCGGATCGTCGGCCACGGTGTCCGCCGCCACGGAGTGGGCCCGCTCCAGCCGCGCGCACTCGGCGCACCGCCCACCCGTGGACCGCCCGGAAACCGCCGCGCCCACGGGACAGACGTTCCCCCGCGCGCCCACGCAGGCGCGGGCCCCGACGGCACGGAACGCCAGGTCACGCCCGTACACCAGAGGACTCACCCGCCGCTCGGCACCGCGCACCCACCCCAAAGAGGGCACCCCACCGACCCACCGGATCCCCGCGCACCGCCAAGCCACCGCCACACCACCGTCCCGCTCGTCGCCACAACCACCGTCCCGCTCGTCGCCACAACCACGGTACGGTCCGCGCCATCGAGCCCCGCGCGCCTCACCCCGCGCTCCGGGCTCACCCGCCCGACAGCGGGCGGACGGTGAGGATCTGCTGCGCGTGTCCGACCGGTCCTTCGAGGTCGTGCAGGACGGTGCTGGTCAGCCCCTGTCCGGTGGGACCGAAGGTGACGGTGGTGTCCAGGCCGGTCCACGGGCCCACGGGCTGGCGGTGGAGGTGGATGGTCAGGTCGACGTTGGGGAACATCCAGGCGGTGGGCGGCTGGCGTACGGCGATGCCGTTGGCGGTGTCCACGAGGGCGAGGTACGAGGCGAGCGGGGTGCTGGGTTCGCCTGCCACCAGGTCGACGCGGCTGCGCACCCAGGCGGTCGCACGGCCGGGCCGGGGTGGGGCGAGCGGGCGCGTGTCCAGGGAAAGGATGTATCCGCCGGGCCACACCGAGGACATCGGCCAGGAGCCGAGTTCCCCGGGAGGCGTGAGCCGGTCGTCGGGGCCCCCGGCGACGGCCGAGGTGTCGGCGCCCGCGAGGAGCCAGGCGCGGGCCAGGACCACCGGCCGGTCGGCGACGAGGACCACGGCTTCGAGCAGTTCGATGGTGCGGCCGGGCCGTACGGTGTCCACCCGGATCTCGCACTCGTCGAGGGCGAGGCGGCCGAGGATGTCGTAACTGATCCGGGCCAGGACCAGGCCGGTCTCCGGCCGGGCGGCCAGGTACTGGTCGATGGCGTGGACGATGAGACCGCCGAGCGGGCTGAAGTGCAGTTCGTCGGGGTCCCAGGCGCCGCTCGCGTGGGGCGTGGGCTTGTAGCGGTTCTCGGTGATGCGCTCGTAGTAGCTGTCGGGGAACGGCACTTCGGTCGTAGACGAGGCTTCGGTGTTCAACGGCTGATTCTCCTCAGGCTGATCACAGGGTGTTGAGCAGAACGACATAGAGGGTGGTGCCGATGCCCACGCTCAGGATCGTGCGGCGGCCGAAGGCCAGATGGGCGCCGATGGTGGCGGCGACCGCGAGCAGCGCGTACCCGGTCCCGTGCGGGTCGGTGGCCATGGTGCCGTGCAGCGCCGTCACGGCGAGGATCGCGAGGATGCCCACCGGCATCCATACCGACAGCCGCCGCACCATCGCGGAACCGCGCAGGGCGCGCAGCGCCGCGAAGGGCAGGGCGCGCAGGGCGAGGGTGATGGTGAAGGCGATCGCCAGGACGGCCAGGAGGTACGAGGTGCTAGGCATCGGCGCTCTCCGTCCCGGGGCGGCGGGCGGTGAGCGCGTGCCGGACGAGGAGCAGGGCGGCGAAGAGCAGCAGCGCGGTGAGCAGGGCGAGGTCCGGGGTGAGGACGAGCGCGATCGCGACACTGGCCCCGGCGAGCAGCACCGAGGGGATCTCGCCCCGGGAGCGGAAGGCGTCCAGCGTGAGCACGGTGAACAGCGCGCACAGCGCGAACTCCAGTCCCTTGATCGGCGCGGGCAGCATCGCGCCGAGCCCGACCCCGATCAGCCCGCCGCCCACCCAGTAGGTCTCGCAGGCGATCTGTAGGGCCAGCAGCCGCCGCGCCGAGCGCTCCGCCTCGGGCAGCGACGCGTTGACGGCGTACACCTCGTCGATCATCGCGTAGACGGCGTACGCCTTCGCGACCGGGTGCTTGACCAGGTGGAGGGGGAAGGAGAAGGCGTAGAAGACGTGCCGGAAGTTGACCACGAGGACCGTCAGCGCGACGGCGGCCAGCGGGGTGACGGTGGCCAGCATGCCCACGAGCAGCAGTTCCAGGGAGCCGGCGAACGCGGCCAGGGACAGGGCGGGGGCGAGCCACCAGGGCAGGCCCGCCTGCGTGATCAGCAGGCCGAGGGCGATGCCCAGGGGGAAGATGCCGAGTCCGGCGGAGAAGGAGTCGCGGATGCCGTCGGCGATCTGTCGGCGCGGGGCGGCCGGAGGGGCCACCGCCGGGCCGGCGGCTTCCGCTGCTGGCGCGGCTTCCGCTGCTGGCGCGGCTTCCAGTGCTGGCGCGGCTTCCGGCCGTGCCGCCGCACCGGGCGGAGCATCTCGTTTCATCTGCTTATCGTCTCGAAAAACCCTCGCCATGTGGTTGCGAAGATTGCGCACCGGGCACCCCGGCATGCAATCTTTCACTGTGGACGCGATCGACAGAGCAATCATCGGTGAACTGCAACGGGACGGTCGGCTGACCAACGTCGAGCTGGCGCAGCGCGTCGGGCTCACCACCGGGCCGTGCCTGCGGCGCGTCCAGCGCCTGGAGGCCGACGGCGTCATCTCCGGCTACCGGGCGGTCATCGACCCGGTGGCCGTGGGCCGCTCCTTCGAGGTCCTCATGGACCTCAGCCTGGAAACCCAGGAGGCGGAGACGGTCGAGCGCTTCGAGCGGACGCTGACGGAGGCCGAGGAAGTCGTCGAGCTGCGCAGGCTGTTCGGCAGCCCGGACTACTTCGTACGTGCCGCTGTCGCCGACCTGATCGCCTATGAGAACTTCCTCAGCCAGCACGTCATGACCATCCCGGGGTTCAAGAACGTCACCTCGCACTTCACGATGAAGGCGCTGAAGACTCCGTGACACCCCGGACGCGGAACTGAGGAGGCACCGGGTCCCGGGGCGGTCGGGCACCGGGTCCCGGGGCGGTCGAGCACCGGGTCCCGGGGCGGTCGAGCCCGCCGCTCAGTCCTCCGCGTCGCGGACGAGGAGCGCGATCTGTACCCGGTTCTCGACCGCCAGCTTGGCGAACAGGTTGCCGGTGTGGGCCTTGACCGTCGCGACGGTAATGCGCAGCCGCTCGGCGATCTGCGGGTTGCCCAGTCCGTCCGCGATGGCGCGGGCGGTCTCCCGCTCCCGTTCGGTCAGCACGGACAGCCGTTCGCGCGCGGCCTCCCGGGAACGGTCGCGGGAGTGCGAGGAGCCCGGCCCGGTGGCTGCGGCGATCACCCGTGCCGTGGCCGTGGGGGACAGCACAGGGGTGCCGTCCGCGACGGTCCGCACCGCGTCGAGGATGCGGGCGGGCGGGGTGTCCTTGAGGACGAACCCGAGCGCTCCGGCGCGCAGCGCCCCGAGCACCAGGCCGTCGGAGTCGAAGGTGGTCAGCATCAGCACCCGGGGCGGCGTAGGCCGGGTGAGCAGTTCCCGGGTCGTGTCCAGCCCGTCCCGGCCCGGCATCCGTACGTCCATCAGCACCACGTCGGGCCGCTGTTCTTCCACCACGGCGAGCGCGGTGTTCCCGTCGGCCGCCTCCGCCACGACGGTCAGGTCCGGTTCGCCGTCGATGATGAGCCGCAGGGCCATGCGCACGAGTTGTTCGTCGTCGACGATGACGATCCGTACGGGATCGGGCCGTAGGGGATCGTGGCGTCCCGGATCGGCCCGTACGGGATCGCGGCGTCCGGCATCGCGGCGTACCGGATCGACCCGTACCGAATCATGACGTACCGGATCCTGCCGTCCGGAATCGTGCCGTCCGGAATCGTGCCGTCCGGGTTCGTGGCGGCTCTCCACTCATGCGCTCTTTTCGTGGCTGTGGGCAGGGCCGTCCGGCCAGGGCAGTCGTGCGGTGAGTACATACCCGCCCTCGGGCGTGGGACGGTGGTCGAGTTCGCCTCCGGCGAGGGAGATCCGCTCGCCGAGACCCAGCAGGCCGAAGCCGGAGGCCGGTGGGCGTGCGGTGCGCAGGGGGGCCGGTCCGTTGCGGACGGCGATGTCGAAGGTACCGCCCCCGGCGCCGTCCAGGGTGACCCGCACGACCGCGCCGGGCGCGTGCTTGGCGGCGTTGGTCAGCGCTTCCTGGACGATCCGGTAGCAGGTCCTTCCGACGCCGTCGGGCGGGGTTCCGGTCACGCCGTCGGTGAGCCGGACGTCGAGACCCGAGGCGCGGGCGTCGGCCACCAGGTCGGGGACCCGGTCGAAGGAGGGCTGCGGCGGCTCCGGGCGGCCGGGGTCGGCGCGGAGCACGCCGAGAACCTCCCGCAGCTCCTCCAGCGCCTGGTGGGAGCCCTCGGCGATACCCCGGACCAGGACGCGGCTCTCGTCGGCCGAGAGGTCACCGCGGTGGTCGAGCACCCCGGCCTGCATGGCGACCAGGGAGATGCGGTGCGCGAGGACGTCGTGCATCTCGCGGGCGATCCGGTTGCGCTCCAGGGCCCGTGCCTGCGCCGCCCGCGCGCTCTGCTCCCGCTCCGCGCTCTCCGCCCGCTCCCGCAGGGACCGCACCTCGACCCGCCGCGCCCCGACCGCCATACCTGCGGCCACCGCGATCCCCGCGGTGGCCGCGGTCACCGCGACCTGGACCCACCACAACTCCTCGTCCGAACCCTCCACCGGATACACCCCGATGACGAGCTGTGACACGGCCACATAGGCCAGGACGACGGCCCCGATCTCCACCGGGCGACGGCGGGTGGCGACCGAGCACAGCGCCAGCAGCGCGGCGCCGGTGGCGAACGCCGACACGGTCGAGGCGACCGTGACCGTCAGAGCGACCGTGAGGGGCCACCGCCGCCGCCACAGGA
Organism: Streptomyces corynorhini; assembly: GCF_003346515.1. GTDB lineage: Bacteria > Actinomycetota > Actinomycetes > Streptomycetales > Streptomycetaceae > Streptomyces > Streptomyces corynorhini. The sequence goes on from NZ_QQNA01000212.1 coordinate 5,377, forward strand.
GCACCGTCAGGCAGCCCAGGGCCACCAGCGGATCGCCGACGGAGGTCCAGGAGTGCGGGTCGCCGGGCTGATTCCGCAGGAGCGCGAGGGTCGAGAGCCAGACCGGCAGGCCCACGACGGCGGCCACCATCAGCCGCCAGGTCTGCTGCCACACCCCGAGCCGCGGCATCACGTCCGTGTTCACCGGGCCATTGTCGCCACCTCACGCGACCGGCGGATCAGCCCGAGGACCGATGCGCCTTGGACCCAGGTCCAACCGGCGCCTCGCCCGCGGTCGGGGCCGGGCCGGTCCGCCGGGCCGATGTGCCGGCCGCTCCTGATGAACAGACTCGTTCACGTCCCGGGAGAGCCGTCGCATGCCGTCAAGCCGTCACGTACCGCGAAGCACCCCCCACACAGGAGGACATCTCATGCGCAGAAGTCTGTCCCTCGCGCTCACCGCCGCCGCGTTGGCGGTGACCGTGCTGCCCGCGTCGGCGTCGGCGGCCACACCGCCCCCACCGACCGCACCGGCGCCGGGCACTCTGCGGTGGGGTCCGTGCCCCGAGGGGGCCTCCGCGCCCCGCTTGGAGTGCTCGACGCTCGAAGTCCCGCTGGACTACCGCGATCCGGACGGGCGGCGAATCGAGGTGGCCGTCTCCCGGCTGGCGAGCGAGAAGCCGTCGCGGCGGCGCGGCGTCCTGCTGACCAACCCGGGTGGTCCGGGCGGCTCCGGCCTGACGTACCCGGCCGTCCTCGCCGCCTCGGGGCTGCCGCGCGAGGTGCTCGACTCCTACGACATCATCGGCTTCGACCCGCGCGGTGTGGGCCGCAGTACGCCGGTGACCTGCGACCTGACGGAGGAGCAGCAGTGGCGCGGCAACTTCCCGCCGTACGCGCACACCGCGGCCGACGTCACGCGGGAGGTCGGGTACGCGCGGAAGATCGCCGAACAGTGCGCCGGCTCGCGGACGGCGTGGATGCTGCCGCACACCACCACCGCCAACACCGCGCGCGACATGGACCGCCTCCGGACGGCCCTGGGCGAGCCGAAGCTGTCGTACCTCGGCGCTTCGTACGGCAGCTACCTCGGCGCGGTCTACACGACGCTGTTCCCGAGGCGCGGCGACCGGATCGTGCTCGACAGCAACTTGGGTCCCGGCGGCTACGACGTCACGGCCATGCGGCTGCTCGCCCGGGGGATGGAGGACCGCTTCCCCGACTTCGCCGCGTTCGCCGCCGAGCGGCCCGAGTACGGCCTGGGCTCCGCGCTGCAGCGGGTCACCGCCACGTTCTACGAGCTGGTGGAACGGCTGGACGCGAAGCCGGTCCAGGGCCTCGACGGGATCGCGCTCCGCGGATACACCTTCGAACAGCTCTACAGCGACGGCTCCTTTCCCCGGCTCGCCGAGTTCTGGCGGGCGGTCGACACGGGCGGGGAGCTGCCGCTCCCGGAGCTGACCGGGGACGTGGAGAACCTGCTGGCCGCACGTTTCGCCGTGGTCTGCGGTGACTCGCGCTGGCCGGGGACGGTCCGGGAGTACCAGCGCAATGTCGCCGTCGACCGGGTGAGGTACCCGATGCTGGGCGGCTCGACGGCGAGCGTCAACCCTTGCGCGTTCTGGCCGCGCGAGCGGACCGAACCGCCGGTGCGCATCACCGGACAGGGCCCGTCGAACGTGCTGATGGTGCAGAACGAGCGCGACCCGGGCACGCCGCTGACCGGCGCCCGCGCACTGCGCCGGGCCTTCGACGGGCGGGCCACGCTGGTGACGGCCGACCAGGGCGGCCACGGCGTCTACCCGTACGGCGGCAACACGTGCGCGAAGGACGCGGCGACGACGTTCCTGACCACCGGGGAACGCCCCGCGCGGGACCTCGCCTGCGCGGCGGAACCGAGCAAGTGAGCGAGTAGGCGCGCCACGGGGCCGCCGGTACGGAGCGGGCGGGGAGAGGCGCGCCGCGCGGGGACGGCCGCTACCCCAGCCACGTCCCGTCGCGCATGATGACCCGCCCGCTCAGTTCCGGCTCCCCGCGCCAGGCGCGCACGCTCGTCGGCACGACACGCACGTACAGAAAGGAGCCCTCCGCCGCGCGCGGGTCCCACTCGAACTTGGCGGCGAACGCCTCCGCCGCGTCTCCGGGCACATCCTGGTCCAGGAAGCATTCCGCCTCACCGCGGAGAAGCACCCCGCCGGACCCCTTGCCGCACTTCGCCGCTGCACGGGGAAACGCCAGAGGCCCGATCGGTTTCCCGATCGGGCCTCTGAGCTGCTGTGCACTCGGCAGGATTCGAACCTGCAACCTTCTGATCCGTAGCTCTACAGAGATCGGTCAACGACGTTCATACAGACTCCTGCTGACCGCCTGAGGGCCACCACTGACCGCTGAGGGTTGCTGTGGTTGCTGTACCTCGTTGCTGTACAGCAGGATCCCGACCGGGGGTGTGGACATGGAACGGGAACAGCTCGAACGGCTGCTCGGTGGTGGCGACGATACGTCGTCGGCCGCTCTGGCTGCACTCCGCGCCGGCGCTCCCTACGTCGTCTGGGACGGGACGACGTCACCGAAGTCGCTAGCGACGGTCTACAGGCGCCGACTCCGTCACACCGTCCGGAAGGACATCGAGACCTCCGGCTTGGCCTGGGCCGTGCAACGCCTCGACCTATACGGCCGACCGGTTCGCCTGGGGCAGATCAAGACCGCCGACGGGGTGTGGATCTTCATGGTGTTTCTCGACGCGGACGGCAGCAGGCTGGTGGCATGTACTGGTGTTCGTCAATCTCAACAGGCTTGACATGACCAGACGCCTGCTGAACCCGTGCACCGCCAACACGCTTTCCAACTGCGGTGGTGGTCCAGGGCGTCTCGGACGGGGTCATTCACCTGCGTCCATGGACGGCTGGGCGTCTGATTCTTTGCCTCTCCGGCCCCGCCTGAACGGCTGTGAACGGCGCTGAATGAGACGGAAAATACGAGCGAGGGCAGGGCCAGGCTCACTAGCATCGACACTGTTGAGGGGGAGTCATGGCACTGGTCAACAAGGGCTCACGACGGATTGTTGTCGACGGCACGGCCTATCGCTGGCGGCTGCGAGGCAGGCCGACGTATTTCCAGGGGCTGGCTTGGGCGCCGTGCACGTTCGCGGTCGAGCATGCGGACACCCCGGGCATGATGCTCGTGGTCACCACCAACCAGCCGCATCCGAGCAACTGGATCGGCCTCCTGGCCACGCCTGTACTGCCGTCCGGCGTTGCCCAGGCCATTCGCTCTGCTCTCCGGGAGGGTTGGACTCCGACGGCTCCAGGCCCTCCGTTCCACCTCGACCAATCCGCCGGCTTCACGCCCTCCCCTTGAACGGAGCCGAGGGAGAGGGAAGCCTGAAGCTCTGTACCTCAGCTGACGACAGTCAGCCACGACGGCGGGGGCTGCGACCGATCACGCACGCGTGTGCCTCGCTGTACCCCCACTGGCCTCAGCCACGCTGTCGGGGTATTGAGCGGTGACCTCTTCGTCCCGAAGCAACTTGGTTCGGGAAGTTGCCCAGGCCTGCTGCTGCTCTCACCTGCGCTGATGGTCCGCAGACGTCCACGGCCGTTCGCCCTTGTTCGTCGGCGTTGTCACGCAGTTAGACACTCACCTCTCACCCGTCACTGACTCGCCGGTGCGGCCTGCGTGACTGTGTGTTCACCAGAAAGGTCGGCTCCTCTGGTGGCCAACGTGCTTGAATCACGGCATGTCACAACTTATAGCTGCCGCTATCGGTGCTGGCGGGGCGCTTGGTGGTGTTGTAGTCGCGGGCCTTTTTACCCTTGCCCAAGCCCGTCGCAACTCTTCCGATCGTGAGCTCGACCGATTGGAGCAGAGGCGGAATGTTTCACAGCAAGCCCGAAGGGAGATCTATTCACAGATGGTTTCCCTTCTGCGACGAGCCTCGGCGGCGCACGAAGCCATTTGGAGATCAAACCCTGTCGAGTTGCGCCAGTCAGGCAGTGAGGCATTCACTCGATCGCGTACCTTGGAAGACGAAGTCGAACACGCCGCTAACTTCGTGATGCTAGCCGGCCCTCCGGAGCTGGGCGAGCATGCAGAGGATGTCTATTACCAATTTTCCGACCTGATTCGAATCGCAGAAAAGATAGTAAAGGACTATCCGGACTCAACCCAAGCTTTGTTCGATCTAGCGTCAAGCGATCAGGAAAATAGCGACATGAGGTTCATAGAAAGTCGAATTAAATTTACTCGACAGGCTCGTGAAGTGCTTGGGGATCACAAGTAGTCCCTACTCTTTCTGGGAGAATCTCTCTTCGCTTTGATCCACCACCGCTTGCGCGGCAGAGAATTCTTCGAAAGTTTTCTTGCGTAGGACTTCAAGCGCCTTCATCGAGACGAGGTCGGCCATATCTACTTCACCCCCCGCACCTTTAACCAACAGGACAACAGTTGCTTGATACAGAGAATTCATAGCCATGGATGCAGGCTCAACCAAGCCAGAATTCGTTTTTCCGACACGCAGAATTCGCTGCCCCCTAAATTCAGAACTGTTCAAGCGAACTCCTCTTGCGCCCGAGTGGACTTCGCCACTCGCCCATTGATAGTAGCTTCTCATGTGAGCCATGCCCGCTTTGCCTTCCAGGGCGCGAAAGTTGTCATCAGGGCAGTACTTCTTAGCCCACCCATATTCGCGCTTAAATTCCTCCCCATACTTGGCGATCACCTCATCGTACCGTTCCTCTAGACGTTCAATTAGGCCATCCTCCACGGGGGAGAGATTCAGTGATCGATGGTCCATTTGGTACTGCTTAGCCTGGCGCAGATTAGCAATGATTTCGTGATCCAGGAATCTTTGGGCCAGATCCCTGTGCGCTGCATCGTCCATAGAATTTCCGATCACGCTGGCAGTCACTGAAAACTCGTGCAGCGTCCTACACCTGGCTAGCGCGCCTTCAGGAAACCCGCAGGACAGGAGTGCATGGACCTCTCCTGTGACTCGGCACGCTTTGGCATGCAGCTCGATCAGCGCGTGTCGACACGCCTGCTGCTCGCTCGTCAAACCATCTATCTCTCTTTTCAACGCACGTTCACCCGCCTCCTGCGCACAAGCTTGCGCAATCTGGAAGACCCTGAACGCCACTCCCCATCGCTTTTTAAGCCTTCGATCGAAGCCTCGATCCTGCTTCGCGTTTCGGCGGAATGCTCTAGAATTAGCCAAAACTAGCTCTGCGACCTTTTCTCCCATTTTGTCAGTAAAGGGATCTACGGCGGCCTGCGCAAAGCGTTGGAGTGCCTCCTCGGTCACATCGAGATCTTTTGCATTACCCAATTCCCTCGCGACATAATCAGTGAACTTTTCGTCAATGCTTTTGACTCTTCTGGTGGGGAAAAGGCGCATGAGGCTTCCTGTCCGCCGGAGGGTTGTTGCCAGAATAGGTGAGGTGGACTGCGCTGCGCTCAAGAATCCTCAACCCACCACTCACCTCGGCTCCCATCCCGTCCGCCTTCGACCCACACACCGTGGAGCGGTCGTGGTTCAGGGCGTCAAGGTGGAGCGCGCCACTGTACGAACGACCTTGACGCCCTGGGCCGCGACTGCTCGGCTCTGCCTGGGTCGAAGGTGGTCGGGATGGGAGCCCCCACGGCGCTCGCCACGCTCCGGCCGGCAGTCGCGAACGGTGCCCCGTCCATCCCGGAGTCTGAGCGCCCCCGCCGGAGGCATCGTCTTGAAGCCGCGGGCTTGGGTTCTCGTCTCATGCCCCGGGCCTATCCCAGTTGTGGGCGCGCGTCGGCGGCGGCAGCGCCGAGCGGGCCGAAGGCAGGAGCGCGGGCGCAGCCAGAGCCGGGAAGCGCGCCCGGCGGAGCGGAGCGCAGCCGGGTGCCTTGAAACCGTAGAGAAAGTTGTTACTCACGCTGCTCTTGGGGCTGGGCGTACTCCTCCATGCAGGCTGGGAGGTTGATGCCCTGGCGAGTTGCGAGTTTGAGGTAGCGGATCGGGTGGGCGGTCCATTGGATGGCGGTGCGGCTGTCGTGGACGGTGAGGGTGCAGGGCTCGCCCTTGCTGAGCGCCTGGAGGGCGTCTTGGTGGTCGTCGGACAGCCAAGCCCATATCTCGGTGAAGGCGTCGTCGTCCAAAGCTGAGGCGAGGGTGCGGGCGGCGATTCGGATCCAGCGGACGGCTTGGTGTGCGGTCTCGACGTCGAGGAAGCCGAGTTGCTTTCGGGGTTGGCCCGTTGCTGGGTCGTGGGTCCAGCATTCGCAGCGGAAGCCGTCGGTGAGGAGAGGCGCGGGCTTCGTCAACAGGTGCCTCCTGCCGGGCGGGCGGAGAGCACGTAGCGGGTGGTGTCGTCGTAGAGCGTGAGTACGAAGGTCTGGCCGTGAGCCAGGGCGGTGCGGGCTCGTTCGTGTTCTGTTTCGTCGGTGAGCCAGTGGTGGCCCGGCTGTGCGTATGGCTGGTCGAGTTGGTCGGTGACGTCCTGGGCGCGGGCGCACAGCCATCGCAGCACCAGGCGTGGGCTGCTGGCCCGATGGGAGTTCAGCCAGATGGTGCGGCTGTCGGGGGTGTGGGCGGCGGCCTCGCACCAGTAGGCCGTACTCGGGATCGATGCGGGTAAGGGGCGTTCTCCCGCGTTCTTCACCACGGGTGGGCTCCGGGCAGGCCGGTGAGGAGTTCCGCCGTGACGGTGTGGCCCCGGCCGTTGCCGTGGATGGCGACGGTGTGGGCGAGCGTGTTGACCATGCCGAGTCCTCGGCCGTGTTGGGCGTCCTGGTCGGCGTACGTCACTTTCGGGGTCGTGTTGGAGCCGCCGGCGTCGGTGACGGAGATGGCCACCACGTGCTCGGAGAGGGCGAGCGAGACGTGGAAGACGCCGGTCCGGCCGCCGCTGGCCGTGTGGAGGAGCGCGTTCGTGCCGAGTTCGCTCACGATCACCGCGACATCGTCGGCGCGGGGGTGGCCGGTGAGGATGTCGCGCGTCCAGCGGCGGGCCCGTCCCACTTCTTCCGAGAATCCTGGGCAAGTCAGCCCCCAGACCCGCACCCTGCTCATATACTCGTGCATACAAGTTCCTTTACGCTGGTGGGCGGCCATGGACCGTTGGTTGGTGCTAGACGAGTTTCACGCCGTCGTGCGCGCGGACGGCCGGTGGCGATACCGCGTCCAGGGCGTCGAGTACGCGGATCGCGTACGCCTCGTCGGCAAGCTCCGTCACCTCGTCGCGGGTGACCCAGCGCAACGCCCTGGTCTCGTCGCCGGTGGTGGGCTGGCCTTCGATCGCCTGGCAGCGGAAGACGAGCGAGACGATCAGGCCCGTCATGTTCTTGTAGACACCGGTCAGAGCGGCCGGGAGAGCGATCTTGATTCCGGTCTCTTCCAGGACTTCTCGCTGCAAGGCGTCGGGAAGGGTCTCGTCGGCCTCGACCACGCCGCCCGGCGGTTCCCAGTGCCCGTTGTCGCGTCGCTTGATCAACAGGGCTCGACCGTGGTCGTCCACGATCACTCCGGCGACGCTCACCGAGTGGGGGCGTTCGGCAGTGGTCACTTTCGGCGTTCCTCGTCCATAGAGCTGGCTAGGCTCATCACCGTAGCAAGAGGACTCAGACTCTTGTCTAGATATCCAAAGGAGTACAGATGGCCGCTCTTCCTTCCGGCGTGCTCGGCTCGCTGGACCCGACCAGCGACCGAGCGGTGTTCCGGCAGATCGCTGACCAGCTGCGGGATGCCATCGACAGGGGCAGTTTCCCCGAGGGTTCCAAGCTGCCTTCGGAATCGGAGCTGGTCGAGCACTTCGGCGTCTCCCGTATGACCGTGCGCAACGCGCTCTCGATGCTCCAGAGCGAAGGGCTCGTATCGTCCGAGCACGGCAAGGGGGTCTTTGTCCGGCCGCGCCCGCCCGTTCGCCGTCTGGCTTCGGACCGGTTCGCCCGGCGCCATCGAGAGCAGGGGAAGTCCGCGTTCATCGTGGAGGCTGACGCGGCCGGCAGTCGCCCGGAGGTCGACAACCTGGAGGTCAAGGAAGAGCGGCCGACCGCAGATGTCTCCGCCCGTCTCGGCGCCCCTCGGCGCGTGCTGGCCCGGCGGCGCCGATATCTGTTGGACGGGCGGCCGGTTGAGTTCGCCGTGTCCTACCTGCCGCTCGACCTGGCCCGCGATACCCCGATCGCCCAGCCCAACCCCGGCCCCGGTGGCATCTACGCCCGGCTCGAAGAACTCGGCCACCACCTCGACCACTTCGAGGAGGAGATCCGGGCGCGCATGCCCTCGCCGCAGGAGGTCAAGACTCTCCAACTCGCCTCCGGCGTACCAGTCATCCATCTGATCCGTACCGCGTTCGACACCAAGGGCCGCGCCGTGGAGGTGTGCGACACGGTCATGGCCGCAGATGCCTATGTGCTGAGTTACCAGCTGCCCGCTACATAACGGCTTGGAGTGCACGGGATGCTGACGAACCCTTCGGGGGAGCGCACTTCTCAGAACTCGTACACACCGAGAGGCATACTCGTATAGACGAGTGGGCAAGATGTGTGGCAGAGTGGTTGACGTTCCTGCAACTCCTCGACGTCGGACGCATCTTGTATAGATGAGTATGCATCCTGAGTCGAGGCTTATCCGAGGAGATACATCCCGTGCGTTCCATCCGAGTCGAGACCTCCACCGCGACGATCCTGCTCACCGAGACCCCTGAGCCGAAGGTCCGCGACCGCCAGACCGGCGAGATCGCCAAGGACGCGGTGAGCGGTGAGGCGCTGATGAAGGTCGGCGTCGTGTACATCGATGAGGGCGAGTCGGCGCTCATCCACGTCACCGTTCCCGAGAGCGGTGTCACTGACGGCTTGGTCCTGGGGGCTCCGGTGTCGCTGCCGGGGCTGGTGGCCCGGCCCTGGGAGTCGGTGTTCAACGGACAGCAGCGTCACGGCATCGCCTACCGCGCCGCCGCCGTCACCGCTGGTGCCTTCCCGGGTGCCGTGGTCGGTGCGGGTGCCTGAGATGCCTGTCGACCTGCTGACACTCGTCCTTGTGGGCGGTCCGCTCGTCGCTCTCGGGGGCGGCGCCGTCTGGGCCCGGACCCGCTTTCCGGCTCTCTACTGGTGCGCCCTGGGCCTGCCCTTGTGCGTGATCCGGCTCCTGACCTCGTACGGCTCGGTCATGGACGCCTGCGGCCTGACCGTCGCCCCCTCGCGGCTGCGGGTCATGGCGCTCCGGGCCGCCACCCGACGGGAGATACGCGCCATTCCACCCCGCCGTGGCCTGCTCCGCCCCACTGCTACCGGCCTGCGGGTACGGCTGCGGCTCACACCCGGCCAGGAACCGGCCGACTTCGCCGCGTCCGCCGAACGCCTGCGCCACGCCTGGGGCGTTCACGCCGTATACGTTGCCCCGGTCAAGCCGGGCGTGGTCGAACTGCGCCTGGTTGGCTTCGACGTACTGACCCGCGTCCGCATGCCCAAGGCGGATACGGCGGCTGAGCTGCGGATACCGGTCGCTCTGCGCGAGGACGCTGTGCCGTTCGTACGCGACTACCTGACGGTCCCGCACCAACTCACCCTCGGCGCAACGCTGTCCGGCAAGTCCATGTACCTGCGCAACCTGATCACCGGCCTCGCCCACCAACCCGTCGCCCTCGCCGGAATCGACTGCAAACGCGGCGTCGAACTCGCCCCCTTCGCCCCGCGCCTGTCCGCACTCGCCACCGATCCGCACGAGGCAAGGGAGTTGCTGCCCGTACTCGTCAAGGAGATGGAAGACCGGTACGACCTGATCAGGGCCCGGCAGAGCATCGCCCCGGGCACCCCGGCCGAGGACATCACCTCGGACGTCTGGGGACTCCCGGAAAACGAGCGCCCGACACCGATCGTGCTGTTCGTGGACGAGGTGGCGGAACTCTTCCTCGTCTCCACCAGGAAGGACGAGGAGCGGCGCGACGAGATGGTCACCCAGCTCATCCGCCTCGCCCAGCTCGGCCGCGCCGCCGCCATCTACCTGGAGGTCTGCGGGCAGCGGTTCGGCGCCGAACTCGGCAAGGGTGCCACCATGCTCCGCGCGCAGCTCTCCGGCCGCGTCTGCCACCGCGTGAACGACGAACCCTCGGCCAAGATGGCGCTCGGCGACATCGCCCCGGAAGCCGTCGGCGCCGCCTGCGCCATCGCCCCCGAACGGCCCGGCCTCGCCGTCGCCGGAGACACGTCCGGCGGCTGGACCCGAATGCGTACGCCGTACCTCTCCCTGAGCGACGCCGCCGCCGTCTGCCGGGAAACCGCCGCGCTGGTCCCGTATATCGCCGCGCTCGCGCCCTTCCGGCCCGTCGCCGTCACGTCTCCGGTGGAACAGCCCGTGCCCCTGACTACGCCGCGCCCCGCCACCGGCTGAATCCCCCGACCCACCTCACCACCGGTCGGCGCGACCGCTCCCGCGCCAACTCCCTACCCCCGCCATGCCCGCACGAGAAAGGAGGCGACACACGATGCGCCGCCAACTGGCCCGGATCGACGCCGTACTGATCCAAGCCGTCATCGCCGGTGCCCTCTCCTTCGCCCACCTGCACGACCTGGCCGAAGCCGCCGGACAACACGGCTGGAAAGCCTGGGCCTACCCCGTCTCCGTGGACCTGCTGCTCGTCGCGGCCTGGCGGCGACTGCGCTCGGGGCGCTCGACGGTCTCGGGCTGGTGCTGGTTCCTCACGGCGCTGATCGCTTCCCTCGGCGCGAACGTCGCCACCGCCGGACTCCTCGACCTCGACGCCGTACCCGCATGGCTCCGCATCCTCGTCGCCGGATGGCCCGCCGTCGCCTTCCTCGGCGGAACACTGCTCGCCCACGCTCCGGCGTCCGTTCCCGCCGAGGACGAGCCGAGGCCGGTCGCCGAGCCGCCCGAACTGGCCGTGGAACCCGAGCCGGCCACGGAGTCCGCACGGGACTCGCCGCCGCAACCGGCCCTCGTCCCCGCTCCCACCGCCGTCCCGGCCGCCCTGGTCGAGCACGCCCGCAAGGTGGCCACCGCCCACCAGGACCGGACCGGCGAGCCCATCGACGCCGACACCCTGCGCGCCCGACTCGGCGTCCCACCGGCCCTCGCACGGCAGATCGCCGCCCAACTCACCTGAAAGGAAGCACGTATGGCCCGCCAGACCCCGGCCGAACTACTCACACAGGCCGATCACCTCGCACGCACCGACCGGCCCGCACTCGCCCGGCTGTGCGCGGAGGAAGCCGCCAGACAGACACCCGACCCCACGGACGCGGCCACCATCCTGCGCCGCTACCCCGCTCCCGACCGCACCGGTACCCGTGCCCGCACCCGCGAAAGGACGAACTGATCATGCGCCCGAAGCGCTTCAAGAACGTGACCCGCACCGGCCCGGTCCAGATCGGCAGCTCGTACGACAACCGGGGCCGCGAGAAGCACACCGCCGCCTGCACCGCGCCCCGCTGCGGATTCTCCGCCGACTACGACTCCCGCGCCGCCGCCGAACTCGCCGCCCGCACCCACCGCTGCCCTGCCCGCTGAACCGCCCGCCGCAATCCCCCGACAGGAGATCCCGCCCATGACCGTCTCCCTGCCGCTCGTCCTGGTCCTCGGCGTCATCGCCTGGACCGCGATCAAGTTCCTCGGCGTCCGGCTCTGGGTCGTCGGGGTCGTCGCCCTCTTCGGCTTCCACCTCAACCAGACCTTCCTGGCCCCCGCCATCGACTCCGGCACCAAGACCGGCGTCGACATCGTCAACGGCCCTCACCAGCCGTAACAGCTCTCAGAGCATGCCGAAGACTCGCACGCCCGTCACCGCGAGACCCACGACCCCGAGCACCCCGGCGATCCCCCTCAACACGTCCGGCGAGAACCGTGGATCAAGACCGCCTCCCGGCGACCACTCCGCCAGCAGGTCGTAGAAACGCAACCCGAGATGGCGGACGTCGAACGCGATCACCAGCGCCCCGCCACCGACCACAAGACCGGCCGTCAACCGGACCCAATCCGCCATCGAACTTCCCCCACCCATGTCGCGGACAGCCCACCGGGGCGGCCTCGATACCGCCAAGCATCCGCCGCCCCGGCCGACCTCCATCTCCTCCGCCCGACCGAACGCCAGACCAAGGAGAAGCACCATCTTCGCGCACGCCACCGCACCGCCCCGCACCGAACTGCGCCGCCTCGCCACCTACGGACAACTCCCCGGACTCCTGCGGCAGCTCGCCACCCTCGGCGGCTGCACCCGGCCCATCCGCCTCACCGGCCACCGCACCGAACACCACCTCGACACCACTACCGGCGAGATCGGCCCCGTCGTCCGACACCTGGACTCGACCGCCCTCCCGGCCGGGCAGCTCCTCGTACGGTGCAACAACCGCCGCACCACCCGCTGCCCCTCCTGCGCCGAGACCTACCGCCGCGACACCTACCACCTGATCACCGCCGGACTGCGCGGCGGCAAAGGCACCCCCGAACAGGTCGCCACCCACCCGCGCGTCTTCGCCACCTTCACCGCACCCGGCTTCGGCCCCGTACACAACCGCCCATCCGGCCGCCCCGCCTGCCGCTGCGGCACCGCCCACCCCGCCGACGATCCCGCCCTCGGCACCCCACTCACCCCGCAGTCGTACGACTACGAAGCCGCGGTGCTCTGGAACGCCCACGCCGGGGCCCTGTGGCGGCGCTTCTCCATCTACCTGCGCCGCGAGATCGCCAAGCGCGCCGGACTCACCCAACGCGCCTTCCGCCAGTACGCCCGCGTCTCCTTCGCCAAGGTCGCCGAGTACCAGCGGCGCGGCGCCGTCCACTTCCACGCCGTCATCCGCCTCGACGGCCCCGACGGCGGCACCACCCCGCCCCCGGCCTGGGCCACCGCCGAACTCCTCACCGAGGCCATCACATCCGCCGCCCGCACCGCACGCGTCTCCGGCCCCGTCCTCGACGGACGCGAGCACACGTTCGCCTTCGGCGACCAGCTCGACGTACGCACCATCCGGGGCGCCGACTTCGCGGGTGGCACCGAACTCACCGACCGCGCCGTGGCTGGCTACATCGCCAAGTACGCCACCAAGGGCGCCGAAACCGCCACCGGCACCCTCGACCACCGCATCCGCCTCCTGGCCGAACTCGCCCACACCGACCTCACCGACCACGCCCGCCGCCTCGTCCGCACCTGCTGGGAACTCGGCGCCCGCCCGGACCTCGAACACCTCCGCCTCCGCGCCTGGGCCCACATGCTCGGCTTCCGGGGCCACTTCTCCACCAAAACCCGCCGCTACTCCACCACCCTCTCCACCCTCCGCCAGGCACGCGCCGAATGGCAGCGCCTCCAAGCCGCCCTCGCACGCGGCGAGGACGCCCACGCCCCCGCGCCCTCCACACTCGTCCTCTCCCGCTGGGATTACGCCGGAAGCGGCCTCACACGCGGCGAAACCTGGCTCACCAGCCAACTCCACGCCGACCGCACCGAAGGAGAACCGTCCCGATGACCACGGTCGCCATCACTCCCAAGTGGCACACCACCGCCGAGGTCGCCCTCATGCTCGGCTTCGGCCTCTCCAAGACCAAGACGCTCGTCCTCACCGGCGAGATCCGCTCGGTCAAGGTCGGCCGCAACCGCCGCATCCTCCCGGCCTGGGTGGACGAGTACGTACAGCGCGTCGCCACCGCAGCAGAGGAGAACGCCGCATGAGCGGGAAGCGCGGTAACGGCGAAGGGTCCATCTACCCGTACAAGAACGGCTTCGCCGCGTACGTCTGGGTCGACACCCCCGACGGCAAACGCAAGCGCAAGTACGTCTACGGCAAGACCCGCGACGACGTGCACGACAAGTGGATCAAACTCCACACGGAGGCCAAGAAGGGCCCTGTGGCGACCCGCCACCGCACCCTCGACGCCTTCCTCGCGTACTGGCTCGACTCCATCGTGAAACCGAATCTCGCCCCGCTGTCCTACGTCTCGTACGAAGGTTCCGTACGGCTCTACATCGCGCCCCACCTCGGCACGAAGCGCCTCGACAAGCTCACCGTGCGGGACGTGCGCGAGTGGCTGACCAAGCTGGCCGGCATCTGCCAGTGCTGCGCCCAGGGCAAGGACGCCAAGCGCTCACCGAGTCGGCAACGCTGCTGCGCCGCCGGTGATTGCTGCGAGGCGTACCCCTCCCGGCGGGTGATCCAAGCCGCGCGCGACGCGCTGCGGGCCGCCCTGTCGCACGCCGTGGCCGAAGAGGAGATCGGTAAGAACGTCGCCTCCCTGGTCAAGGTCCCCAAGCCACGCCGCCGCCGGATCAAGCCCTGGTCCGTGGCCGAGGCGGGCCACTTCCTCGCCGACGGCCTAGCCCGCGACGACCACCTGTTCGCGGCCTGGGTGCTGGTCCTCTGCCTGGGGCTGCGCCGAGGTGAAGTGCTGGGTCTGACCAGGAAGTCCATCGATTTCGAGACCGGCGAACTGTACGTGGATCACCAGATCCAGCGGGCCGGACGGCAGATCCTCCACCGCGAGACCAAGACGGAGGAGTCGGACGACTTCCTTCCTCTGCCCGCGCTCTGCCTCAAGGCCCTGCGTATGCGCCGCGCCCAGCAGACCGGGGACCGGAAGGCGGCGGGTGATCTCTGGCAGGACCGGCACGACCTGGTCTTCACCACGAAGTACGGGACGCCGATCGAGCCCGGGAATCTCACTCGCATGTTCGCGCTACGCGCCCGCCGGGCCGGCCTCCGCGTGATCCCGCTGCGGAACACCCGGCATACGTGCAGCTCGCTCCTGGTAGCCCTCAAGGTGCACCCGAAGATCGCCCAGCGCATCCTGCGGCACTCGCAGATCGCCATGACGATGGAGGTCTACGCGGAGGCGAGCGAGGAAGAGGTGCGTGCGGCCATCGGCAGGCTTTCCGAAGCGATGGGCGGCACCGGCTGACGCCGGACCTGTTCGCCCGTTGCTGTACTTCGCTGCTGTACGGCATACGCCAGAGGCCCTCAGGATTTCTCCTGAGGGCCTCTGAGCTGCTGTGCACTCGGCAGGATTCGAACCTGCAACCTTCTGATCCGTAGTCAGATGCTCTATCCGTTAAGCTACGAGTGCTCACCCGGGGTGTTGGCCCCTTGTGTTGCCTCCCGGGCTTTTCTGCCCCGTCGGCGTTGCGAGAACAACATTACATGACCTGCGGCGCCAGGTGAAATCCATTGGCCACACCCGCTCCGACCTGCGGAAACGTTCCGAAAACCGGTGGAACGGGCGAAGCCCCGGCTGGTGGGCCGGGGCTTCGGGTGGTGCGCGGAGGCGGAGGGATTTGAACCCTCGATGGGCTTTAAGACCCAAACCGCATTAGCAGTGCGGCGCCATAGACCGGACTAGGCGACGCCTCCAGCACATCCGCGCGAGCGCGGATGGTGCTGGAGGCGTC
>NZ_QQNA01000213.1 GCF_003346515.1 Streptomyces corynorhini
GAAGGCGCGCCACCGGGCGCCGGGAATACGGCGCCCGGTGGCGCGCCTTCCCCCTCTGTCACAGGTGAGTCGACGAGCGAGGTCAGAGCGCATGAGTGCAAGCCGGCAGTCCGTACAGCATCCGCCGGAGAGGTCACGGGACGGGCGGGTGCCCGGGGACAGGACCCCCGCGGGTACCGCCTCCAGCGGGCTCCACCCGCTGGACCACCCGGTGCGCTCCGCGCTGACCGGAGCGCACGCGCACCTCGCCGAGCGGCGCGGCCGGCTGCTGCGCTACGCCCCCGACGTCTCACCGTGGCTGGCGCTGCCCGAGGACGCCGACGAGGCGGACTGGGCCGACGTCGCCGCGCTCGCGGGCCCCGGCGGGGGCGTCTCGCTCGCGGGACACCCGGGTCCGACGCCCGACGGCTGGGAGATCCTCTTCCGCGCCGAGGGCGTCCAGCTCGTCGACGCCGGGGCCGCCACCGCGCCGGACCCCGAGGCGGTACGGCTCGGCCCCGCCGACGTCCCCGAGATCCTCGACCTGGTGGAGCGCACCCGGCCGGGACCGTTCCTGCCGCGCACCGTGGAGATGGGCACGTACCTGGGCATCCGGCGCGGCGGCGCGCTCGTCGCGATGGCGGGGGAGCGGATGCGCCCGGCGGGCCACAGCGAGATCAGCGCCGTCTGCACCGCCCAGGAATTCCGCGGCCAGGGTCTCGCCGCCCGGCTCGTGCTGGCCGTCGCCGACGGCATCAAGGCGCGCGGGGACGTCCCGTTCCTGCACGCCGCCGCCGACAACACGAACGCCGTCCGGCTGTACGAGAAGCTCGGATTCCCGCTGCGTCGCACGACCCGGTTCGTCGCGGTCCGCGTCCCGCCGACCGGATAAGATAGTGGGATTTTGTTGGCCCCCGGCGCGTCGGTATGCTCCTGACCTGCGGGGATCGCCGCAATGACCCACAAAAGCCCCAACGGGGACTCCGGCGTACGGGTGGACCCACGAGTGATCGAGGAACGGCAACAGCGATGACGGTGACAGAGGACGGCCCCGCGTACGGCGCCACCGAGGCGCACGGCGAGACCCCGGTGTACGGCCCCGGCATCGACCCCGAGCGCATGGCCGTCTGCCTCGCCGTGCTCGACGAACTCGACAAGCTGGACGTCGACCACCCCGACGCGGTCGCGGTCAGGCGGGCCACCGCCGGGATCTACCGGACCGTCAAGCAGCGCCGCCGCCAGGAGCGCAGGGCCGCCAAGACCGCCCACGACAAGTCCGTCACCGAGTCCACCGCCACCGGCTCCGCCGAGCGCATCGACGACGAGACCCAGGGGCTGCTGCCGTCCTCCTCGACCGCGGGCGAGATCGCGGGCATCCTCCAGCGCCCCCGCTCCTGCTACATCTGCAAGTCCCGCTACACCGAGGTCGACGCCTTCTACCACCAGCTCTGCCGCCCGTGCGCGGCCGAGAACCGCTCCCGCCGGGACGCCCGTACGGATCTGACCGGACGCCGCGCGCTGCTCACCGGCGGCCGGGCCAAGATCGGCATGTACATCGCGCTGCGGCTGCTGCGCGACGGCGCCCACACCACCATCACCACCCGCTTCCCCGGTGACGCGATCCGCCGCTTCAAGGCGATGGAGGACAGCGCCGACTGGATCCACCGCCTCAAGATCGTCGGCATCGACCTGCGGGACCCCGCGCAGGTCGTCGCGCTCGCCGACTCGGTCGCGGCCGAGGGCCCGCTCGACATCCTGATCAACAACGCCGCGCAGACGGTGCGCCGCTCCCCGGGCGCCTACCGTGAACTCCTCGCCGCCGAGTCCGCCCCGCTGCCCGCGGGTGAGCTGCCGGCCTCCCAGGTCATCGGGGCCTTCGGCAGCGGCGCCCAGGCCGTGCTGCCCGCCGTCGGCGCCGAGGCGCTGAGCGCCTCCGACGTCACCGGCCTCGCCCTGGTCGGCGGCTCCGCCACGCTCGCCAGGATCGAGGCGGGCACCGCGATCGACGCGGGCGGACTCGTACCCGACCTGCACGACTCCAACAGCTGGGTCCAGACGGTCTCCGAGGTCGACGCGGTCGAGCTGCTCGAAGTCCAACTGTGCAACTCCACCGCGCCGTTCATCCTCATCAGCCGGCTCCGCCCGGCGATGGCCGCCGCGACCGGCCGCGGCTACGTGGTCAACGTCTCCGCGATGGAGGGCGTCTTCAGCCGCGGCTACAAGGGCGCGGGCCATCCGCACACCAACATGGCCAAGGCCGCGCTGAACATGCTCACCCGCACCAGCGCGCAGGAGATGTTCGAGAAGGACCGGATCCTGATGACGGCCGTCGACACCGGCTGGATCACCGACGAGCGCCCGCATCCGGACAAGATGCGGCTGGCCGACGAGGGCTTCCACGCCCCGCTCGACCTGATCGACGGCGCGGCCCGGGTGTACGACCCGATTGTGCGCGGCGAGGCGGGCGAAGAGCTGTACGGCTGCTTCCTCAAGGACTACGCGCCCGCCAACTGGTAGGCCGTCATCCGGCTTCCGGCCACCCGGCGTCGGCCGAGTGGCCGGAACATCACCCGAAAGCGAGCCCTATAGAGCGCACTGCCGCTCATCTGGTTACTCTGGTGCGTGCATGGCCAACGCAGGGGGGATACACCGTCCTCACGGCCGCACCACTGGGACAGGCCCACCACCAACGGCCGTTCCCGTCCGAAAACGGCGCCACCGCGACGGAACCCATCTGTCCCAGAGTTACCCGACACAAAGGAGTGCGCGGTGACACCCGAACTCACGCAGTACGAGGAACGCCCGGAGAAGCAGGCCGCACGCGAGCGCGGCGGAGCCGAGAAGATCGGCAATCTCGAAGTGTGGGCCAGGTCCGCCCCGATCCGGCTGGCCGGTTACGAGGACGACCTCGCCGAGCCGCACATCCTGCCCGGCGTCGACTGACCCGCCCGCCGCCGGGCGCGCGCGCCGTACGTACCACCGGCGGCGTAGCGCGCCCGGCCAGGGGGAACGTAGCGCCTCCCGCGCGCCCGGCGCGTGCCCGCCGGGCCCGGCGCCGACCGGTCCTACACCCGCCGGGACCGGCCTGACCAGCACGGACGCGGCGCGCTCCGGCGCCCGGCCGTCCGAGCCGCACCGCCGCCCGCGACCCGCGCCCGCTTCCCGGACGTGTTCGGGACCCGGGCGTGTCGCGGGCGGCCCCGCTTGCGCGGCCACTCCGGGTCCGGCAGATATGGAGCGACATCCCTGGAGGAAGAGAACGGGAGACCCAGGTGCGCTCACTCATCCGTCGTCGCTACGCCGTGCTGGCCGCGCTGTCCGCCGGGGTGCTGGCCACGGCGGGCTGCGGAATCGGCGGCGGCAGCGGCGCCGGGCACGCGTCGGATGCCAAGGAGCTGTATCTCCAGCCGGCCCGTGCCGCCGGGCCCGACCCCTTCACCGCGGCGCCCGGCGCCGGAGCGCCCGGCGGCAAGGCCGCGCCGTCCAGCACGCCGGAGCCCGGCACCCTGGAATCCCGAACCCCGGAGCCCCGAACCTCGGAGCCCCGAACCCCGCGGAGCGGCTCCCCGCGGAGCGGGCGCCAGGAGGGCCGGGCCGGATCCGCGCCCGCCGTGCCGCGCGCCCTGCCCGGCTCCACCCCCGGGCTCTACGGCGCCTCCACCGCCCCCGGCTGCGCGGTGGAACGGCAGGCCCGGCTCCTCGCCAAGGACCCCGCGAAGGCCCGCTCCTTCGCGCGGGCGGCCGGTATCGGCAAGGAGTCCGTCCCCGACTTCCTGCGCGCGCTGACCCCCGTCGAGCTGCGGGCCGACGTCCGGGTGACGGACCACGGCCACCGCGCGGGGGCCGCCACCGCCTTCCAGGCCGTCCTCCAGTCGGGCACCGCCGTACTGGTCGACGGCCGTGGCCTGCCCAGGGTCCGCTGCGCCTCCGGGAACCCGCTGGGACCGCCGGTCGCGTTCAAGGGCTCGGTGGACTACCGGGGCGAGCGCTGGCCGGGCTACCGGGCCGAGCGGGTCGTCGTCGTCCAGCGCTCCGAGGAGGACCTCGGCGGGCTGGTCATCGTCGACCCCGTCGACGGGGTCTGGGTGGAGCGGCGCAGCGGCACCGACGGCGGCGAGGACATCGCGCCCGCGGTCCTCCCGGCGTACGGGCCCGACGCCGACCTCAGCGATCCCGAGGTGGTGAAGCCGCCGGACGCGCTCCTGCCCGGCGAACCTCCCGCTTCGGCGACCCCCTCGGCCGACGCCCCCGCGCCGGGGCGGCCCCCGGTGGACCGGCGGCGGGCCCCGGAGACCGGCGCGGCGGACCCGGGAGCGGCCGACAGCGGTTCCGTACCGCCCGCCGACGAGCTGTTCGGCCCGCTGCCCGACGGGCAGCGGCCGGGCGAGGCGGCCGAGGACGTGCTGGTCGGTCCCGACGCCTTCCAGGGCTGAGCGGAACTCCATGGCGCCGGGGGTTGTGTCACGAATTGCCCGGATCGCTCGAAGAATCCGACAAATGATGACAGAGTGTCCCCATGGCTGAACGGGCAACGGGTCCCCTGTCGCTCCCCGACGACTGGCCCGTCCACCCGGTCACCAGCCTCTCCCTCAACCGGATGGGAACCTTCGACTGGGACATCGCCAGCGGACTCCTGCATCTGGACGCACCGGCCCTCGACGTCCTCGGGCTGCGCGCCGACGAGTTCGACGGCCGGATCCGCGGTCTGGCGGCCCGGATCCCGCGCGGCGAGGTCAACCGGCTGGACCTGGTGGTCGAGCGGGCGTTCCGGGACGGCAGCGCCACCTACGGCGCCTATCTGCGGGTCCGGCGCCGGGACGGGACGCTGTACTGGGCCCACACCCAGGGCGCCATCCGCCGGAGCGAGGACGGCCGGCCCTTCCGGGTCATCGGCGTCGTCCGCGACGCCACCCAGGAACTGGCCGACTCCACCGCCCGGCTGGAGCTGAACGCCGTGCGCCGGGTGCAGACGAGCGTCGTGGAGGGGACCACCGCGGCGCTCGCCCACGCCAGGACCGTCCAGGACGTCATCGACGTGCTCAAGGCGTCCCACGGCCTGGCGCACCTCGGCGCCACCAGCCTGGTCATGGGGCTGATGGAGGCCGGGCGCATCCATCTGGTCGCCGAGGGGCCCGAGGGCTCGTACGTGCCCGGCACCCGGGTGACCAGGACCGACGAGGAGTACCCGATGAGCGAGGTCGTCACCACGCTCACCCCGCGCTTCATCGAGTCCGCCGAGGAGTTCGCCGACTCCTACCCGCTGCTGTGGCCGCACATCAGCGGACTCGGCATCAACAAGGCCGCCTACCTGCCGCTGATCGCCCAGTCGCGGCCCGTCGGCGCGCTCGGGCTGCTCTACCGGGAGAAGGGCGGCTTCACGGCGGAGGACCGCAACCTGCTGGTCGCCCTCGGCAGCAGCATCGCCCAGAGCCTCCAGCGCGCCGTCCTCTTCGAGCAGGAACACGATCTGGCGGAGGGGCTCCAGCAGGCGATGCTGCCCCGCCGCATCCCCGCCGTCGAGGGCGCCGAGATCGCCGTACGCTACCGCTCGGCCCGGCTCGGCAGGGACATCGGCGGCGACTGGTACGACGTCATCCCGCTGCCCGGCGGCCGGGTCGGTACGGTCATCGGCGACGTACAGGGCCACGACACGCACGCCGCCGCCGTGATGGGGCAGCTCCGTATCGTGCTGCGGGCCTATGCCGCCGAGGGACACACCCCGGCCACCGTGATGGCCCGCGCCTCCGTCTTCCTGCACGAACTGGACACCGACCGCTTCGCCACCTGCGTCTACGCGGAGACCGACCTGACCACCGGACTCGTCCAGCTGGTACGGGCCGGCCATGTCGACCCCCTGGTCAGGGACGCCGACGGCAGCTGCCGTCGGCTGCTGGTGCCCGGCGGGCTGCCGCTCGGCCTCTCCGCGGCCTTCGGCCGGCTCGACTACCCCGTCGAGACCGTCGAGCTGGACCCCGGCCAGGCGCTGCTGCTCTACACCGACGGCCTGGTGGAGCAGCCGGGCGCCGACCTG
This sequence comes from Streptomyces corynorhini, assembly GCF_003346515.1. Classification (GTDB taxonomy): domain Bacteria; phylum Actinomycetota; class Actinomycetes; order Streptomycetales; family Streptomycetaceae; genus Streptomyces; species Streptomyces corynorhini. The sequence goes on from NZ_QQNA01000213.1 coordinate 6,011, forward strand.
GACGACGGCATGCAGCTGCTGGCCGGTCTGGTGGCGAACGGGCCGCGCGATCTCCAGGCGCTGGCCGACCGGCTCTGCGAGGTGGTCGACGCGCGCGGCGGCGAGGACGACGTCGCCGTCCTGCTGCTGCGCCGGGTCGGGGCGCGCCCCGAGCGCTCCGCCGGCCGGCTCCGCCAGCACGTCCCGCAGGCCGATCCGCAGGCGCTGAGCACCGCGCGCCATCTGATCAGGGCGGCGGTGACCGCCTGGGGCGCCGGGGAGCGCTCCGACGGGATCGAGCTGGCCGCCGACGAGCTGATCACCAACGCGCTGACGCACGCCGAGAGCGCGGCGACCGTGGTCGTACGCGTGCTGCCGAGAGGCGAGCGGCGGATCAGGGTGGAGGTCGAGGACGGCTCCAGCGCCCTGCCGCACCGGCGCGACGCGGGGGCGTCGGGCGTCTCGGGGCGCGGGCTGCTGCTGGTGGAGGAGCTGGCCGACGGGTGGGGCGTCGAGTCGCGGGGCAGCGGCAAGTGCGTCTGGTGCGAGTTCGTCGTCCCGGAGCGGCCGGTGCGATGAGCGGCCGGTCCCCGCGCCGAACCCCCGGTGCGGTGACCGGCGAAAGGCCCCGCGCCCGACCGCCCGGCGCCTCCACCTCCGCTGGCCGCGCGGTGCCTCCACTGCCGCTGACCGGGCGGCCCGTCCCTGGCCTACACCCGGGGCACCGGCTCCGCCCGGCCCCCGGCCGCGCTCAGGAACGCCTGCCCCACCACGTCGGGGAACGGGTTCAGCCCGAGCAGCGCGGTGACCGAGCCGGTCGCCAGCGCGTGCCAGGTACGGGCCCGGCGCAGCATCGGGTGATCGCTGCCGGAGAGCAGTACGGCGCAGGCGTCCGCGCCCGCGTCCCGGGCGCGGGCGGCGAGGTCGACAGTGCCGCGCGGATCCGTCATCCGGTCCTGGTCGCTGTGCAGCAGCACCACCCGGCGGCCCCGCAGCTGCTCCACCGGCTCCCGCGGCGGGCACCAGGGGGCGAGTCCGACCACGCCCGTCACCAGATCGTGGCCGGCGGCGGCCAGCGCGGCCCGGCCGCCCATCGAATGCCCCAGGAGCACCACCGGCACCGTGGAGACCAGCTCCTCCAGCGAGTCCAGCGCCCGCAGCGCGTCCCGGGCGGCGTCGGCCCGGCTGCCGTTCCACCCCCGGTGCCGGTAGCGGACCCGGCCGACCACGACATCGCAGCCCTCGGTGGCCCGCAGCACCGCGCGCGTGAACGGCCGCATCCGGGCGCCCGCCGGGTTCAGCCGGCCCGGCGGGTCCATGCTCTCCGCGCGACCGCCGTGCAGTACCAGGACGGCGGCGCGCGGTCGCGCGGCCGTTCTGTCGAGGATCAGGGCGGACGGGACGGTGGCTCGGTCGCGTACGGGCACGGGGGGCCTTCCTTCCAACGGTGGTCTCCGCGGGGGAGCACCTCTCGCGGTGTATTCGGGGCCGAGACGCCCGCGGACGCCTCGGCCCCGCTCCTTGTGGGCCGTATCACGCGGCGGGCCGGGGCCCACCGTGCCCACCGGGCGTTCGGGCGCCGCCTGCGGCACGCTGGACGTATGCCGGAAGTACCCGAGGTCGAAGCGCTGCGCGAGTTCCTCGACGAACACCTGGTGGGCAAGGAAATCGTCCGTGTCCTGCCGCTGACGGTCAATGCCCTGAAGACCTATGATCCGCCGCTGACCGCGCTGGAGGGCGCCACGGTCACGGCCGTGGACCGGCACGGCAAGTACCTCGACATCGTCGCGGGGGACGCCGCGCCCGGCGGGCTGCACCTCGCGGTCCACCTCGCCCGCGCGGGCTGGCTGCGCTGGCGGGACTCCTTCCCCGCCGCCCCGCCGCGCCCCGGCAAGGGGCCGCTGGCGCTGCGCGCGGTGCTCGCCGGGGGCGACGGCTTCGACCTGACCGAGGCGGGCACCGCCAAGCGCCTCGCCGTCCATCTCGTACGCGACCCGGCCGACGTCCCCGGCATCGCCCGGCTCGGCCCCGATCCGCTCGCCGCCTCCTTCGACCGGGCCGCGCTCGCCGCGCTGCTGGCGGGCGAGCGGCGCCGGATCAAGGGCGCGCTGCGCGACCAGCGGCTGATCGCGGGCATCGGCAACGCCTACAGCGACGAGATCCTGCACGCGGCGCGGATGTCGCCCTTCAAGCCTGTGGAGAACCTCTCCGAGGACGAGATCACCACCCTCCACGACGCGCTGCGCACGACGCTGCGCGAGGCGGTCGCGCGCTCGCGCGGAGTGGCCGCCGGGCGGCTGAAGGCGGAGAAGAAAAGCGGGCTGCGGGTGCACGGCCGTACCGGCGAGCCGTGTCCCGTCTGCGGGGACACCATCCGCGAGGTGTCGTTCAGCGACTCCTCGCTCCAGTACTGCCCCACCTGCCAGACGGGCGGCAGGCCGCTCGCCGACCGCAGGATGTCGCGGCTGCTCAAGTAGGGCTCCGCCCGGAGCGGAGAGAGCGACGCCCGCGACCCGGGCCGCGACACCGGTCGTGGTCCCGGATCGCGGGTCGTGGTCGCGGTCGCGCGCGGGCGGCGCGGCGCTCATCCGCCGATCGTCACCAGCACCCGGCCGTCCGACGCCCGCACCTCGAAGCGCGAGATCTCCGCGGGGCGCAGCGCGGCCCCGCCCCGGGTGACCAGCCGCTCGCCGTCCCGCGCGTGCGACGCCCAGGTCATCACCGTCTGCCGCGACCCGTCGAGCCCCACCGCGATCAGCGCGCAGACCTCGGAGACGCCGGGGCGCACCAGCTCCAGGCCGACGTCCGTGCCCCAGACCGCCTCCGCCGTCGTCACCACGGCCGAGGTCCCCGACGCGCGGTCGGAGGCGCTCCACCGTACGGTCGCGGTGTCTCCGGGGTCCGTGCCGGAGGACGCGCCGAGCACCGCGAGCGGCCCGCCCACCACGAGTACCGCGGCCACGGCCGCCAGCGCGAGCCGCCGTCGGCGGCTCTTGCGCCGGCCGTCGGCCGTACGGTCGAGCAGCCCGGCCAGCAGCTCCGGCCCCGCGACGGCGTACGGCGCCACCTCGGCGGGGGTCTGCCGGGCATATCGGTCGAGCTGTGCCTTCACTCCGCCGAAGTCGGCCAGCAGCAGGGTGCACTGCGGGCAGACCATCAGGTGGTCCTCGAAGCGGAAGGCGTCCGAGGCGTCCAGCACCCCGAGGGCGTAGGCGCCGACATCACGATGGAGGTCCAAGGTCCGCATATTGTCTGTTACGCAGCGAAGTACGGAATCACTCAAAGGCTCGCGCGTTCACCCGAGGATCGCACCGAGCGTCGGGAAACCGCACGGTCCACCGGGCCCTGACGACACCGCGCGCCACGTCGTAAACTCCGGCCTCATGCTGCGCGTACTGGCTGTGGACGACGAGGAACCGGCCCTTGAGGAGCTGCTCTATCTGCTCAGGGCCGACCCCCGCGTCCGCGCCGCCGAGGGCGCGACCGGCGCCACCGAGGCGCTGCGCCGCATCGGCGCCGCCCTCGACGCGGGTCCCGAGGGGCCCGGCGCCGTCGACGTGGTCTTCCTCGACATCCACATGGCCGGACTCACCGGACTCGACGTCGCCCGGCTGCTGGCCGGCTTCGCCGAGCCCCCGCTGATCGTCTTCGTCACGGCCCACGAGGGCTTCGCCGTACGGGCCTTCGACCTCAAGGCCGTCGACTACGTACTCAAACCCGTGCGCAGGGAGCGCCTCGCCGAGGCCGTGCGGCGCGTCGCCGAACTGGTGGGGGAGCGCTCCGCGGTCCCCGGGCCGGGGGCGGCCCCCGGCGCCGCGCAGGTCCCCGGAGCGCCCTCGGCCGCCGACCAGATCACGGTCGAGCTGGGCGGGGTGATCCGGTTCGTCGCCGTGGCCGACATCGCCTACGCCGAGGCCAGAGGCGACTACGCGCGGCTGTACACCGACACCGGCAGCCATCTCGTGCGGATCCCGCTCAGCACACTGGAGGAGCGCTGGCGCGCGCACGGGTTCGTCCGGATCCACCGCCGCCATCTCGTCGCGCTGGCCCGGATCGACGAACTGCGCCTGGACGCGGGCGCGATGAGCGTACGTGTCGGTGGCGCCGAGCTGCCCGTCAGCCGCCGCCACGCCCGCTCGCTGCGGGACCTGCTGATGCGGCAGCGGCGATGACGGGCCCCTCCGCGCCCCGGCGCGAGGTCGTCACCGGCGAGCCCCGGCGCGTGCGTCCGCTGCCCCGCTACCGGGCCCAGGCCGAGATCCAGGAACAGACCGCGCTGGGCGGCGCCTACGTCCGTTCCCTGATGCGCAGTCAACTACGCGCGGCACTCACCGTGTTCGCGGTACTCGCGCTGACCGCCGGTACCCTGCCCCTCGCCTTCGCCGCGCTGCGCGACGCCACCGCCGTCTGGGCGGTCCTCGGCTGCGCCGCCTATCCGCTGCTCACTCTGGGCGGCTGGTGGTACGTGCGCCGCGCCGAGCGCAACGAGCGCGACTTCGCCCGGCTGGTGAAGGGGCGGCCCGCGCCGTGAGCCAGACCTACACGGCGGTGGCCGTCGCCGTCGTGGTGCTCGCCACCGTGCTCGTCGGCGGCTTCGGGCTGCGCATATCCCGTACCACCTCGGACTTCTACGTCGCCTCCCGCACGGTCGGCCCCGCGCTCAACGCCGCCGCGATCAGCGGCGAATACCTCTCCGCCGCCTCCTTCCTCGGCATCGCGGGGCTGGTGCTGCTGCACGGCCCCGACATGCTCTGGTACCCGGTCGGCTACACCGCCGGATACCTCGTCCTGCTCGTCTTCGTCGCCGCGCCGCTGCGCAGGTCCGGCGCCTACACCCTGCCGGACTTCGCCGAGGGGCGGCTCGAATCGCGCGCGGTACGCCGACTGGTCAGCCTGTTCGTGGTCGGCGCGGGCTGGCTCTATCTCGTCCCCCAACTCCAGGGCGCGGGAATGACGTTGAAGATCCTCACCGGAGCGCCCGGCTGGTTCGGCGGAGTACTCGTCGCGCTCGTCGTCGTGGTGGCGGTCGCCGCGGGCGGGATGCGCAGCATCACCTTCGTCCAGGCGTTCCAGTACTGGCTCAAGCTCACCGCGCTGCTGGTGCCCGCGATCTTCCTGCTGCTGGCCTGGTACGGCGACGACCGGCCGCGCCCCGTGCTGGACCTCGCCTCCACCGCCGCCGTCCGCGCCGACCATCCCCTCTACGCCACCTACGGCCTGATCGTGGCGACGTTCCTGGGCACGATGGGACTGCCCCATGTCGTGGTCCGCTTCTACACCAGCCCCAACGGCCGCGCCGCCCGCCGCACCACCGTCGCCGTACTGGCGCTGATCGGCGCGTTCTACCTGCTGCCGCCGGTCTACGGGGCGCTGGGGCGGCTGTACGCGCCCGAGCTGCCCGACGGCGCCGCCGCCGACGCCGCCGTACTGCTGCTGCCGGAGCGGGCGATCGGCGGGCTCGGCGGCGATCTGCTCGGCGCCCTTGTCGCGGGCGGGGCGTTCGCCGCGTTCCTCTCCACCGCCTCAGGACTGACCATGGCCGTCGCGGGCGTCCTCACCCAGGATGTACTGCCCGCGCGCGGCGTACGGCAGTTCAGACTCGCCGCGCCGCTCGCCATCGTCGTGCCGCTGTGCGGATCGCTGCTGGTCAGCGACGCGCCCGTGGCCGACTCCGTCGGGATGGCCTTCGCGGTCTCCGCCTCGTCGTTCTGTCCGCTGCTGGTCCTGGGCATCTGGTGGCGCGGGCTCACCCCGCCCGGCGCCGTCGCCGGACTGCTGCTCGGGGGCGGTCTCTCCTTCGCCGCGACGGTCCTCACGGTGGCCGGCACCGTACGGTCCGGCTGGCCGCACGCCCTGCTCGCCTGGCCCGCCGTCTGGTCCGTCCCGGTCGGCTTCCTCGCGATGGTCCTCGTCTCCCTGGCCACCAGGGCCCGGATACCGGCGGGCACCAACGCCGCCATGGCCCGCTTCCACCTGCCGGAGGGACTGACATGAGCCCGGCCGCCCTCGCCGTGTCGACGGTGCTCGCGGCGCTGCTCCTCGCGGGCGGCTACCTGCTCGGCCGGCGCACCGCCCGCCCCGCCCGCCCCAGCGACGTCGGCACCCCCGTGGAACACGCCACGTTCGAGACCCTGCACACCGCCTCCCTCGCCGCGCCCCCGCTGCGCGCCGGACTCACCCGGGAGAGCGCGGCCAAGGCGGCCGGCCGGCTGCGCTCCCTGCTGGGCACCGACGCGCTCTGCCTCACCGACCGCGAGGGGGTCCTCGCCTGGGACGGTGGCGGCGAACACCACGGCGAGGGCGTGATGGAACGCGTCGTGGGGGTGCTCGACAGCGGCCGGGGCACGGCCTTCCCGGTCGGCTGCGGCGACCTGGACTGCGCCCTGCGCTGGGGTGTGGCCGTCCCGCTCACCGTCGACCACCGGGTGCTCGGCACGCTGGTCGCCTACGCGCCGCGCGAGTCCGCCGTACTGGCCTCGGCCGCCGGTGAGGTGGCCCGCTGGGTCTGCGTACAGCTGGAGCTGGCCGAGCTGGACCGCTCCCGCACCCGGCTGATCGAAGCCGAGATCAAGGCGCTGCGGGCCCAGATCTCGCCGCACTTCATCTTCAACTCGCTCGCCGCGATCGCCTCGTTCGTCCGCACCGATCCGGACCGCGCCCGCGAACTCCTGCTGGAGTTCGCCGACTTCACCCGCTACTCGTTCCGCAGCCACGGCGATTTCACCACGCTCGCCGACGAGTTGCACTCCATCGACCAGTATCTGGCCCTGGTGCGGGCCCGCTTCGGCGAGCGGCTCTCCGTACGGCTCCAGGTCGCCCCCGAGGTGCTGCCCGTCGCGATGCCCTTCCTCTGCCTCCAGCCGCTCGTGGAGAACGCCGTCAAACACGGCCTCGAAGGAGCCGCCACCACCAGCCGGATCACCATCAGCGCCCTCGACGCGGGCGCCGAGGCCGAGGTGGTCGTCGAGGACGACGGGGTGGGCATGGAGCCGGACCGGCTGCGCCGGATCCTGCGCGGCGAGGGCGGCGCGTCCACCGGGATCGGCCTGCTCAACGTGGACGAACGGCTGCGCCAGGTCTACGGGGACGAGTACGGCCTCGTCATCGAGACGGGCGTCGGGGCCGGTATGAAGATCACGGTGCGCATTCCCAAGTACCGTGCGGGCGTGCACGGCAGCTGAGCGCCGGACGACGGTCGCCGGGCCCGCCGACCGACCGGGCGGCCCGTGCGTATCCCGTGCCGCGTACCCCGTGCCGCGTACCCCGTGCCGCGTACCCCGTGCCGTTCAGAACAGATGGATCGCCAGATGTCCCAGCGGCAGCCCGAGCTGCCACGCGGGCGTCCACACCTGCGGCCCCTCCGCCTCGCCCGCGGTGAGGGGATCGGCGCCGGAGGGCGCCACGGAGTCGAGGTCCGGCGCGAGCAGCTCCGTCTCCTCCAGCCAGCGCCAGGCGGCGCCCGCCAGCGCCAGATCGGGATCGCGGGCCCCCGCGTCCGATTCGAAGTCGAGCGCCTCCAGCCGGTCGAGCCGCGCGCAGACCCACTCGCGCCAGCATGTCCCGTACGCGGTGAGGGAGCGCCACTCCTCCATTCTGGCCACCACGCGCGGGCCGCCCACCGAGCCGTCGGAGAGGAAGATGGTCAGGGCCAGCGCGTCCCGGCCCGCCCGGTACTCCAAGGTCGTCGGTGGCATGAGATCACCGGTGCGCAGCAACTCGTCGGCGATGTACTCCGCGTACATCCACGCCATGGGGACCAGCAGCCCGCCACCGCCCGCCCCTTCCCCTTCAGTACATTCCGGACGCATCGATTTTCCGCCTTCCTTTCCTCCCCCGAAGCCTGCTTAAGGGAGCATTGAACCGGCGGCAGCCCCTCCGCGTGGCCAGAAGGGCAGGATCGGGCGGCTGACGGGAGCGGATTGTGACGGGTGTGGCCGACGGTGACGGGTCCGCCGATGGAGCGGACGATTCCGGCCCGCATGTGCGGTCGCTGCTCGGTGCCTACGCGCTCGAAGCGCTCGGTCCCGAGGAGGACCGGTGGGTCGCCGACCACCTGGCGGGGTGCGACAGGTGCGGCGCGGCCTACCGGGAAGTGGCCGACACGCGGTCGCTGCTCGCGCTCCTGGACGAGGACGACCTGCGGTAGCCGGGCAGCGCGCGGGCCAGGGCCCGCAGGGCGTAGTACGAACGGGACTTGACCGTACCCGGGGGAACACCCAGCGCCGCCGCCGCCTCGTTCACGCTCAGTCCCCGGAAGTAGAGCTGGCCGAGCACGGCGCGGTGCTCGGCGCTCAGGGTGCGCACCGCCCGCCGCACGTCCAGCGCCGCGACGGCGCTCTCCGTACGGTCCTGGGGGTCGGGCGTGGCGGCGAGGACCGCGTCCCCGACCTCCGGCGGTCGGGCCAGCCGCGATCTGCGGGCGTCGATCGCGAGCCGGCGCGCGACGGTGAACAGCCAGGGCCGCATCGACTCGAACGGCGCGTCGAACGCCTCGGGGTGGAGCCAGGCCCGTACCAGCGTCTCCTGGACCAGATCCTCGGCCCGCTGCCGGTCGCCGTAGGTCAGTCCGAGCAGGAAGCTGAGCAGGGCGGGCCCGTGCCGGTGCTGAAGGTCCGTCAGCGCTCGTTCGTCGGTCGTCTCCGTGGCCGTGGCCGTGGTCATCGTGAACGCCCTCTCTCGCAGGTGCGGCTGGTGGCGCTGGTGGCGCTGGTGCCGCTCGTGCGCGGCGCGCTGCCGTGTGGCGTATCCGAACGCATGGCGGCGCCGGGGGACAGACGGCGCACAGAGATCTGCGACGAGCGGTCGCTCACTGCGACGAGTGGTGCGGTGAACGGTCGGCGGGAGGCGTTCGGCCCCATTGGGGCGTGATGTCGGCTTGGCTCCTTGACATCCGTTTATATGACTATATGGATTCAGGGGACGGCATCCCCTGACCCTGGAGCGCCACCGATGACTCAGCGCATGCGATACGGAGCGGTGGCCGCCGCGGCCCTGCTCGGCACGGCGGCGGCGGCCTGCGCCGGTCCCGCGTCAGGACCTCCCGTACCGCACGGGCCGCGCGGCGGCTCCGCGTCGGCCGCCGCCCCGGCCCGGGGCTTCACCCTGGCCGCCTCCGGCGACATCCTGCCGCACGAGTCGGTGATCGGCCGGGCCCGCGCCGACGCGGACGGCGACGGCCACGACTTCGCTCCGATGCTCGCGGCGGTCGAGCCCGTCGTCTCCGGCGCGGACGTGGCGATCTGTCACATGGAGACCGTCTACGGCGAGGAGGAAGGCCCCTTCACCGGCTACCCCGACTTCGTCTCCCCGCCCGAGGTGGCCCAGGGCCTCAAGGACACCGGCTACGACTCCTGCTCCACCGCCTCGAACCACGCGCTCGACGACGGCTCCGCCGGGGTACGGCGCACCCTCGACGCCCTCGACAAGGCGGGCGTCCGGCACACCGGCACGGCCCGCTCGGCCGCCGAGGCGACCCGCCCCGCCCTGCTGACGGCGGGCGGCGCCCGGATCGCCCAGCTGGCCTACACCTACGGCGTCAACGACCATCCGTTCCCCGACGGACAGCCCTGGGCGGTCGCCCTCGTCGACGAGAAGAAGATCGTCGCCGACGCCCGCGCCGCCAGGAAGGCCGGTGCCGACGTCGTGGTGGTCAGCCTCCACTGGGGCACCGAGTGGCAGACCGCCCCCGACGAGATCCAGCTCGACCTGGGCCGTCGGCTCACCGCGTCCCGTACCGGCACCCGGCCCGACATCGACCTGATCCTCGGCACCCACGCGCACGTCCCGCAGGCGTACGAGAAGGTCAACGGCACCTGGATCATCTACGGCATGGGCGACCAGATCGCCGGTGTGATGACCAACGACGACGGCGAACTGGACGGACGGGGCAACCAGGGCTCCATCGGCCGGTTCACCTTCGCACCGCCCGCCGCGAAGGGGCAGCGCTGGCCGGTCCGCAGGGCGGAGTTCGTCCCGCAGTTGATGGACACCGGCACCGGCCGCGTGGTGAACCTGCGCGAAGCCGTCCGCGCGGACCCGGAGCGCGACGACTACCGGGAGGTCCTCGACGACATCAGCGCCACGGTCCTGAGCCGCGGCGCGGCGGCGGACGGGCTCGCGCTGGGCTGAGGGCCGTCCCGTCCGGCCCTCGCCACACCGTCGGCCTTCGGCGTGGCCACGGGCCCTGGCGGATCGCCGAGCCGCCGCCCGGATCATTCCGCCGTGCCCCCGCCGAAGTTAAGTTGATTCGTCAACCTGATCTGCTTAAGGTGCAGTCCCGGTCGACGGAATTCGTCCGTTGTCTGGGGCGAGGTCCACAAGGAGGGCGTATGACGGTCGAAGTGAGTGACGTGCCCGAGGCGAAGCGCTACGAGGCCCGCGTCGACGGGGAGTCCAAGGTGGCGGGTGTCGCGCAGTACATCCGTACGACGGAGCTGATCGCGTTCGTGCACACCGAGGTCGATCCGGCTTACGAGGGCAGGGGAGTGGGGTCCGCGTTGGCCCGGGTCGCCCTGGACGAGGCGAGGGGAGCGAATCTGCGGGTGCTGGCCACGTGCCCCTTCTTCGCGGGCTGGATCGACCGGCACCCCGCATACCGGGACTTGCTGTACCAGTCCCGCAGCAGGGTCAGTGACTGAAGGGGCGGGCGGGCGACGATGGAGGCGGACATGAGCGGCGGGCCTGGGCGCAAGGCGTACCGAACGCGGTCGATCACGGTGACCTTCGAGGCCGGGCGCTGTCTCCATGCCGCCGAATGCGTCCGTGGCCTGCCCGAGGTGTTCGATACGGCGAAGCGCCCGTGGATCCGGCCGGAGAGGGCTCCGGCCGATCGTCTGGCCGAAGTGGTGCGCCGTTGTCCGTCGGGCGCGCTGCGCTACGAACGCACGGACGGCGAAGGGGAGACCCCCGACCGGCCCGACCCCGGTCACGGTGGTTCCACGGGCGGCTGAGCGTACGCGGTGAGCTGACTGTGGACACGCCGCGAGGCCCGCGTGCCGGGGGTGGGGCCATGCTGTGCGGCTGTGGGCGGAGCCGCGAGGCCCGCCACCGCGACCACGCGGGTCCTCGCGGTCGGTGACGCGGCCGGACCCGCGGGGCTGTGACGCCACCCGCTCGGTGTCGCGCGGTCCCGTACAGGGTGCGGATGCGGGCGACCGGGTACGGGCACGTACGGCCACGCTGATCCGGAGCCGTCGGCCGGAAAACCGACGCGCCCCCATGTGCTGTGGAGGGCAGGGCGGTTCGACACGGCACCGTTCGGGACTGCCCGTCGAGGGGTTCGGCCGACGCGCCACCGGGACGGCTTCCGCTCACTCCGGTCCCTGAGTGACTGATCGTCATGTGCGTTGAAGGGTTGCCGAGTTGGTGTGATGGGTCCGCGTCCGGGGGCGGATCGGCAATTGGTTGACACGTCAAGCACCTGTGCTTAATGTAGATGACACGTCATCCAGTTGGGGCCGGTAGTCGGCTGGTACCGCAAGCCGTCACTCGCGCGGACCGAGCGGGCTCGCGAAGTGATCTCGCCCAGCGGGCTGTTGGCCGGCCGGTCGGCCTCGGGTCCCTGTGCCGACAAGTGACGCCCTGTCGACGTGCTGCTGTGCGGGCGCGCGTCATACGTATCTTGGAGAGGTAGCTCATGGGCAAGGAAGCCACGTCCGGACTTCAGGCGCTGCTGACGCCCGAGGAGAGCGTCGTCGTCCTGATCGACCACCAGCCGTTCCAGTTCGCCAACCTGCACAGCCACGAGCCCACGGTGATCGTGAACAACGCGGTCGGTCTGGCCAAGGCGGCCAAGGCGTTCGACGTACCGACGATCCTGACGACCGTGCTGGAGGAGCGCGGCGGCTACATCATCAAGGGACTGCAGGACGTGTTCCCGGACCAGAAGCCGATCAACAGGACGTTCATCAACACCTGGGAGGACGAGCGCGTCGTCGACGCCGTCAAGGCGACCGGCCGCAAGAAGCTGATCATCGCCGGTCTCTGGACGGAGATGTGTGTCGCGATGCCGGCCATCCAGGCGGCGGGTGAGGGCTTCGAGGTCTTCGCCGTCACCGACGCCTCGGGCGGCGCGTCGGCGGAGGCCCACGACATGGCCGTGCGGCGCATGGTCCAGGCGGGCGTGGTACCGATCACCTGGATGGCCGTGGCGGGGGAGTGGCAGCGCGACTGGGCCCGCGAAAAGACCTTCCCGGGCATGACCGACGTCCTGCTTCAGCACGGTGGCGGCACGGGCATCGCCTTCAGCTGGGAGACGCAGCTCCTGGCCACGCCCACGCCCGCCGGAAGCGGCGTCTGACCTGGCTGCCGCCCCGGCGGCGGTTCGGACCGGTCACCGCCCGTCGCTGACCGGTCCGCTCGCCGCGCGCCGCCGAACTCGTCCACCGGCTCCTGAGGTGTGTGACACGGGGAGCCCCTGTGCACCGGAGCGACCGCCGCACGTGCAGGAACCGGAGAATCGAAAATGGTTGAATTATCTGTCGGGCAACTGCATCCCTCGCTGGATGATCCCGTCCTCCACTCGATGAACCTGCTGAACGACATTGCCGCGGACCACCCGCGGGCGGTGTCCTTCGCCGCCGGCCGGCCTTACGAGGAGTTCTTCCGGGTCGAGCAGCTCCATGAATATCTGGAAACCTTCTTCGCGCACCTCACCGAGGTGGTGGGGCTGACGGACAAGGAGGCCCGCAGAACCGTTTTCCAGTACGGGCGGACGAAGGGCGTCATCCACGACCTGGTCGCCCGCTACCTTGAGATCGACGAAGCCATCACCGTCGACCCCGACTCGGTGGTGGTGACCGTCGGCAGTCAGGAGGCGATGTTCCTGACGCTGCGCTCTCTGCGCGCCTCCCCGCGTGACGTCGTCCTCGCCGTCGCGCCCACCTACTTCGGACTGACCGGCGCCGCGCGCTTGCTGGACATGCCCGTGCTGCCGGTCGGGGACGCGGACGGCGGTCTCGACCTCGCGGATCTTGAGCGCCAGGTGGCGGCGGCACGCGCCCGAGGACAACGGCCGCGCGCTCTGTATCTTGTTCCCGACTTCTCCAACCCCACCGGGGTGAGCCTGGATCAGGCCACCCGGATCGCCCTGCTCGACCTGGCGGCCGAACTCGATCTGCTGATCATCGAGGACAACCCGTACGGCCTCTTCCAAGCCGATCCCGGCACCCGGCCATCGACCCTCAAAGCGCTCGACACCCGGCACCAGGTCGTCCACATCGGCTCCTTCGCCAAGACCGGCCTGCCCGGCGCCCGCGTCGGCTTCGTCGTCGCCGACCAGCCCGTCACCAGGGACGGCCGTCCGGCGGGAACGCTCGCGGACCAGTTGTCGCTGATCAAGAGCAACGTCACGCTCAACACATCGCCCGTCGCCCAGGCCGTCGTCGGCGGCAAGCTGCTGCGCCATGGATGCAGCATGGTCGCCGCGAACAAGCGTGAGATCGAGGTCTACCGCGCCAACCTGCGGCGCGTGCTGGCGGGGCTGACCTGGCGCTTCGCCGCCACCGGCCCGGTCACGTGGAACACCCCGGCCGGCGGGTTCTTCGTCGTTCTGACGGTGCCGTTCACCGTGGACGACCGTTCGCTGCGCAGATCGGCGCGCGACCACGGAGTGATCTGGACCCCTCTGCATCATTTCCACACCGGCATGACCTCCTCACACCAGATCCGGCTGTCCTTCAGCCTGCTCGACAACGCGGCGATCGACGAGGGACTCGACCGGCTGGCCGCCTTTGTGAGGGCCGAGATCCAGGCCGCGCCCGGTCGGTCCACCTGATCACCGGCGGCTCCCCGCCCCCGGTCCGACCGGGGAAGACCCCACGGCGAGCGACCGTCCGTATACGCGGGAGATCGTGTCCGGTGGCGCACGCGACAAAGGGCATCGTCCGCCGCGAATCCGGTCCACGTCGCTCGGCCGGACTGCCCACGTGCCGTCGCACGGGTGACGTGGCGCCGTGCGACCTGAACAAGGATGCCGATGATCAGACACATTGTGCTGTTCAAGTTCAAGCCGGGCTTCGGCTGGCAGGATCCCGCGGCCCTCGCGGCCGAGCGGTCCTCGTCGCTCGTCGGCGAGGAGGTGCCCGGCCTGCTGCACTGGCAGGTGGGGCGTAACACCGCCGACCGTCCGGTCGCCTACGACTTCGCCGTGATCGGCCTGCTGCCCGACCAGGACACCCTGCGCGGCTACCAGGACCACCCCTTCCATCAAGAATCCGCGGCGCTGTGGCGTGCCATCAGCACCTGGGTCGTCGCCGACATCGAGGAGTGACACATGACCGTCGAGCTGGGCTGGATCGACGTCCGGCCCGCACAGTCCGGGCCGTCGGCCATCGGAACGCTCGGCCCCGAGGGCACGAGCAGCGAGCAGGCCGCGCGGCTGCTGCGGACCCGCTTGCTCGGCGGGGTGCCTATCGTGCTCAGGGCGACCTACGAACAGGCCCTGGAGGACCTGACGGCCGGTGCCGTCAGCCATGTGGTCGTCGCCAATGCCTATCGGGATGTCCACCACTTCTACATGGCCGACGACATCGCGCTGGCCAGCACCTTCGTCATGGACACCCCGCTGTACGGCGTCGCCCGGCGCACAGACGCCGATCCGCTGCCCGACCGCCCGAGCGTGGTGACGCATCCGTCGCCGCGACCGCTGTTACGACAACTGCTGCCGACGGCCTACCAGCTGTCCGAAGTGGCCACCGCGGACTCCACCAGCCAGGCGGCCCGAGCCGTGGCCGAGCACCGCTACGACCTCGCGCTCACCACCGAACCGGCCGCCACGCGGCACGGACTTCGCTTCATTTCACGGCTGCGGCCGATCCGCATGGTCTGGTCGGTCTTCGTCCGTACCTGAGCCCCCGCCTGAGCCCCCACCTGAGCCCCCGCCTGGGCCCCCATCTGAGTCCCCCGGAAGCC
>NZ_QQNA01000214.1 GCF_003346515.1 Streptomyces corynorhini
ACGTTCTCCATGCACCTGGGGTAGCTCTCCACGTCGACCACGGCCGCCCAGGCGGTCTCGGGTGGCGCCGCGATGCGCAGCTGGGTCTCAACTCGGGGCATGGGTGGGCCGTTCTGTGTCCGGAGGGGAAGGCGGGTGGGGGCCGGGTCCGGGAGGCGGTGTGTCCGTCGCGGCGGCCAGGTGGGGACCCAGCGCCCGGATCCGTCCGGCCGACAGTGCCCGGGGAAGGACCCGGCGCAGTACCGCGCGGCGTCCGGGGCGCAGATGGGTGATGGCGTACGACTGCGGGATCAGGTCGCAGCCGAACTCCCGCTTCGGGGTGTACGCGGTCTGGGCGAAGCGGATGCGGTCGCAGCCCGACGCGAGGGCGAGGTCGATCGCCGCGTAGTGGACGATGTGGTAGAGCCGCGCGTCATGGGCGAGGCGGTAGTCGAGGCCGATCCGGGCTCCGACGGCTCCCGTCCCGGCGAAGAGGCAGAGCAGGAAGGCGACCAGGGTGTCGCCCTGGAAGCAGGCGACCAGCCGCCGGCGCGGCTCGGTCCCGGCGTGCACGGCTTCGAGGAACGACGCGTCGAGGACGTCGAGGAACTGGTCCGCGCGGTCCATGACCTGACGGTAGAGGGCGAGGATCCGCGGCAGCAGCTCCTCGAACTGGTCGAGGATCTCGATCCGCAGGTCGGAACGGGCCCGGAAGGCGCGCATCTTGCTCCGGGCGTTGCGCCGCGGCTTGGCGGGGAGCGCGGCGAGATAGTCGTCGAACGAGGCGTGGCCGAGGCGTAGTTCGGTGTCGGGGAGGCCCGGGGCGAAGGAGAAGCCCGCGCGGCGCAGGGTGGTGCGCAGCGGTGCCAGTTCCGCGGGGGCGAAGTCCTTGAACACCACGGTGCCCAGCCGTTCCCGGCGGGCGTAGGCGAGGACCGCGTCGACCAGGAGCCGCTGGACCTCCTCCCCCGGCGGGCCGCCCTCGGTCAGTACGTGTCCCTGCCCCAGGAGGTTGCCGCACAGGAGCGCCGGTACCCGCAGGAGGCGGGGGAAGAGCCGTTCGACGGGGGTCAGGAAGCGCCGTTCGGCCGGTCCCACCAGTCCGTCGAGCCGCAGCTCGCGGAAGCGGCAGACGGGCAGTACGGCGCGGACGCGGGCGTGCTCGCGCACGACGAGGTAGGCGTAGCCCTCGGGGCCGATGCCGCCGCGTTCCATGGCGGTGAACAGGCCCCGGGACCACATGGGGTCGTCGGCGGGGGCCAGCTCCTCCCACATCGCCCGGGAGAGCGTCGCGATGCTGGGCAGGACCTCGACGCGGTATCCGCCGGACACGCGCGGCAGGGCGTCGCCGGGGCGCCGGCGGGGTGCGTTGACGTCTCGCTGCATAGGGGGGCACCTGTTCGTCGTCGTGGGGATGCGCGGGTACGGGGGTGGTCGTCAGCCGATGCGCAGGGGGCGGCCGTCGAGGTAGTCCCGCAGGGGGCGGGCCATCCGTCTGCGGGCGGGCGGGTGGTGGGTGAGCGCGCTCGCGGCCGACGCGAGGTAGCCGCAGTCGGGCGAGCCGATGAACGCCATGCCGCCGAGCGCCGTGAGGCAGGCGTGGGCGGTCCGGGCGATGGCGTCCTGGGCCGCGTAGCGTGCGGCGAGGGCGTGGACCAGGAGGGTGTCGGTCCACTCCTCGGTGTCCATGGCGCGGGCGACGGCCTCCACGGCCAGCATCGCCGCGTCGGTGTCGACCAGGTAGGGGGCGGGGTCCTCGCCGGGGCCGTCACGGTGGTCCAGGACGCGTTCGACGAGGGCGCTGACGATGCCGAGGTATCCGGCGGTCAGCAGCAGTTCGAACCAGAGGAATCCGGCGATGTTGACGGCGTCGGGCACGGCGTCGGCTGTCACCTCGGTGACCACCACCATGTCCGGGTCCAGCGCGACGTCGGTGAGGACGACCTCGTCGCTCTCGGCGCCCGCGAGGACCGGTGTCCGCCAGAACGGCCGGATCTCCAGGCCGGGTGTGCCGGCCGGGATGAGCGCGATGGCGAGCCGCGGCGCGCCCTTGCCGTCGGTCACCGCGACGGACGCCGTCAGCAGGTCCATCGAGCGGGACAGGCTGCAGGGCGCCTTGCGGCCGTTGAGTACCATCCGTCCGTCGACCGGTCGGGCGGTGATGTGGGGCCGCAGGATGTTCTGGCCGGTGTTGCCCTCCGCGAAGCCGGAGGCCAGCAGCAGCCGTCCGGTGGCGATGGTCTCCAGCAGCGGTGTCTCCATGCCGGTTCCGTCCTGGGCCGCCCGGACCAGACCGGCGACCGAGAAGTGGTGCATGGTGGTGGCGACCGCGAGCGAGGGGCAGCGGGCCCCGACGGCGCGTTGCGCGCGGACCGCCTGCAGCGGGGTCGCTCCGCTGCCCCCGTCGCGTACGGGCACCAGCAGCGCGGGGCCACCGGCCGCGCGGAAGTGCGCGATCGCCGGGCTGGGCGCTCGCTCCAGCTCCGTGAGGGGGTGCTCGGCGAGTGCGGCGTCGAGTCCGGGCATGAGCGTTTCGAGGGTCGTGCGTTCGGTGTGCAGATAGCGCATGTGCGGTCCCTTCTGGGGCCTGCCCGGCCGGGCGCGGGCGTCGCGGACGGCGTGGTCGTGGGGACCGGTCCGTACGCCGGGCGCGGACACCGTGATCCGTCGGGGTGCCCGGCCGGTTCTCAGGCGCGGGTGGACAGCGGGAGTACGTCGAAGGTGCGCAGGCTGACCGAGTCACGCCGTACGGCGGGTCCGGCCAGCGCCAGGTCCGGGAAGCGCGCCACTGTCTGGCGCACCAGGGCGGCGCCTTCCATCCGGGCCAGCGCCGCGCCGAGGCAGAAGTGCGGTCCCGCGCTGAAGCTGAGGAGCCTGGTGCCCCGCCGTCGCACCCGGAACGCGTCGGGGTCCTCGTGGCAGGCGGGATCGCGGTTGGCGGCGGCGAGGACCGTGGTCACGTTGGCGCCTTCGGGGACCGCGACGCCGCCGATCTCCAGCGGCCGGGCGGCGACGCGCTCGGTCATCCGGACCGGGGTGTCCCACCGGAGGGACTCCTGGACGGCGGCCGGGGCCAGCGCGGGGTCCCGGCCGACGAGGGCCAGCTGGTCGGGGTGGCTGAGCAGGGCGAAGAGGGTGAGGCCGAGCAGGCTGGTGGTGGTCTCGAAGCCGGCCACGAACACCAGGAGGAGCATGTCCGCCAGCTCCCGCTCCGTGAGCGGCTCCTCGGCGGCCCGCCGCAGCGTGAGGAGCGTGGAGGCGAGCCCGTCGGCGGGGTCGGCGCGGCGGCGGCGCAGGAGTTCGGCGAAGTACTCCCGCAGTGTCCGCACGGCCAGGTCGGCGCGCGCCCAGTCCTCCGGTGAGCGCACCGGCTCCAAGACGCGGCCGGCGTCCTTGCCGTAGCGGTAGAAGCGTTCCTGTTCGTCACGGGGGACGCCGATGAGTGCGCCCACCACGCCCACCGGAAGGGGGTATCCCACCATTTCCTGGAAATTCGCCGCGCCACCTCCGGAGGTCGCGTCGGCGAATGTGTCCAGTAATTCTCGGGTGAGTTCTTCCACGGTCGAACCCAGCGCGGCCATGCGCCGGGCAGTGAATTCCGCACCGACCATCCGGCGCATTCGGTCATGGAGCGGGGAATTGGCGCGGAGCATGGAGGAGTAGAAGAATTCCGCGGCCGGGTGTTCCCGTCCGGCGGAGACCTCCCGGTCGTACCACTCCAGATCGGGGGTGCGCAGATGCGGATCGGTCAGCGCCGCGTGACAGTCGTCGAAGCGGGTGAGGAAGTACGAGTCAAGCGCCCGGCTGTAATGGACCGGAGCGATTTTCCGAAGTTCCGAAAGGGCTGGATAAGGATCTTTCCGGCCGTCCGGAGTGAACGTCGAGAGAAGAATCGATTCAGGATTCACCAGGATCGCCTCCTGCTGCCCTTCGTGCATCCCGGGACGTACGGAGCATACCCCTCGCCCGCACCCCGTACGCCATGAAACAAAACTCGAAATTAAAACCTTAATCAGCAAGAATGAATTCATTGCAAGAATATTTGACGCATCGCCGGGAGCGGAACGACCGAGGTCCCGGCCGACTGGCCGGGACCTCGGTCGCGCGTCGACCGGCCGCTCGGCCGGGGCTCAGTCGGTGCCGAACTCCATGGCGGCGCGGTCCAGCAGTTCGTCGTCGCCGGAGACCTCGCCGCGGGAGGCGATGGCCTCCGCGCCGCCCTCCGGCATCGTACCGATCAGGCCGGTCGCGGCCGCCTGGGCGGCTCCGATCAGCGCGGGGTGGGTCGTGCCGACGATGCCCAGGCCCGCGTACTGTTCGAGCCTGGCGCGCGAGTCGGCGATGTCGAGGTTGCGCATGGTGAGCTGGCCGATCCGGTCCACCGGGCCGAACGCCGAGTCCTCGGTGCGCTCCATGGACAGCTTGTCCGGGTGGTAGCTGAACGCCGGGCCCGTGGTGTCGAGGATCGAGTAGTCCTCACCGCGCCGCAGCCGCAGGGTCACCTCACCGGTGACCGCCGAGCCGACCCAGCGCTGGAGCGACTCGCGGACCATCAGCGCCTGCGGGTCCAGCCAGCGGCCCTCGTACATCAGGCGGCCCAGACGCCGGCCCTCGTTGTGGTAGTGGGCGAGGGTGTCCTCGTTGTGGATCGCGTTGACGAGACGCTCGTAGGCGGCGTGCAGCAGCGCCATGCCCGGTGCCTCGTAGATGCCGCGGCTCTTCGCCTCGATGATCCGGTTCTCGATCTGGTCCGACATGCCCATGCCGTGACGACCGCCGATCGCGTTCGCCTCCATGACCAGGTCGACGGCGGAGGAGAACTCCTTGCCGTTGACCGTCACCGGGCGGCCCTGGTCGAAGCCGATCGTCACGTCCTCGGCGGCGATCTCGACCGAGGGGTCCCAGAAGCGCACCCCCATGATGGGCTCGACGGTCTCCACGCCCGTGTCGAGGTGCTCCAGCGTCTTGGCCTCGTGGGTGGCGCCCCAGATGTTGGCGTCGGTCGAGTACGCCTTCTCGGTGCTGTCGCGGTACGGCAGCCCGTGGGCGACCAGCCACTCCGACATCTCCTTGCGGCCGCCCAGCTCCGAGACGAAGTCGGCGTCGAGCCACGGCTTGTAGATGCGCAGGTGGGGATTGGCGAGCAGGCCGTAGCGGTAGAACCGCTCGATGTCGTTGCCCTTGAACGTCGAGCCGTCGCCCCAGATCTGGACGTCGTCCTCGAGCATCGCCCGGACGAGCAGGGTGCCGGTGACGGCGCGGCCGAGCGGGGTGGTGTTGAAGTAGGCGCGGCCGCCCGAGCGGATGTGGAACGCGCCGCAGGCGAGCGCGGCCAGCCCCTCCTCGACCAGCGCCGCTCGGCAGTCGACCAGGCGCGCGATCTCGGCACCGTACGCCTCGGCGCGGCCGGGCACCGACGCGATGTCGGGCTCGTCGTACTGGCCGATATCGGCGGTGTAGGTGCACGGGACGGCGCCCTTGTCGCGCATCCACGCGACCGCGACAGAGGTGTCGAGGCCGCCGGAGAAGGCGATGCCGACGCGCTCGCCGGTGGGCAGGGAGGTGAGAACCTTAGACATAGGAAGAGTATGCAGCCTCGCACATGATTATGCAAGATCGGGCGGAGAACCCACCGGACCGCCCAGGACCCCGGCTCGGGACTGCCCGGTACAGGCGCGGAACATTTCTCCAACTCCCTTGCGTAAACGGTTACTTCACCGTAAACAATGCTCGTCCGGCCGATGTGGCACGGACCCGCACGCCCGTCCCCCACCCTCGCTCGCACGGGAGAGGCCCCCACGATGCGTACCCCGATCCGAAGACTGGTCGGCGCCCTGGCCGCCGGCGCCCTCGCCCTCACCGGCCTGACCGGCGCCGGTGCGGCGCCCGCCGCGGCCGCCGACGGTGAGTCCGGTTCGTTCGACGTGCTCACGTACAACATCGCCGGGCTGCCGCTCGGGCTCGGTGACAGCGATCCCGAGGTCAACACGCCGCTCATCGGGCAGCGGCTGGCGCCGTACGGCATCGTCAACGTACAGGAGGACTTCAACTACCACGCCTCGCTGTACGCGAACGACACCCACCCCCACCGGACCCCCACCAGCGGCGGCGCGGCCTTCGGGGACGGACTCAACACCCTCTCCGACCATCCCTACGAGGACTTCGAACGGGTCCGCTGGACCCACTGCACGGGCACGGACTGCCTCACCCCCAAGGGGTTCTCGCTCGCCCGCGTCCGGCTGGCCGCCGGGGTGTTCGTGGACGTGTACAACGTGCACACCAACGCCGACACCACCGAGGCCGCGCTCGCCGCGCGCCGCGCCAATATCGCGCAGCTCTCCCGTTTCATCCAGAGCTACAGCGGTTCCAACGCGGTGATCGTCATGGGCGACACCAACACCCGCTACACCCGCGCCGCCGACAACATCCGCACACTCCTCTCGGACAACGGCCTCACCGACGCCTGGGTCCAGCTGGTCCGCGGGGGCTCGGCCCCGGCCGCCGGAAGCGACGCGCTGGTGTGCGACGCGCGCGCACCGCGCGACGACTGCGAGGTGGTGGACAAGGTCCTCTACCGGAGCGGCCCGCTGCTTCGGCTGACCGCCACCCGCTACGCCAACGAGTGGCGCGGGTTCCTCGACGCGGCGGGCGGACACCTCTCCGACCACTACCCGCACTCCACCGCCTTCAGCTGGTCGCCGCCGGCCGACCGCCGCGCCTCCGACCGCTTCGGCGGACCGCACGGCGCCGCCTTCAACGACGCCGGGGCCCTGCCCGCCGTCCCCGCGCCCCGTAGCCTCACGCTGCGCGGCGGCGCGCGGCTCGACGGGCTCGCCCTCGCCCTCGACGGGGGTACGGTCCTCGGCCACGGGGGGACCGGCGGCACCGCCGCCTCCCTCACCCTGGCCTCCGGGGAACATCTGACCTCGGTCACGCTCACCCAGGGCAAGAAGGACGGCCGTACCAGGATCTTCTCCGCCTCGTTCGCCACGGACCGGGGGCGCACCCTGGCCGCCGGCTCCCCCACCTCGGACGCCGTGACGTACACGGCGCCCACCGGCTGGCGGATCAGCGGCTTCACCGGGCGTTCGGGCGACGAGATCGACAAGCTCGGCGTCATCTACACACCGAAGTAGGCGGCTCCCGCGCCGCCGGTCGGCGCCCGCCTCACGCGGGCGCCGACCAGGAGCGCCGTTTGGGCAGGGGCCGGGCGTAGCCGCCGCTGCGGCTGGTCGCGAGGTCCAGGGCGATCAGGGACTCGGCGAGCTTGACGGCCGCGCCCACGCCGTCGACCACCGGCATCCCGAGCCGCTCCCCCACCGTCCGCTGGAGCCCCGTCATACCGGCGCAGCCGAGGACCAGGACCTCGGCGCCGGCGTCCCTGGCGCGGACGGCGGCGGTCAGGAACGCCTCGGTGGTGCGGCGCTCGTCGCCCAGGTCGAGGACGCCGAGTCCGGTGCCGACGACGGCGGCGCAGTTCTGGGCGACGCCGGCCGTGTGCAGGCTGTCCTCGATCTGGCCGCGGGTGCGGTCGAGCGTGGTGATCACGCCGTAGCGCCGCCCCAGGAGACAGGCCAGGTGGGCGGCGGCCTCGGTGATGTCGATGACGGGCGTCGCCACCAGTTCCCTGGCTCCCTCGCGGCCGTGTTCGCCGAATCCGGCCAGCACCACGGCGTCGTACGGCTCGCGGTGGCCGCGCAGGGTGTCGAGGACCGCCGCCGCGGAGAGATAGCTGTCGAGCCATCCCTCCGCGGACTCGGGCCCCCAGGCCGGGGTGAGACCGGTGATCGTGGTGCCCGGGGCGGCGGCCGCCCTGGCGCCGCGCACGATCTCGTCGGTCATCGACCGGGTGGTGTTGCAGTTGGTGACGACGATCCGCACAGCGCTCAGACCTCCGCGCTCTCGGCGGCCGTCGGGGCGGCCACGGGTTCACCGGCCGCGGTCGCGGCCCGTTCCGTACGGCAGAGCAGGGAGTAGAGCGCGGCGGAGAGCGCCGTACCGATGAACCAGGAGTAGGCGGCGATGTCACCGAAGTACGGCACGAGCGCGAGCAGCGCGGCGACGCCCGCCGACGGCAGGAACGCCTGGAGCGCCTTCGGGTTGAAGCCCTTGCGGTAGTAGTAGCGGGAGCCGGGCCCGGCCTGGAAGAGCTGGTCGACGTCGACGCGGCCGCGCTTCACCCAGTAGTAGTCGACCATGATGACGCCGAACAGCGGTCCCAGGAAGGCGCCGAGGCCGCCGAGGAAGTAGTTGACGACGGCGGGGTTGGAGTACAGGTTCCAGGGCGTGACCAGCAGGGCGGCGACGGTGCTGATCGCTCCGCCGACCTTGAAGCTGATCCGCTGCGGCCAGACGTTGGCCAGGTCGTAGGCGGGTGAGACGAAGTTGGCGACGATGTTGACGCCCATCGTGGCGATGGCGAAGGTGAGCGCCCCGAGCACCAGCACCCAGGTGCTGCCCGCCTCGGCGACGAGGAGCGCGGGGTCGGTGATGGCCTCGCCGAAGACCTCGATGGAGCCGGCCGTGACGATGACGGAGACGATGACGAACGCCGTCGAGTTGACGGGCAGGCCCCAGAAGTTGCCGCGCCTGACGGTCCGGTAGTCGGGTGCGAGGCGCGAGAAGTCGCAGAAGTTGAGCATCAGCGTCCCGTAGATCGACAGGATGAGGCCGATCGCGCCGAACCACTGGGCGAACTGCCGGCCGGTGGAGACGGGGTGCGGGGTGGAGGTGAGCGGGATCGACCAGCCGGCCTTCGCGAGGACCCATACGGCGAGCGCGATCATCACGAGCCAGATCGCCGGGCCGCAGAAGTCCTGGAACTTGCGGACCGACTCCATGCCCCGGCTGATGATCAGCGCCTGGACGAGCCAGAGGGCCAGGAAGGAGGTCCAGCCCAGCGCGTCGAGCCCGAGGAAGGAGTGGCGCGTCCAGGAGACGAGGTCGGGTATCGCCGCGAGCAGCATCACATTGACCGCGACGGAGGCCAGATAGGTCTGGATGCCGTACCACATGATGGCGACGACGGCCCGGATCAGGGCGGGGATGTTGGCTCCCCAGACCCCGAAGCTGATGCGGCTGACCACGGGGAACGGGACGCCGTGCCGCTGGCCGATGCGGCCCATCAGGTTCATCCCGAGATAGATGAGGACGAAGCCGGTGAGCAGCGAGGTGAAGACCTGCCAGACGTTCATCCCGAGCACCAGCAGCCCGGCGGCGAAGGTGTAGTTGCCGAGATTGTGGACGTCGGACATCCACAGCGCGAAGAGGTCGAAGACCTTCCACTTCCGGGTGGTGGCGGGCGCGAGGTCGTCGTTGGTGAGCCGGGGATCGGGGACGAACGCGGTGGTGCCGGTGGTCTCGGCACGGTCGGCGAGGGACACGGGGCCTCCCGGTGAGGGAATGGACGCGATTTTGGTATACCAAAGACGGGCCCCATGGTCGACCCCTCGATCACCACCGGCCGTGTCCCGACGGTTACGGCGCGGTAAAACAACCACCGCCCGGGTCGGGGATCATGGGGAGCATGACGACCGCCGAACCGCTGGGAGCCGTACGCGAGCGTGTGCTCGCCGGACTGCGGCAGGACATCGTCGCCGGCCGGCTGCGCCCCGGCGACCGGCTCGTCGAGCGCGAACTCGCCGAGCGCTTCGCCGTCTCCCGGGTCCCGGTGCGCGAGGCGGTCCGGGCGCTGGTCGCGGAGGGCTTCGTCCTGTTCGAGACCCCGCGCCGGGCGGTGGTGCGGCGGCTCACGGTCAAGGATGTCGACGAACTCTTCGAGCTGCGCGAGGCATTGGAGGTGTACGCGGCCGGGCTGGCCGCCGAGCGCGCCGAGCGCGCGAGCCTGGCCGGGCTCGCCGAGGTGCTGGAGCGGGCCGCCGTCGCCACCCGGGCGCTGGACGCCGAGCGGATCACCGACCTCAACTCCCTCTTCCACGAGCGTGTCCTGGCCATGGCGGGCAACAGCCTGCTGATCTCCGTGATGGAGCCGGTCGGCGGACGGCTGCGCTGGCTCACCCGGCGGGGCGAGCAGTGGCCCAGGCAGCTGGCGGAACACCGCGCGCTGTACGAGGCCGTCGCCTCCGGCGACCCGGCGGGGGCCCGCGCCTGCGCACTCGCCCATGTGCGGACCAACCACCGGGCCACCGTGCGCGAGCTGTTCGGCGCGCGGCCCGGCGACTCCGGCGGGTCGCGGCGGGACGGAGGGGACGGGTGAGACGTACGCGTGCGGCCCGTACCGTACGACCACCGGGCAGGACCACCAGCTAAGGGGAACCGCATGACCCGCACCACCGCGCGGACCGTCCATCTGCGCGCGGCCGGCGTGAGCTTCGTCGTCGAACTCGCGGATCCGCTGCCGCGCGTGCTGCACTGGGGCGAGGACCTCGGCGAGCTGACGGACGACGATCTCGCCGCGCTGAGCCTGACCTCAGGGGCCGCCGTGCTCAACAACGCGCCGGACGGGCCGCGGCGGTTCACGGTCTGGCCGACGCAGGCCGACGCCTGGTCGGGCACCCCGGCGCACCAGGGACACCGGGGCGGCGTCGCGACCACACCGCGCGTGCGGCTGACGGAGGCCCGGGAGAGCGCGGACGAGCTGGTCCTGCGGCTCGCCGACCGCGTCAGCGACCTCGACATCACCCTGTCCTACCGGCTGGACCGGTCCGGGGTGCTCAGCGTGGCCACCCGGCTGGCCCGTCCCCCCGGGGACGAGGTGGCGGCAGACGACGCGACACCGTACGACCTGGCCGGAGTGACCACCCTGCTGCCGCTGCCGGGGCGGGCCGAGGAGGTGCTCGACTTCACCGGCAAGTGGTGCCGGGAGCGCTCGCCGCAGCGCGGCCGGCTCGGGTTCGGCGCGCATGTGCGCGAGACGCGGCGGGGCCGGCCGGGGCAGGACTCCCCCTATCTGCTCACCGTCGGGGTGCCCGGCTTCGGCTTCCGCTCCGGCGAGGTGTGGGGCCTGCACGTGGCGTGGAGCGGGGACCAGCGCTGGCTGGCCGAGCGGCTCCCGGAGGGCGCGGGAGCGCACGGAGCGGTCCTCGGCGGCGGCGAACTCCTCGCGCCCGGTGAGATCCGGCTGGCGCCCGGTGCGCACTACACGGCGCCCGTCTGCCACTTCGTCTGGTCGGACGCGGGCCTCGACGGTCTCGCCGACCGTTTCCACACCATGCTGCGGGCGCGGCCGTCGCACCCGTCGAGTCCCCGTCCGCTGACGCTCAACACCTGGGAGGCCGTCTACTTCGACCACCGGCTCGACCGGCTGCTGGAACTCACCGACCTGGCGGCGGCGACCGGCGTCGAGCGCGTCGTCCTGGACGACGGCTGGTTCTCCGGCCGTCGCGACGACACCGCGGGGCTCGGCGACTGGACGGTGGACGAGACGGTGTGGCCCCGGGGACTGGGACCGCTGGTCGAGCGGGTGCACGGCCACGGCATGCAGTTCGGGCTGTGGGTCGAACCCGAGATGGTCAACCTGGACTCCGAGCTGGCCAGGGAGCACCCGGAGTGGCTCCTCGCCCCGTACGGCGCCGGGCTCGGCCCGAGCGCCCGCCACCAGTACGTCCTGAACGTCGCCGACGACGGCGCCCGGGAGTATCTGCTGACCGCGCTGGACGCCCTGGTCTCCCGGTACGGGGTGGACTACCTCAAGTGGGACCACAACCGCGATCTGCACGAGGCGGTGTGCCAGGGCGCGGACGGGGCGGACCGGCCCGGTGCGCACGCCCAGACCCACGCCGTCCACCGGCTGCTCGACGCCCTGCGCGCGCGGCATCCCGCCCTGGAGATCGAGAGCTGCTCCAGCGGCGGCGGCCGGGTCGACCTCGCCGTGCTCGCCCGCACGGACCGGGTGTGGGCGTCCGACTGCAACGATCCCGTCGAACGCCAGAGCGTCCAGCGCTGGACGGGCCAGCTGCTGCCGCCCGAGCTGGTCGGCACGCATGTGGGCGCGGCGCGCAGCCACACCACCGCCCGGACCAACGACCCGTCCTTCGGCCGGATCACCGCGCTGTTCGGACACGCCGGCATCGAGGACGACCTGACCGCGCGCACGCCCCGGGAGCTGGCGCAGCTGCGGCGGTGGGCGGAGCTGTACAAGGAGCTGCGGCCGCTGCTGCACAGCGGCCGGGTGGTGCGCGCGGACCTGCCGGACGAGGCCACCGTGCTGCACGGGGTGGTCGCCGCCGACCGGGGCTCGGCGCTCTACTGCTGGGCCCGGCTCGCCACGTCCCCGGCCGGCCAGTCGGGACGCGTACGGCTGCCGGGACTGGATCCGCGCGGGCGCTACCGGGCGCGGATCCGTACCGAGGCGGGACTGCCGTCGCTCCATCAGATCGCGGGCCCGGCCTGGTTCGAGGCGGCGCTGGAGGGCTGGATCGAGCTGCCCGGCGCGGTGCTGGCGGGCGCGGGGCTGCCGATGCCGACGCTCGATCCGGGGCAGGCGCTGCTGATCGAGATCGGCGGCCGCTGACCGGTGCCCCGGCCGGCCATTGCGCCGAATCGCACACGCGTCCGGCGCGGGCGCGGTAGCGTCCCGTATCCAGTCGGCCGACGGCCCGGTGGCGGCCGGCCGGAGCAGGAGGAGTGCGCGCAGATGACCGGAGCCCCCGAGCAGCGTCCGCCGGCCCGGCGCGGCGTGCTCGAACCGACCCATGTCATGCGGCCCAGGCGGCCGAAGCCGCTGTCCGACTTCGGTGATCTCTTCCGGCAGGACGAGCCGGAGGACGGCCGGGGCGAGGGCTGGGAGCGGGTGGCGGTGGGCGGCCGGGCGGCGGCCCCGGACGCCGCGGAGACCGAGGAGTTGCCGCCCGTCCCGCCGCAGGCGCCGCCCGCCGCGCGCGGGGCGCTGCCCGGCGCTCCGCCGCGCGCGGCCGGGCGGCGGTGGAGCGGCCGGGCCACGGTCCTGGTCGCGGTGGCCGGGGCGGCGGTGGCGGGGTTCGCCGCCGCGCTGCTGTTCAGCTGGAACGGTAGCCAGGACAGGGCCCCGGCCGCCGTGCCGCCCGCGGCCACCGCCACGACGGCCCCCGGGGCACCGGCCGAGCCCGCGCCGGGCGTCCCCGGCGCCGGGGTGCTGCGGCAGGGCGACAGCGGCCCGGAGGTGAGCGAGGTCCAGCAACGGCTGCTGCGCATCCCCGATGTGTACGAGGGCGGCAGCGTCGACGGCGTCTACGATGCCACGTTCACCGAGGCCGTCGGCCGCTTCCAGCTCTGGTACGGCATCCGCGGCGACGAGACCGGCGTCTACGGCGAGAACACCCGCCGCGACCTGGAGTCCCGGACCGGCTCCTGACCGCGAACGCTCCCCGGGCGGCGCGGTCAGTCGCCCTGGGGACCGCGGTCGCCGGACCCGTCGGGGCCGTCGGGGCCGTCGGGGCCGTCGGGGCCGTCGGGGCCGTGGGACGCGTCGGAGCCGTCGGACCCGTCGGGGCCGTCGGACGCGTCGGGCTTCTTCTGCGCGCCGGGCCCGACCGGCTCGTCGGGCAGCATGCCGCTGGCCCTGGCGATGCCGTCGAGCGCCGCCTCGTCCCTCTTGCGCCGGTCCGCCTTGGCGTCGAGTTCGTCGCGCATGGTGCGCAGCCGCTGCGGGTCGGCGGCGACTTCGGGCGGCACCAGGGTCAGGGCGCCGCTGGTGTGTTCGCCGTCCCCGAGGTCGGCGACGACATGGTCGGCCCGGTCCTCGTGACCGGGCTGCAGCGCGCCGATGAGCCCCATGATGTTGAGCATCTCGCGCTGCACGTCACGGGTGAACAGCTTCTTCTCCTCGTCGTCCATCCGCAGCCGCACCGTACCGCCGCCGTTCTCGGCCCACATGCGGATGACGTCCATGAGGAGCCGGTACTGCGGCTCGGGCATCCTCGCCCTGAGCGTCTCGATGTAGAGCCCGAGTCGCAGCCTGGGCAGGTCCGGGGCGGGGCTGTCGTCGTTCACGGGTCCTCCCGGGGCCGGGCCGGCTGGGTCGGGGAGGCGCCGGGCGCCGCCGCGGCCGTGCCTCCCCCTCGCCCGTGCACTACCCCGTTCGGCGGACCGGGGAACGGCGCGCCGAGTACCGATCCCGGCGCCGCCACCTGTTTGCCGGAGCGGCAAACCCGCTTGGTCCCGGGCGGGGACCGGAATCATGATCGGAGCGCGGGCGGCCGGCCGCGCGGACCCCACCGGACGGACCGGCCGCCCGGAGCACCGTCACGACCGTCCGATCCCTCCCCCGAGGAGTACCCATGCCGCACCACGCCAGTGACCCGTCCGCACCGACGGCCGACGCCGCCAGGCACCGCTCCGTCCCGGTCTCCGGTGGCCGTATCCACCTGGTGGAACAGGGAACGGGGCCGCTGGTCCTGCTGGTCCACGGATTCCCCGAGTCCTGGTACTCGTGGCGCCGCCAGCTGCCGGCGCTCGCGGCGGCGGGGTACCGCGCGGTCGCCGTCGACGTACGCGGCTACGGGCGCTCCTCGAAGCCCGCCGATGTGGCGGAGTACCGGATGACGCGTCTCGTCGAGGACAACGTGGAGGTCGTACGGGCCCTCGGCGCCGAGAGCGCGACGGTGGTGGGCCACGACTGGGGTTCGGGGATCGCCGCCCACAGCGCGCTGCTGCGGCCCGAGGTCTTCACGGCCGTGGGGCTGCTCAGCGTGCCGTACGCGCCCCGGGGCGGGCGGCGGCCGACCGAGGCGTTCGCCGGGATCCCGGGGCCGGGCGAGTTCTATGTGAGCTACTTCCAGGAGCCGGGCCGCGCCGAGGCCGAGATCGAGCCCGACGTCCGGGGCTGGCTGGCCGGGATCTACGCCGCGCTCTCCGGCGACACTGTGGGCAACGTCGGCGCGGGCGGCGTGCACTTCGTCCCGGAAGGGGGCCGGATGCGCGACCGGTTCGCCGCCGATCCGCTGCCCGGCTGGCTGTCGGAGGACGATCTGGAGGTGTACGCGGCGGAGTTCGAGCGGACGGGGCTGGTCGGGGCGCTGAACCGCTACCGCAATGTGGACCGGGACTGGGAGGACCTCGCCGCCTACGACGGCGCGCCGATCACCCAGCCCTCGCTGTTCATCGGCGGCACCCTGGACCCCACCACGACCTGGATGGCGAAGGCCCTGGCCGCCCAGTCGACCACGCTGCCGGGACTGGTCTCCTCGCATCTGCTGGAGGACTGCGGCCACTGGGTCCAGCAGGAGCGGTCCGAGGAGGTCAACGGGCTGCTGCTGGAGTGGCTGCGCGCGCTGCCGGCCGGCTGACCGCGACGCGCCCGCCCCGGCGGGCTGCCGGGGGCGGGCGCGTCGCGGCGGGACGGGCGGGTCGGAGCGGGCGAGTCGGGACAGGCGGGTCGTACGGCGGGAGAAGGGGTCAGCCGAGCACGCGGGCGAGCGCGTCCAGCGCGGATTCGATCTCCTCGCCGGTGACGGTCAGCGGCGGCGCGAGCCGGATGGTCGAGCCGTGCGTGTCCTTCACCAGGACGCCTTCGCGGACGAGGCGTTCGCTGATCTCACGGCCCGTGCCGACGGCCGGGTCGACGTCGACACCGGCCCACAGGCCGCGGCTGCGGTAGCCGGTGACGCCCTTGCCGACCAGGGAGGCCAGACCGGTGTCCAGGACCGTGCCCAGCTCCCGGGCGCGCCGCTGGTACTCGCCGGTTTCGAGCAGGGCGACCACGGCCGAGCCGACCGCCGCGGCGAGCGGGTTGCCACCGAAGGTGGAGCCGTGCTCGCCGGGGCGCAGCACGCCCAGGACGTCCCGCCCGGCCAGGACCGCGGAGACGGGCACGATGCCGCCGCCGAGCGCCTTGCCCAGGAGGAGCATGTCGGGGAGCACGTTCTCGTGCTGGACGGCGAGGGTCGTGCCGGTGCGGCCCAGTCCGGACTGGATCTCGTCGGCGATGAACAGGACGTTTGTGCGCCGGGTGAGTTCGCGTACGCCGCGGAGATAGCCGTCGGAGGGGATGATGACGCCCGCCTCGCCCTGGATCGGCTCGATGAGGACGGCCGCGGTCGTCTCGTCGATCGCCGCTTCGAGGGCCGCGAGGTCGTCGTAGGGCACGATCCGGAAGCCGGGGGTGAACGGGCCGAACCCGCCGCGCGCGACCTCGTCGTCGGAGAAGCTGACGATGGTGGTGGTGCGGCCGTGGAAGTTGCCTGCGGCCACGATGACCGTGGCCCGGTCCTCGGCGACGCCCTTGACCTCGTAGGCCCATTTGCGGGCGACCTTGACGGCGCTCTCCACCGCCTCGGCGCCGGTGTTCATCGGCAGTGTCATCTCCAGCCCCACCAGCGCGGACAGCGACTCGGCGAAGCCGGCGAGCCGGTCGTTGTGGAAGGCCCGGGAGGTGAGGGTGACCTCGTCGAGCTGGCGCTTGGCCGCCTCGATCAGCGCGGGGTGGCGGTGGCCGAAGTTGAGGGCCGAGTAGCCGGCGAGCATGTCGAGGTAGCGGCGTCCTTCGACGTCCTCGACCCAGGCGCCCTCGGCGCGGGCGACGACCACGGGCAGCGGGTGGTAGTTGTGCGCGAGGGCGGTCCCGTCGGCGCGGATCAGCTCCGCCGACGTACGCGGCGCGGTGGCCTCGGCGGCCGGGGCGGGGACGGGAGCGGTGTACGTCATGGGGTACGGACCTCCTGGGTGCAGCACTTGATTCCGCCGCCCGCCTTGTGGAACTCGGACAGGTCGACGGGGACGGGGACGTATCCGCGCTCGGCGAGGCGGTCGACGAGGCCGGTGGCGCGCGGCGAGATGAACACGTGGCGTCCGTCGGAGACGGAGTTCAGGCCGAAGGCCATGGCGTCGTCCCCGGTGGCGGTCACGGCGTCGGGGAAGAGCCTGCCCAGCACCTCGCGGCTGCCGGGCGAGAACGCCTCCGGGTAGTACGCGATGTTCTCGTCGTCCAGGGCGAACAGCGCGGTGTCCAGGTGGTAGAAGTACGGGTCGGTGAGGTGCAGGCTGACCGTGGGGACGCCGAAGAACTCCTGCGCCTCCTGGTGCGCGGGCACGGTCGTACGGAATCCGGTGCCGGCCAGGATCAGCCCGGCGACGGGGACAAGATCGCCCTCGCCCTCGCAGACCGGGCCACAGGGCTCCGGTTCCTGCGGGTCGAAGCCCGCCGCCTTGAACCACAGCGCGTACGCGGCCGACTCCGGCTGCCGCTGCTCGGCGTGGAACCGGGCCCGCAGCACCTTGCCGTCGAGGACCAGCGCCGCGTTGGCGGCGAAGACCATGTCGGGCAGACCGGGCACGGGCTCGGCGCTCTCCACGGTGTGGCCGGCCTCGCGGTAGGCGCGTACCAGCGCCTCCCACTGGGTGCGGGCCAGGGCGGTGTCGACCGGCGCGTTCTCGCGCATCCAGGGGTTGATGGCATACGTGACGTCGAAATACGTGGGCGCGCAGGTGAGATAGCGCCGGGGACGCGACACGCGTACGGGCGGCACGCGGCCTCCTCTCGTTGCCGGGGGATGTTCCCAACGATAGGAACCGCGGGTGGTGGTACTCAAGGATCAAGGATTGCGTGTACGCGCAAGAGTGTTGCGTGGTGGGGCCATTCAGCGGCGGATCGTTCCATTCGGCGCAGTGCCGGGCGGCTCGGCGGGCGACACGGCCGGGAAGTCGGCGGGGGAACCGGCCTCGGGGCTGTTGGGCAGCAGATGGGTCAGGACGATGAAGCTGTTGGTCCTGGTGACGAACGGCTCGGTCCTGATCCGCTCCAGCACCTCCTCGAAGTGCTGGATGTCGGCGGCCCTGATGTGCAGCAGCGCGTCGGCTCCCCCGGTCACGGTCACCGCCGCCACGACCTCGGGGTAGGTGCGCGCCACCTCGGCGATGCGCCGGGGCGGGGCCGCCGCGTCGCAGAAGATCTCGACGTACGCCTCGGTGCGCCAGCCGAGGGCGGAGGGGCGCACGATGGTGGTGAAACCGGTGATCACTTCCTGCTCGCGCAGCCGGTCGACGCGCCGTTTGACGGCGGGCGCCGACAGCCCGATGGCCTGGCCGATCTCGGTGAAGCTGGTCCTGGCGTTGGCGACGAGCGCGGCGAGGATCCGCCGGTCGAGTTCGTCGAGCACCGGCTGCTGGTACGGCATGGGAGCCTCCGCCTCGTGGTCGCG
The DNA here is from genome assembly GCF_003346515.1 of Streptomyces corynorhini. Lineage (GTDB taxonomy): Bacteria > Actinomycetota > Actinomycetes > Streptomycetales > Streptomycetaceae > Streptomyces > Streptomyces corynorhini. Next base: position 18,054 of record NZ_QQNA01000214.1, read on the forward strand.
CACGCAGTGATCGTAAGCCCAGGTGCGGGACGGTCCGTACGGACGGCGGCGGCACCGGGCCGCGCGCCCAAGGGGCGGCGCGGGCGGGCGACTTCGCTCCCCCGCGGACGGCGCCGGCCGCAATGACCGGCGGGTCGCCCGCGGGGTGCGGCTCCTCAGGCTCGGCAGTAGGCCACGGGCGCGAGGTTCTGCACGTAGCGGGCGGCGACGTAGCCGCCGCGGCCGTCCCCGAGCCGGTACCAGAGGTCGTTGCCGCCGACGTTCTGGCCGTGGACCTTGCAGGACAACGAGACGACCGCGCCCGGCTGGAGGACGCCCAGGGACCGCGAGTCCGCGGTGGCCCGCTCCCTGATGTGCAGCGGGAGCCTGGAGACGACCTTGCCCTTAGAGGTCCTAACAAAG
>NZ_QQNA01000215.1 GCF_003346515.1 Streptomyces corynorhini
GGGGTGGACACGGGCGACCCCCGTGTCCACCCCCGCCCCTTCACCCGCTACGGGATGACCTTCCTCCCGCTGACCCGCCACCTCGGCGGAGTGCAGGCGTACAAACAGATCATCCCCGCCGGGCAGCGGCAGGTGTGCGACCTGGAGCAGCGGGTGCACGAGGGATACGAGTGGATCTACGTCCTCTCCGGCCGGTTGCGGCTGGTCCTCGGCACACACGATCTGGTCCTGACCCCGGGCGAGGTCGTCGAGTTCGACACCCGCACCCCGCACGCCTGGACGAGCGCGGGACCGGAAGCGGTCGAATTCCTCAGCCTGTTCGGCCCGCAGGGCGAACGGATGCACGTACGGGCCCGCCCCGCCGGAAAGTGAGCCCCGCCGGGAGGTGAGCCCCGCCGGGGGCTGAGCCCCGCGCCCCGCTCCCGCCGTCGGGCTCAGCCCCTCAGCTGTTCGTAGGCCGGGAGGGTCAGGAAGTCCGCGTAGTCGTCGTCCAGCGCGACCGTGAGCAGGAGGTCGTGGGCCTGCTGCCAGCGGCCGGCGGCGAAGGTCTCCTCGCCCAGTTCGGCGCGGAGCGCGGTGAGTTCGTCGGCGGCCAGTCGGCGGGCGAGGTCGCGGGTGGCCCGTACGGTGGTGCCGTCGGGTGAGGTGAACTCGACGCCCGCGTTGATCCACTGCCAGATCTGGGAGCGGGAGATCTCGGCCGTGGCCGCGTCCTCCATCAGGTTGAAGATGGCCACCGCGCCCATACCGCGCAGCCACGCCTCGATGTAACGGATGCCCACCCGCACGGCGTTGCGCAGGCCCTCGTAGGTGGGGCGGGCGTCCAGAGAGTCGATGGCGGTGAGGTCGCCCGCGGCGACGGAGACGTCCTCGCGCAGCCGGTCCTTCTGGTGCGGGCGCTCGCCCAGGACCGCGTCGAAGGACGCCATGGCGATCGGCACCAGGTCGGGATGGGCGACCCACGAGCCGTCGAAGCCGTCGGCCGCCTCGCGGTCCTTGTCCGCCCTGACCTTCTCGAAGGCGACCTTGTTGACCTCCGCGTCGTGCCGGGAGGGGATGAAGGCGGCCATGCCGCCGATGGCGTGCGCGCCGCGCTTGTGGCAGGTGCGGACGAGGAGTTCGGTGTAGGCGCGCATGAACGGCGCCGTCATCGTCACCGCGTTGCGGTCCGGCAGGACGAACTTCGCCCCGCTGTCCCGGAAGTTCTTCACGATCGAGAAGAGATAGTCCCAGCGGCCCGCGTTGAGCCCGGAGGCGTGGTCGCGCAGCTCGTGGAGGATCTCCTCCATCTCGTACGCGGCGGTGATCGTCTCGATGAGCACCGTGGCCCGGACCGTCCCCCGCGGGATGCCCACGTACTCCTGCGCGAAGACGAAGATGTCGTTCCAGAGGCGCGCCTCCAGATACGACTCCGTCTTCGGCAGGTAGAAGTACGGGCCCTTGCCCAGCTCGATCAGCAGCGCCGCGTTGTGGAAGAAGTACAGCCCGAAGTCGACCAGCGCGCCGGGGATCTGCTCGCCGTCCAGCCGCAGATGACGCTCCGCCAGATGCCAGCCGCGCGGGCGCATCACGACGGTCGCCAGCTCTGCCGCGTCCTTCAGCGCGTACGACTTGCCGGAGCGCGGGTCGGTGAAGTCGATGCGGCGCCGGTAGGCGTCGATCAGATTGAGCTGTCCCAGGATCACGTTCTCCCAGGTGGGGGCCGAGGCGTCCTCGAAGTCCGCGAGCCAGACCCGCGCTCCCGAATTCAGCGCGTTGACCGTCATCTTGCGGTCCGTGGGGCCGGTGATCTCCACGCGGCGGTCCTCCAGCGCGGCAGGCGTCGGCGCCACGCGCCAGTCGCCGTCCTCCCGTACCGCCGCGGTCTCCGGCAGGAAGTCCAGGCTGGAGGTGAGCGCGATCTCGGCGCGCCGCTCGGCGCGGCGGGCGAGCAGCTCGTCACGGCGGGGCGTGAACCGCCGGTGCAGCTCCGCGACGAAGGTGAGGGCGGCGTCGGTGAGCACCTCGTCCTGCCGGGGCAGGGGCGCGGCGTCGACGATCTCCAGCGGGGAGGGCGCTGCTGCGGACATGAGCTGTCACTCCTTCACCGGCGGATGCGCGCGCCGGACGATTTTGTTTTTTGGATAATAGTTTTCTCATGGTGGAAGTTCAATGGCCGGGGGGATGTGGTGGATGTGGTGCACGTGGAGGTAGCGGTGGCGCGAGACGCCACAGATCCTCCTCCGTGTCGATGTCGTAGGGGCTCGCGACATCCCCGCACTCCACCGCGGAGATCTCGCCCTCGTGCGCCTTCAGGTACCCGCGTGCCCCCCGGTCGCCCCGCGCATCCGCCGCCGCCCCCGCCCAGTGGGCGCTGCCGAGCAGTACCGGGTGGCCGCGCCTTCCCCCGTACGACGCCGTCACGAGCGAGCGCGGACCGCGGTACGCGGCCACCACCCGGGCCACCGCCGCCGCGCCGATGCCCGGCTGGTCCACCAGGAGCACCAGCGCCGCCCCCGCGCCCGTGCCGGCCAGGGAGTCAAGACCGGCTCGCAGCGAGGTGCCCATCCCCTCCGGCCACCTCGGGTTGCCGACCAGGACGCAGCCGCTCAGGGCGCCGCCGGGCCGCCCGGCCGGTCCGGCGAGATCCCGCACCTCCCGCTCCGCCGCGCCCAGCACCACGTGGACCGGGGCGCAGCCTCCCTCGCGCAGGGCCCGCGCCGCGTGCTCGACCAGGGGGCGGCCCCGGTGGGCCAGCAGCGCCTTCGGCGTGCCGCCCAGCCGTCGCCCGCCGCCCGCCGCGAGCAGCAGCCCGGCCACAGGTGGTACGGACGGTGCGGACGGTACGGAAGGGGTGGACGGTGTGGAGGGGGTGGGGGGAGCGGACGGCTGGTGGGCGGCGCGGGCGGTGGGTTCGCCGTGGGCGTCTGTCACGGGTGCGGCTGCCATCCGCCCTGCATACCACCCGGTACCACCCGCGCGCCGTCCGCCACCCGCGCCCGCCCCCTTGCCCGCTCTCGCGCCGTCTTCCGCGCCGTCGGCTGCGTGGAGTGGCGCGTGCGGCACGCTATGGCGTTAACTTGCGCGCGAACCTTGGCGCTTGACCATCGTCCAGGGGGG
>NZ_QQNA01000216.1 GCF_003346515.1 Streptomyces corynorhini
CCTCGGGGACGAGCCCGCCGACGCCGGTACGCTCGCGAAGGCGGTGCGGGCCGACCAGGGCGCGCTGGAGCGCCTGTTGCGCGCCCTGGCCGCGTACGGCGTCTTCGCCGAACTCCCGGACGGCCGGTTCACGCACACCGACGCCTCCCGGCTGCTGCGCGAGGACGCCCCGCGTGGCCTGCGTTACTCGGCGCTGTGGGCGACCGAGCCCTGGACCTGGGCGCTGTGGCCGCACTTGGCGGACGCGGTGCGCACCGGCCGGGAGGAGTTCACCGGGCTGTACGGCACCGCGTTCTTCGACTGGCTGCACACCCCGGGGGCCCGCGCGTCGGCCCAGGTGTTCGACAAGGCCATGACCCAGTCCAGCGTGCTGTCGGCCCGTGCCCTCGCCGACGCGCTCGACCTGGACGGCGTCGGCTCCATGGTGGACATCGCCGGGGGCCAGGGCATGGTGCTCGCCACCCTGCTGGAGAAGTACCCGACGCTGCGCGGCACCCTCTTCGACCTGCCGAAGGTCGTCGCGGACGCCGACCCGCGGCTGCGCGAGGGCGGCGCACTCACCGGCCGGGCCCGGCTGGTCGCCGGTGACTGCCGACGCTCGGTGCCGGAGGGCGCCGACCTGTACCTGCTGAAGAACATCCTGGAGTGGGACGACGAGAGCACGGTGCGGACCCTGCGCAACGTCGCCGGGGCGGCCCCCGCCGGGGCCCGCGTCGTGGTGGTGGAGAACCTGGTCGACGGCAGTCCCGAGACCCGGTTCACCACCGCCATGGACCTGCTCCTGCTGCTCAACGTCGGCGGCAGGAAACACACCGGGGCGGGGCTGAGCGCGCTGGTGGAGCAGGCGGGGCTGCACCTGGAGGAGATCCGCCCGGTCAACTCCTACCTGCACATGTTCGTGAGCAAGGTCCCCGAGTAGCCGCTCACCGTGCAGCCGTTCCTCGTGTCGCCCGCCGGACGGAGGTCAGCCGGGCGCGGGCCCGCCCTCCTGGAGCAGGTCCGACTGGAACAGGTCGGAGCGGACCCGCAGGGCCCGGTCGCCGTAGGCGATGCGCCGCAGGACGGAGCGGTACGCCGGGGTGCGCGAGACCAGCATCGCCGCCTTCGGGCGGACCACCGCGGAGACCCGTCCGGTCGACAGCATCATCCGGCTCTGCATCGCCTGGACACGCGTCGCCCGCGCGGTCTCCGGGCGGCGCCGCGCCGCGACCGCGTTCAGGAAGCGCGCGCTCAGATCCCGGCGCCGCAGCCCCTCGCACAGGACCGGGTGCGCGGCGACCGCGTCCTGGATCGCGAGGTTGATGCCCTGGGCGCCGATCGGGCCGTGGGTGTGCGCGCTGTCGCCGATGAGCAGCAGGCCGTCGCGCGCCCACCGTCGGGCGGAGCCGGCGAACACGTCCAGCAGCGACACGTCCCCGAAGCTCCGCACCTGCTGGTCCACCTCGTCCGCGTACTCGGGCACGGCCGCCAGGATGAGTCCCTTGACATGCGCGAATCCCCGCCGGGCCAGCGGCTGATAGCCCTGGTGCGGCAGCGTCCAGCCGAGCTGTACCCGGTCGGGGAAGGACGTGTAGGCCAGCACCGGGTTCCCGCCGGCCCGGAAGACGCGCACCGTGCGGGTGGCGGGAGCGGTGATCCTGCACCACAGCACGTCCTGGTCGAACAGCTCGATACGGTCGTACGGGATGCCCGCCAGCCTGCGGACCGTCGAGTACCGCCCGTCCGCGCCGACGACGCAGTCCGCGCGCACCACCCGCCCGTCCGCCCCGCCGCCGCACACCACACCGCGCACCACGCCGCCCTCCTCCACCAGCCCGTTGACCTTGGTGCCGGTCAGGCAGGTGAAGCGCGGGTGGGCCAGGCAGCGCTCCAGCAAGTCGGTCAGCAGGTGCCGCTGCGCCAGGCTGAGCAGGCAGTTGTACGGGGCGGGCAGCTGCCGGTAGTCCCCGTCGACCAGAGTCCTGCCACGCTCCTCCAGCCGGAAGCCGTCGTGCTCGTAGCAGCCACGCCGCCGGGCACCCTCCAGGACACCGAGCGCGTCGAGCAGGGCCTGCCCGCCGGGCTGGAGGATCTCTCCCCGGTAGGCGCGCTCCAGTGAGCGTCCGCGCTCGACCAGCGTCACCCGCGCCCCCGAGCGCAGCATCAGCAGCGCCAGGGTCAGCCCGGCCGGGCCGCCGCCGACGACGCACACATCCGCGTGCGCGCCGTCGGCGGGCGGCCGGGCGGGGCCGCTCACAGCTCCAGGCTGACGTCGTACCGCACCAGCCAGCTGTTCATCCACAGCACCAGCTCCAGACCACCCCGGTCGTACGGTCGGCTGACGGCGCCGACCGGCCGCCGCAGCAGGTCGCGCGCCCGCCCGAGATCCAGCAGGTCGCGGACCGGCGCGCCGGGGTCGGCGAGCAGCGCGGCCAGTTCGTCGCGCAGCAGCCGCTCGTAGACCGGGTCCTGCGTGGCGGGGTAGGGCGTCTTGACCCGGGTGGCCACCGACTCCGGCAGCAGGTCGCGCACCGCGGCCCGCAGCAGGCTCTTCTCCCGCCCGTCGAAGGACTTCATGGCCCACGGCACGTTGAAGACGTAGTCGACCAGCCGGTGATCGCAGAACGGCACCCGCACCTCCAGACCGGTCGCCATGCTCATCCGGTCCTTGCGGTCCAGCAGCGTCTGCACGAAGCGGGTGAGACCGAGGTAGGCCACCCGGCGCAGCTCCGCCTCCCGCGCGTCCTCGCCGGGCAGTACGGGAACCTCCTCGCGGGCCTCCGCGTACCGGTCGCGCCGGTAGCCCGGCAGGTCGAGCTTGTCGAGCAGCCCGCGGTCGAACAGGCCCCGGCCGCCGAAGTACCGGGCCGAACCGGAGGTCAGCCACGGAAAGGTGCCGGCGTCGACGGCCGCCGACCGGTGGAACCACCGGTAGCCGCCGAAGAGTTCGTCCGCCGCCTCGCCGGACAGCGCCACCGTGCAGTGCTGCCGCACCTGCCGGAAGAACAGGTACAGCGACGGCCACATGTCGCCCCAGAAGGCCGGGGGCACGTCGGTGGCCCCCAGAACGGCGGCGCGCACCGCGGGCGCCGCGAGATCCGCGCTGTCCAGTACCACTTCCGTGTGGACCGCCGCCACGTGCCGGACCATCTCCCGGACGTACGGCGCGTCCGTGTCGCCCCGTACGGCGTCCGGCTGGAACCGGGTGTCCGAGCCGGCGAAGTCCACCGAGAACGTACGGACAGGACCGCCGCCGGTCAGCGTCGCCAGCGCCGTCACCGCCGACGAGTCCAGCCCGCCGGAGAGCAGCGCGCACAGCGGCACGTCGGAGACCAACTGGCCCCGCACCGCGTCCGTCAGCAGCTCGCGCACCGTGGCGACGGTGGTCGCCAGGTCGTCGGTGTGCGTACGCGCCCGCAGCGTCCAGTAGCGGTGGCGGGTGACGCCGGTACGCCGCACGGTGACCACCTCGCCCGGCAGCACCTCGCGCATCCCCGAGAAGACGGTCCTGCCGGGGGTCTTCACCATGTCCAGCACCTCGCACAGCCCCTCGGCCGTCACCCGGCGCCGCGGCGCCGGGTGCGCGAGTACGGCCTTCGGCTCGGAGCCGAACAGCACACCGGTGGCGGTGGGGTGGTAGTAGAGCGGTTTGACCCCCATCCGGTCCCGGACCAGCAGCAGTTCCTGCCGGGCCTCGTCCCACAGGGCGAAGGCGTACATGCCGTCCAGCCGGTCCACGAGCCCCCGGCCCCACCGGGCGTAGCCGTGCAGCACCACTTCCGTGTCGCAGTGGGTGCGGAAGCGGTGCCCGTGGGACTCCAGCTCGGCCCGCAGCTCACGGAAGTGGTAGATCTCCCCGCTGAACGTGATGACGTGGCTCGTGCCGTCCGGCAGCGTGCGGTGCATCGGCTGCCGCCCGTGCGCCGGGTCGATGACCGCCAGCCTGCGGTGGCCGAGCGCCGCGTGGCCGCCGGTCCACAGGCCCGCGTCGTCCGGTCCCCGGCACGCCATGGTGTCGGTCATCGCCCACGCCGTCGCCCGTTCCCGCGCCAGATCGCGTGCGAAGTCGATCCAGCCGGCGATTCCGCACATCGGCCGGTCCTCACTTGTCCCGGGCGGCGCCGCCCGCGGACGGGAACGCGCCGGTGAGCGCCGCATTGGTCAGCTCGATCAGGGCGCGCGGCGTGGTGGCCCTCTCCACCGCGTCGTCCCCGAGCCGGATCCCGTAGTCGCGCTCGATGCGCCCCACGGTGTTCAGCAGCGCCAGCGAGTCGTAGCCGAGGGCGTCGAAGGCGACATCCTCGACGTCGCCTTCCAGGTCGGCCGATTCCTCCTCGCCCGCGCACTCGCGCAACAGGGTGAGCAGGTCGGGAACGGTGAGCAGGGGCATGGCGGTCCTACCTTTCGGGGAGTCGGCGCATCGGGGTAGGCGGTTTCGTTGTGTGTGTGGGCAGGCGCGGAAGGGCGGCGGCGGGGGCGGCACGGGCTCTCAGTCCCGGCCGCACACCACCATCGCGGAGTTGAACCCGCCGTGACCGCGGGCCAGGACCAGCGCGTGCCGCAGGCGCGCCGACCGGGGAGCGCCGACCACCAGGTCCAGCGTGTCCGGGACGTCGCCGCTGTCCACGTGCACCGTCGGGGGTACGACCTGGTCGCGCAGCGACAGCAGCGCCGCCGCCAGGTCCAGGGAGGCGCCGCCGGCCAGCAGCCGTCCCGTCATCGTCTTCGGCGCCGTCACCGGCACCCCGCGCGGGCCGAACTCGGCGGCCAGCACCTGGGTTTCCACCGCGTCGAGCGTCGGAACGCCCATCGCGTCGGCGAAGACCACGTCCACGTCCGCCGGGCCGATCCCGGCGTCGTCCAGCGCCAGCCGGAGCGCTCTGCCCAGCCCCGGTTTCCGGCCCGAGCCAGGACGGGGGTCGAAGGTGGCCGCGTATCCGGCGATCCGCCCGTAGATCCGCCGGACCCCCCTCTCCGCGGCGGCCCGGGGGTCCTCCAGGACCAGCAGCGCCCCGCCCTCGCCCGGCACGTATCCGGAGGCGTCGGGGGAGAAGGGCAGGTACGCGCGGTGTGGATCGGTCCGGCCGGTCAGCCCGCCGGAGCGGGTCATGCACAGCCAGCCCCACGGACACAGCGAACCGTCCACACCGCCGGTGAGCATCAGCGGTGTCCCGTCCCGTACATGGCGCCGTGCCTTGGCCACGGCGTCCAGCCCGCCGGCCTGCTCGGCCACCAGCGCGCCGCCGGGGCCCCGCATACCGTGCCGGATCGAGATCTGACCGGAGTTGACCGGATAGAACCAGGCGAAGGACTGGTACGCGCTGACGTGGGCGCCGCCCCTGCTCCACAGCGCTTCCAGCTCCCGCTGGCCGAAGTCGAAGCCGCCCGCGGACGCGGCGGTGACCACCCCGGCCGCGAAGTCGGGCATCGCTCGCGGGTCCGCGCCCGCGTCGTTCAGCGCCTCCTCCGCCGCGACCAGCGCGAACCTGGTCATGAGGTCGGTCTGCGGCAGCAGCCGGTTCGGCAGTCGCGCCGGGTCGAAGTCCGTGATCTCCCCGGCCAGCGAGGAGGTGTAGCCGGACGGGTCGAACCGGGTGATCCGGCCGATCCCGCTGTCGCCGCGCAGCGTCGCGGCCCAGTACCGCTCGGTGCCCAGCCCGTTGGGCGAGACCACACCGAGGCCGGTGACCACCGGCCGGTGACGTCCGCAGGGACGCCAGGTGCCGGTCCCGGGGGCGGCGGTCCCAGGGGCGGTCCCGGGGGCGGTCCCGGTGGCCGGGGCCGGGGCGAGCCGACCGGTCACCGCCGCCGCCCCGGCTCGGTGAGCACGATCGCACTCTGGAAGCCGCCGAACCCGCTGGCGACGGAGACCACGGTGGACACCGCGGCCTCCCTGGCGGTCAGCGGCACATAGTCCAGGTCGCAGTCGGGGTCCGGCTCCCGCAGGTTGGCGGTGGGCGGGATCACCCCGTGCGCGATGGTCAGGGCGCTGGCCGCGACTTCCAGCGCGCAGACGGCCCCCAACGAGTGACCGATCATCGATTTGATGGTGCTGATCGGAACGGAGTACGCGTGCGGTCCCAGGCTCCGTTTGAACGCCACCGTCTCGTGGAGGTCGTTCTGCCTGGTCGCCGAGCCGTGGGCGTTGACGTAGTCCACCTCCGACGGGTCCAGCCGCGCGATGTCGAGCGCGCTGCTCACCGCCTCGGCCAGCTCCCACCCGTCCGAGCGGAGCCCGGTCATGCTGTACGCGTTGCACCGCGTGGCGGACCCGGCGATCTCCGCGTACGCGCGGGCCCCCCGCCGCCTGGCGTGCGCGTACTCCTCCAGGACGAAGAACGCCGCCCCCTCGCCCAGGACGAAGCCGTTGCGGGTGCGGTCGAACGGCCGGGACGCGCTCTCCGGCGCGTCGTTGCGCGGCGTGGTGGCCTTGATCGCGTCGAAGCACGCCACCGTGATGGGGGAGATGGCGGCGTCGGACGCCCCGGCCACCATCACGTCGGCCGCGCCGTCGCGGACCAGGTCCGCCGCGTGGGTGAGCACGTCGATGCCCGAGGTACAGCCGGCCGAGACCACCCCGGCCGGGCCCTCCGCCTCGGCGAGCCAGGCGATCTCGGCCGCCATCGACGAGGGCACGTAGTAGTCGTACAGGTACGGCACCCCATGGGCGTCGTCCACGTGCCACAGCCGGCCCTCGTCGCTGACCACCGCGTACTCGCGGTCCAGGCTCATCGTCATGCCGCAGGCGGTGCCCGCCATGACGCCGGTGCGCAGCGGGTCCGCCTCGCCCGTCACCCCGCTGTCCGCCAGCGCCTCCCGCGCGGCCACGTACGCGAACTGCGTGGTGCGGTCCCAGGCGCGTACCTGCCGCTGGCTCAGCCCCTCGGCCGCCGGGTCGAAGTCGCACTCGGCCGCCACCTGGGAGCGGAAGGGGGAGGCGTCGAAGGACGAGATCAGCCGGGTAGCGGTGCGTCCCGCGGTGAGCATCTCCCAGAACGGTTTGGTGCCCACGTCTCCGGGGGCCACCACGCCTATCCCTGTGATGACGACGCGTCGCGCGTCATGGATCTTGGACACGGAGTCTCCTCTGCCGCCGTCGCGCCACCGGGGGCGGCACGAGCGAGTCGAGGCACAGCGTGGCCTTCGGAGTTCAAGGCGGTTTGGAGGCGGATTCGACGCTCCGGCGGGGCGCGGCGGCGGCTGCTCAGGCGGGCCGCGGCCCGGTCGCGAACTCCGACGCCGGACGGGCGTCCAGCTTCTCCCGCAGTCGGCGCAGCACCCCGATCGCGACGCGCAGGTCCTCGACCGGGACGTCCTCGGCCAGATACTCCAGCCACTGCCGCTCCAGGGGGCGCAGGTCGTCCAGCGCCTGCCGGCCGTGTGCGGTGAGTTCGACGAGGGGGCTGCGCTGGTCCTGCGGGTTGGGCCGGGTCGTGACGATGCGCTCCGCCTTCAGCCGCTCGACGGTCTGCTGGACCGCCTGCCGCCGCAGCCCCCGCTCGCGGGCCAGACCGGCGACCGTCGAGGGACCCTCCAGCAGCAGTCCCGCCACCTGCCAGCGCGCCGAGGTCAGCCCCGCGTGCGCGGTCAGGCCGTCGCCTTCACGGAGCAGACGGCCGTTGACCGCGAACACCTCGGCGGTCACCTCGATCAGGGCGTCCAGGTCAGCGGCTGAGGAATCCATGGACACAGCGTATGCTCCCGTCGGAGAACGACAAGACCTTGTCAAAACAGCCGCCGATGATTACGCTCGGTATCCGACCTCGGTGCCGACGGCGAACGGCGCGCGCATGACGGGGCCGGGACCGCCGGCCCGGAGAGTGAGGAACCGTGTCATCCGCAGATCCGGGCCCGGCGGCCACGGCCGAGCAGGCGGGCGGTGCGTTCACCCACCGGCAGATCCTGACGGCCATGTCGGGGCTGCTGCTGGCGGTGTTCCTCGCGGCGCTCGACCAGACGGTCGTCGCCACCGCGATGCGCACCATCGCGGACGACCTCCAGGGGCAGACCGAGCAGGCGTGGGCGACGACGGCCTATCTCATCGCCTCCGTCCTGGCGATGCCGTTCTACGGCAAGCTGTCCGACATGTACGGGCGCAAGCCCCTGTACCTGATCGCCATCGTGGTGTTCCTCGGCGGCTCGGTGCTGTGCGGGACGGCCGGTTCGATGGGGGAGCTGGCCCTCTTCCGGGCGGTTCAGGGGCTGGGCGGCGGCGGGCTGATGTCCCTGCCCACCGCGGTGGTCGCCGACCTGGCGCCGGTGCGCGAGCGTGGCCGCTACTTCGCCTTCCTGCAGATGGCCTGGGTGGTGGCCAGCGTCGTCGGCCCGCTGGCGGGCGGTTTCTTCGCGGGGGCGGGCGAGGTCCTCGGCATCGACGGCTGGCGCTGGGTGTTCCTGCTCAACGTGCCGCTGGGCCTGCTGGCCCTGGTCACCGTGCGCAAGGCGCTGAACCTGCCGCACGAGCGGCGCGAGCACCGCATGGACGTGCTGGGCGCGGCGGCTCTGACGCTGTGCCTGGTGCCCCTGCTGATCCTGGCGGAGCGGGGCCGCGTCTGGGGCTGGGGCTCGCCTGCCGCCCTCGGCCTCCTCGCGCTGGGCGTGGCGGGGCTGGCGGTCTTCATCCCCGTCGAGCTGCGCCGGGGCGACGAGGCCGTCCTGCCGCTGGGGCTCTTCCGGCGGGGCGGCATCGCTCTGACGTCGGCGGTCAACTTCACGATCGGCGTCGGCATCTTCGGTACGGTCACCACTCTGCCGCTGTTTCTCCAGATGGTGCAGGGGCGCAGCCCGACCCAGGCCGGGCTGGTGGTGATCCCGTTCATGCTGGGCACCATCGCCTCCCAGGTGGTCTCCGGCAAGCTCATCGCGTCTTCGGGCCGGTTCAAGAAGCTGGCCGTCGTCGGCCTGGGCTCGATGGCCGGCGCGATGCTGACCATGGCCACCGCCGATGCGCCGACCCCGATGTGGGTCATCGTGCTGATCGTCCTCTGGCTCGGCGTCGGTATCGGCCTGTCCCAGACCGTCATCACGCTGGCCATGCAGAACGCGGCACCCAAGAGCCAGCTGGGCGTGGCGAACGGCGCCTCCGGCCTGTGCCGGCAGATCGGCGGCTCCACCGGCATCGTGGTCCTGTTCTCCGTGATGTTCGCGGTGGCGCTCGGCCGCCTTGCCGACCTGGTGCGCACCTCCCGCTTCGAGAGCGTCCTGACCGACCCCGCGATCACCGGTGACCCCGCCAACCACCGCTTCCTGAAGATGGTCGAGTCGGGCCACGGCGCGGGGATCGACCTCGATGACACGTCCTTGCTGAACGGCGTGGACCCTCGGCTGCTCCAGCCGGTGACGGAGTCCTTCGCCCACGGCTTCCACGTCATGTTCCTCGTCGGCGGCGCGGTGCTGCTGGTCGGGTTCGTCATGACCTGGTTCCTGCGCGAACTCCACGAGGAGGCGGTGCCGGAGGACGAGCCGGAGGACGAGAAGGAGCAGGAGGCGCAGGCGGAGCGGGCGGAGGAGGAGCGGGCGGCGGAGGAGCGGGCCGACGGGCGGCAGGCCGGGGCCGAGAGCGGTGCCGGTGCGAAGAGCGGGCCGCTGCCCGCGTCGGACGCCTGACCGCGCGCGAAACCGGCCTCCGCGGCCCGTACGGCGCGCGGGCGCCCGCTCAGGTCAGGTGCAGCGAGGCCAGCAGCGCGTCCAGCAGGAGACGGTCCCTGGGCTGGGTGAGGCGTGGGCGGGCCGCGGGCGGCGGGAGCCAGCGGACCTCGTCGACCTCGTCGTTCGGGGTGAACGTGCCCGTGGACGCCTCGGCCGCCCAGTAGGTGACTTCCTTGGGGCGGCCCTGGGCCTCGTAGCGGACGGTGTCCAGCAGGGGGCCGGGGGCGCAGTGGTGGCCCGTCTCCTCCAGCACCTCGCGGAGCGCCGCGGGCAGAAGGGACTCGCCGCGCTTGAGTTTGCCCTTCGGGTGGGACCAGTCGTCGTACTTGGGCCGGTGGACCAGACAGATCTCGATCCCGCCCGCTCCCGAGGGCGACCGGCGCCACAGGACGCAGCCCGCCGCGCGTACGGGACTTTCGAAACACGCCCTAGTCATCGGCGGGCCCCCGTCTGCTGCCAGAGCTGCTGGAACGCGTAGCGCGCCGCCTCGACCTCGTGGCGCTGGTCGGCGTGGAGGACGCCGAGCGCGTAGGCCGTCGCGGGCGCGATCCGGGGGGTACGGGCCGCGTTCGCGGCGGCGGCGGCGGCTTCGGCGGCGTCGCGGTGGCGGTCCAGGGCCTGGCCCGCCGCGTGCAGCGCAGGGTCGGGGGGCAGGCCCTCGCACCAGACCTCCTGGGCGTAGCGGTGCATGCGCAGGAGGCGGCGTACGCGGTGCCACGGGGCGTCCTGCGCCTCGCCGTCGGCGGCGGTGGCCAGGCCGTGCACGAGGGCGTCGGAGTTGTACGGATGGGCCGCGCGGGCCAGCGGGAGTGCGGCCACGGCGTCCAGCAGCCGGTGCTCGGTGGCCGCCACCGAGGCGGTCAGGACATCGGCGGCGGGCGCCTCGGCGCGCGGTGACAGCAGCACTTCGGAGGCGAGCACGGCCACGGTGTCGGCCACCGCGTGGAAGCGCGAAGAGCCGAGCGCCTGGAGGGTCGTGGAGTGGGCGCGGGTGCGGGCCAGCGTCAGTTGGCGTTCGAGCAGCGCGCCCGCCCGTGACGCCCCGACGGTCAGCGAGCCCTGCGGTGGACCGGCCGCGGGCGGCCCCTGCGGCGGCGTCTCCGTACGGGCCCCGGGCAGCGTCGCCCCACCGGCCTCGCCCGGCCCGCCGCCCGACAGCCGGGCCAGCGCGCCGAGCAGCCGCCGCAGCCGCGCGGCGCACGCGTGTTCCTGGGCGAGGGTGCCGGAGAGCCAGCCCAGCTCCGTACGGAACGAGTCGGCCCAGCCGGGGTCCAGCAGCGGCCGGAACGTGTGCAGCCCGCCGCCGATCCGCCGCGCCGCGCCGCGCAGCGTACGGGCCGCCGCGTCGGCCGACGCGGTGTCCGCGCCGCTCTCGCCGTACAGCCGCAGTCCGCGCAGGAAGTCACCGGCGCGCGAGTGCAGATATCCGGCGAGCAGGTCGCCCCCGCTGAGTCCGCCGCCGATTTCCCCGCCGAGTCCTTCGCCGAGTCCTTCGGTCAGGTCCTCCGCGCTCACCGGGACGGCGGCGCGGGCGGCGGCGCGGTCGCCGGGGCGGTCGGTGGCGCGGGCGGTGGCGCGGTCGGTGTCCGCTTCATGGTGCTGCACGCCGGCGCCTCCGGGCGTCAATGAGCATTTCCTGTACGTTCCGCAGCGGCCGGCCCTCCGCGTCGGTGGAGTGCCGCGTCCAGTTGCCGTCCGCGCCCAGGTGCCAGGAGGACGTGGAGTCGGACATGCCGGTCTCCAGCAGCCGGGTGATGGCCGCGCGGTGGGCCGGGTCGGAGATCCGGACCAGGGCCTCGATCCTGCGGTCGAGGTTGCGGTGCATCATGTCGGCGCTGCCCAGCCACACCTCGGGCTCGCCGCCGTTGCCGAAGGCGAAGACCCGGGAGTGCTCAAGGAAGCGCCCCAGCACCGAACGGACCCGGATGTTCTCCGAGAGCCCGGCCACCCCCGGCCGTACCGCGCAGATCCCGCGCACCCAGATGTCCACCGGCACGCCCGCCCGCGCCGCCCGGTAACAGGCGTCGATGACGGCCTCGTCGACCATCGAGTTGACCTTGATCCGGACGTAGGCGGGGCGCCCGGCGTGCTGGTGCGCGGCTTCCTTGTTGATCCGGGCGACCAGCCCGTCGCGCAGCGACTTCGGCGCGACCAGCAGCCTGCGGTAGGTCTCCCTGCGCGAGTAGCCCGACAGCCGGTTGAACAGGTCGGAGAGGTCGGCGCCGACCTGCGGGTCCGCCGTGAGCAGCCCGAGGTCCTCGTAGAGCCGCGCGGTCTTCGGGTGGTAGTTGCCGGTGCCGACGTGGCTGTAGCGGCGCAGGTTCTCGCCCTCCTGCCGTACCACCAGGGAGAGTTTGCAGTGCGTCTTCAGCCCGACCAGGCCGTAGACGACGTGGCAGCCGGACTCCTCCAGCTTGCGCGCCCACTTGATGTTCGCCTGCTCGTCGAAGCGCGCCTTGATCTCGACCAGCACCAGGACCTGCTTGCCCGACTCGGCGGCGTCGATCAGCGCGTCGACTATCGGCGAGTCGCCCGAGGTCCGGTACAGCGTCTGCTTGATGGCGAGGACGTCCGGGTCGGCCGCCGCCTGCTCCAGGAACGCCTGGACGGAGGTGGAGAACGAGTCGTACGGGTGGTGCAGCAGGACATCGCGCTCGCGCAGCGCGGCGAAGATGTCCGGCGCCGAGGCGGACTCCACCTCGGCGAGATCGCGGTGGGTGCCCGCGATGAACTTGGGGAACTTCAGCTCGGGCCGGTCCAGCGCCGAGATCCCGAACAGCGCGGTCAGGTCGAGCGGCCCCGGCAGCGGGTACACCTCCGCGTCGGACACCTTCAGCTCGCGCACCAGCAGGTCGAGGATGTACGGGTCGATGGACTCCTCGACCTCCAGGCGCACGGGCGGCCCGAAGCGGCGCCGCATCAGCTCTTTCTCCAGCGCCTTCAGGAGGTTCTCGGCGTCGTCCTCCTCGACCTCCAGGTCCTCGTTGCGGGTGACCCGGAACATGTGGTGCGCGAGCACCTCCATCCCCGGGAACAGCTCCTCCAGGTGCGCCGCGATCACGTCTTCGAGCGGCACGTAGCGCTGCGGCGAGGCTTCGAGGAAGCGGGCGAGCAGCGGCGGCACCTTGACGCGCGCGAAGTGGCGGTGGCCGGTGACCGGGTTGCGTACGACGACGGCCAGGTTCAGGGACAGGCCGGAGATATACGGGAAGGGGTGGGCCGGGTCCACGGCGAGCGGGGTGAGGACCGGGAAGATCTGCTGGCGGAAGAGGGTGAACAGGCGTGCCTGTTCCTTCTCGGTCAGCTCGGGCCAGCGGATGATGTGGATGCCCTCGTCGGCCAGGGCGGGGGCG
>NZ_QQNA01000217.1 GCF_003346515.1 Streptomyces corynorhini
GTCGTCCGACAGCCGCTGGGCGCCGTCGCCTGGATCCTCGCCCAGCGGCTGTCGGACGACGCGCTGATGAGCTGGGGCTGGCGGCTGGTCTTCGGCAGCAGTCTGGTCGTGACCGTCGTCGCCATGGTCATCCGGCGCAAGCTCAACGAGAGCCCCGTCTTCCAGGAGCTGAAGGAGAAGCGGGAGCGGCCCGCCTCCCCGGTGAAGGAGGTACTCACAGTCGGCCGCAGGCCGATGCTGCTGGTCCTCTTCATGAACTGGGGCATCAGCACGCAGTCGTACACCTACCAGGTCTTCATGGCCTCCTATCTGGTCACGACGGTGGGCGTGGACAAGAAGTTCGTGCCGGAGGTGCTGCTGCTGGGAGCGGTCTGCGGCGGCATCGCGGCGCTCGGCTTCGGCACTCTCTCCGACCGCTTCGGCCGCAAGCCGGTCTACACCACGATTCTCAGCGCGCTGGTGCTGCTGCCGGTGCCCACCTTCGTCGCGCTGAACTCCGGGTCGAAGACAGCGATCACCGTGGCGATCGTCATCGGCTTCATCCTGGCCTGTCAGGGCGCGGTCGGCGTCCAGATGAGCTTCTTCCCCGAACTGTTCGGCAACCGCTACCGGTACGCCGGGGTCACGCTGGGCCGCGAGTTCTCCTCGGTGATCGGCGGCGGTGTGGCGCCGCTGGTCTGCACCGCGCTCGTCACCGCGTTCTCCGGGTCGTGGATACCGGTCGCCGTCTACATGACGCTGATCACGACGGTCAGCCTCGTCGCCACCCGGATGGCGCCGGAGACGCGCGACCGCGATCTGAACCTGCCGTACGACGCCACCGACCCGGGTGGGGCCCGCGCCCGCCAGGAGGAAACGGTGCCCGGCGACCGGTTGGAGAAGGTCGGCGACTGACCCGGCCAGGGATCCGTGTGCCAGGGATCCGTGTGCCCGGGATCCGTGTGCCCGGGATCCGTGTGCCCGGGATCCGTGTGCCCGGCATCCGTGTGCCCGGCTCCGTGTGCCCGGCGCACGCCCTCCTACGGAGGATCCGTCTCCGTGACGGCCGCGATCAGCCGGCATCCCGCGCCGTCCGTCCCCCACCGCGCCGACCCGTCCGCCAGCCCCACCGCGAGCCAGCGGCCCCCGGTCCACCACAGGTGGAGCCACCGGGGGCCGCCGCTCAGCTCCCGCCACGGCTCCGGTATCTCCTCGCCGCCGGTGACCCGGGCCTGGAGGCTCCAGAGGCTCAGGACGTCGGGCTCGCCCAGCCGGACGGCCAGCAGGTCGACCAGCGCGGTGTGCTCGGCGCCGCACTGCTCGGGATCCGCTCCCCCGGCCAGCTCCACCAGGTGGAATCCGGGCCCGCCGGTGCCCAGCGCGGTGGGGCCGCGCACCGCCGGAAAGGCGGCGGCGCGCAGCAACTCGATGACGGCGAGGTGCTGTGCGGTGGTCATGGGTCCAGTAAACCTTCGGCCACTGACAATTGGCTGCCCGTCAGCCGTCCACGGGGCGCGGGACGGGTGACGCGGACCACTCGCAGCGCCGTCGGGCACCGAGTACGATCCGCCTCACGAGCGCACGAGCTGGGAGGACATACCGTGGGGCGGCTGACCGGCGGAGACCCTTCCCTGCTGCGGCGGATCAACTCCGCCGTGGTGCTGCACGCCCTGCGGGACGCGGGCTCCCTCACGCTCACCGATCTGACCCGGGTCACCGGGCTCTCCCGGCCGACGGTCGAGGGAGTGGTGGAAGGGCTGGCCGAGGCAGGTCTGGTCGCCGAGTGCGCTCCGGAGGAGGGCGAGGCCCGCAAGCAGGGGCGTCCGGCACGGCGGTTCAGATTCCGGGCCGAGGCCGGACACCTGCTCGGCATCGAGATCGGGTCGCACCGGGTCGCCGCGCTGGTCTCCGGGCTGGACGGCCGGATCGTCGGCGCGGGCGCGCGGGAGGTCACGGAGACGGCCGACGCGGACGAACGCCTGGAGCGCGTCAGACTCGTCGTCGCCGATGTGCTGGAGAGCGCGGGGGTGGCGCACAGCTCCCTGCGGGCCGTCGGCGTCGGCAGCCCCGGCATCGTGGAGGCCGACGGGACCGTCCGGCTGGGCACGGCGCTGCCGCAGTGGACGGGGCTCGCCCTGGGCGAACGGCTGCGCCGCTCGTTCAGCTGCCCGGTGCTGGTGGAGAACGACGCCAACGCGGCGGCGGTGGCGGAGCAGTGGAAGGGCGCGGCGAGCGACTCGGACGATGTGGTGTTCGTCCTGGCCGGGCTGAGCCCCGGGGCCGGGGCGCTGATCGGCGGGCGGCTGCACCGGGGGTTCGGTGGCGCCGCCGGTGAGATCGGGGCGCTGCATCTGCTGGGGCGCGGGGTGACCCCGGAGACGCTGCTGTCCACGACGGACGAACCGCTGCACCCGCTGGACGAGCAGGCGGTGGCCGATGTCTTCGCCCGCGCCAAGGAGGGTGACGCCGGGGCGATGAGGGCCGTCGAGCGGTTCATCGAGCGGCTGACGCACGACGTGGCGGCGCTGGTGCTGGCGCTCGATCCGGAGCTGGTGGTGATCGGGGGCTGGGCGGCGGGGCTGGACGGGGTCCTCGACCCGTTGCGCCACGAGCTGTCGCGCTGCTGTCTGCGCCCGCCGAGGGTGACGCTGTCGCTGCTCGGCGAGGCGGCGGTGGCGACGGGCGCGCTGCGGCTGGCCCTCGACCAGGTGGAGGAACGGCTGTTCGCGGTGGAGGGCTCGGTGACGGCCCGCCGCTGACGGTACG
>NZ_QQNA01000218.1 GCF_003346515.1 Streptomyces corynorhini
GGCCGGGGCGAGGGTAAAGAATTTGTTCGTAGACCCCTGTGGGAGGGGTGATCCGGGGGCCCGTGGTTGATCGGGCATGGCGCGGCGGCCCTCATTGGGCGCATACTCAAAGTAATGACAAAGTCAGCCGGATCCCGGCGCCACCTGCCGTCCAGTCCCTTCAACCGCCAGGCCCCGGCCTCACCCCCGCCCGAGCAGTTCGATGTGGGGGACCGTGTCTCCCACGATCAGTTCGGGTTGGGAAGAGTCATCGGAGTCGAGGGCGAACACGCTGTGCTCATCGATTTCTCGGGGCGTCAGGGGAGGATCCTGAGCCCCTTCTCCAAACTGACCAAGCTCTGAAGCCCGTCCGGGAGCCAGGGCGTGCTGCCCCGGTAGGCCGAGCCCCTGGGAGTCGTGCCGCGGACCATCAGGACCCGCGGTGGCCCAGGGGCACGGCCTGTCACCCGATCGGGTGATCGCTTCCGTCACGGACTTGTGATCGCCTCCGTCACAGGCTCTTCGCGGCGGGCTTCACCATCCCCCGTACGGTGCGGGACTTGACGAACTCGCCCATGGCCGTCATCTCCCACTCGCCGGAGAACTGGCGGATCAGCTTCGCCATCATTACGCCGGTCTGCGGCTCGGCGCCGGTCAGGTCGAAGCGGACCAGCTCCTCGTCGGTGGCCGCGTCGACCAGGCGGCAGTAGGCCTTGGAGACCTCGGTGAACTTCTGGCCCGAGAAGGAATTGACCGTGAAGACCAGACCGGACGCCTCCGGGGGGATCCGGCCGAGGTCCACCACGATCACCTCGTCGTCGCCCGAGCCGTCGCCGGTGAGGTTGTCACCCGAGTGCTTGATCGCTCCGTTGAGGATGGACAGCTTGCCGAAGTAGCAGCTGTCCACGTGGTCCCGGTTGGGGCCGTAGGCGATGACGGAGGCGTCGAGGTCGATGTCGCTGCCGCTGTACGCGGGCTCCCAGCCGAGGCCCATCCTGACCTGGCTGAGCAGGGGGCGGCCCGCCTTGACCAGCGACACCGTCTCGTTCTTCTTGAGGCTGACGCGGCCCTTGTCCAGGTTGACCTTGCCGCTGCCGGGCGCGGTCGCCGGGGCGGGCGCGGGCTCCTCGACCGAGACGCCGAAGTCGGTGGCGATGCCCGCCAGTCCGTTCGCGTACCCCTGGCCGACCGCACGGGCCTTCCAGGCGCCGTTGCGCAGATAGACCTCCACGATCACCAGGGCGGTCTCGGCGCTCAGCCTGGGCGGCGTGAAGGTGGCCAGCGGGGCGCCGGTCGCGGCGTCGCGGATGGTGGCGGTGGGCTCGATGCCCTGGAAGCTCTGGCCCGCCTCGTCCGGGGACGCGGTGACGACGATCTTCTCGATGCCGGCCGGGACGGCCGCCGTGTCGATGACGATCGCGTCGGGCGCCGTGCCGCCGCCCGAGCGGTAGCTCACGCCGGAGCCCGTCGGCTGGTTGTAGAAGATGAAGTCGTCGTCCGAGCGCACCTTGCCGTCACCGGTGAGCAGCAGGCCCGACACGTCGAGCCGCACGGGCGCGGCGACGTCCACGGCCACTTGGGCGGTGGGCAGGGGAATGTTCGAGCCTGGGGTCATTGCTGTCATGCCGCGTGTAACGAACGGCCCCGCTTTGCCGTTCCCTTACCCGAGCGTGTCGTCCCCGGCCGCGCCTTCGCCCCGGCCGCGTCCTCGCTCCGGCCGCGTCCTCGACCCGGCCGCGTCCTCGCCCCGCCCGCGTCCTCGCCCCGCCCTCACGCCCGGTCAGTACGGCCACCGCGGCGGGTCGGTGACGAACGCGCCGCCCAGGTACGCGTGGTCCGGGTGGCGGGCCGGGTCCAACTCGCCGTGGGCGGCGACGAGCTTCGCCGCGTACTGCTCCGAGTCGTCCTCGGGTTCGTACCCCAGCGCCCGCGCGCTCGTCAGGTCCCACCAGAGCCGGGTGTTGGCCGACGAGCCGTACACGATGCTGTGGCCGACGTCCTCGGCGGTGAGCGCGGCGTGGAAGAGCCGGGCGCAGTCCCCGGGGCTCAGCCAGATGGAGAGCATGCGCACCGAGGTGGGCTCCAGGAAGCAGGAGCCGATGCGCACGGAGACGGTCTCCTGGCCGTACTTGTCCCAGTAGAACTGGGACAGGTCCTCGCCGAAGCACTTGGAGAGGCCGTAGAACGTGTCGGGGCGGCGCGGGGTGCCGACCGGGATGAGCGGATCGCCGTCCTCCGGGCGCGGGGTGAAGCCCACCGCGTGGTTGCTGGACGCGAAGACCGTCCGGCGCACCCCTTCGGCGCGGGCCGCCTCGTACAGGTTGTACGTGCCCGCGATGTTGGCGCGCAGGATCTTGTCGAAGGACGCCTCCAGCGAGATGCCCGCGAGGTGGATGATCGCGTCGACTCCCCGTACGGCCTCGCGCAGCGCCTCGTGGTCCGCGAGATCGGCGGTGATGGCGTCCGGTTCGCCCTCGATGGGGGTGGCGTCGAAGAGCCGCAGTTCGTAGCCGTACGCGGGCAACAGCCCCCGCATCAGGGTGCCGAGGCCCCCGGCGGCGCCGGTCAGCAGGACGGTGCGGGGTGCGGGCATGGGGGTTTCTCCTCGACGGCTCGGATCCGCGCCCGGATCCCGGACTCGAACGCGACTCATATGCGCAGCTGTCATTCACATGCGTGGACAACTTATGGAGCGTGGCGAACCGCCGTCAAGTGCCGCGCGACAGGGGGAGAATCCGTCGGCGAGTCCCGTTTCCGTGTCTTGACCGGCCCGGAGAGGCTGCCTTAGCGTGCGATGTTCAGGGATATGGACATCGATCACCATCGTGCACGAGTGGTCAGCCGCTCGCCGCACGGCCAGGGAGTGCCCGTGACCTCAGCCCCGCTCGCCGACCGGCTCACCCGGGTGGCCGGGCCGCTGTTCTTCCCCGTCACCGCGTACGGCCCGGACGGCGGCCCGGACCCCGCCGTCTACCGCGAGCACGTCCGGCGCGGCGTCGAGGCGGGGGCCGCCGCCGTCTTCGCGTGCTGCGGCACCGGCGAGTTCCACGCCCTGAACCCCGCGGAGTTCCGCGACTGCGTCGCCGCCGCCGTCGAGGAGACCGCCGGCCGGATCCCCGTCGTCGCGGGCGCGGGCTACGGTACGGCGCTCGCGGTCCAGTACGCGCGGGCCGCCGAGGAGGCCGGTGCCGACGGGCTGCTCGCCATGCCGCCGTACCTCGTCACCGCCGATCAGCGGGGACTGCTGCGCCACTACACCGAACTGGCCGCCGCCACCTCCCTGGAGACCGTCGTCTACCAGCGCGACAACGCGGTCCTCACCCCGCGGACCGTCGTCGCGCTGGCCGGGGTGGAGGGCGTCGCCGGACTCAAGGACGGCCACGGCGATCTGGAGCTGACACAGCGCATCGTGAGCGCCGTACGCACCGAACGGCCCGACCGCGACTTCCTCTTCTTCAACGGGCTGCCCACGGCCGAACTCACCGCCCTCGCCTACCGGGGGCTCGGCATCACCCTCTACTCCTCCGCCGTCTTCTGCTTCGTCCCCGAGATCGCCCTCGCCTTCCACCGGGCCCTGACCACGGGCGACGACACGACCGTCAACCGGCTGCTGGACGGCTTCTACCGCCCGCTGGTCGAACTGCGGTCCAAGGGAAAGGGATACGCCGTCTCGCTCGTCAAGGCGGGTGTCAGACTGGGCGGGCTGGACGTCGGCGGCGTACGGCCGCCCCTGAGCGAGCCCGACCCCGCGCACATCGAGGAACTCGCCGGGATCGTCGAACGGGGCCGCGCCCTGCTCGCGCGGCTGTCCGGGAGCGAGGGACGGGACCCGGCGGGCGAGCCGCGCGTACCCGCGGACGACAAGGAGACCGGCGCGTGAAGACCTCGGTGTTTCTCTACCCCTGGGACGTGGTGGGCGACCCCGCCGCCCCGGCCCGGATCGCGGACCTCGGCGTCCGGCAGGTCACCCTCGCCGCCGCCTACCACTCCACTCGCGCGCTCACCCCGCGCCATCCGCGCCACCGCGTCGTCACCGCCGAGTACGCCGCCGTCCTCTACCCGCCCGACCCCGCGCGGTGGGCGGGCCACCCGGTGCGCCCCCACCCGGCGGGCGACTGGGCGCCGGGCGACGCGTACGGCGAGGCCGCCGAGTCGCTCGCCGCCGCCGGTCTCGACGTGCACAGCTGGGTCGTCCTCGCGCACAGCTCCCGCCTCGGCGCAGAACACCCCGACACCTCCGTGGTCAACGCGTACGGCGACCGCTACCCCTGGGCGCCCTGTGTCGCGCGGCCCGCCGTCGCCGCGTACCTCGTGGAGCTGGCCGCCGAGGCGGCCGTACGCCCCGGGGCGAGCGGCGTCGAGCTGGAGTCCTGCGGCTGGTACGGATTCGCGCACCTGCACGCCCACGACAAGACCGGCGGCGCCGCGCTCGGCGACGCGGCCCAGTACCTGATGTCGCTCTGCTTCTGCGCCGTCTGCCGTGCGGGCTACGCCGGTCTCGGCGGCGACCCGGACCAACTCGCCGACACCGTACGGCGCGCGCTCGCGCCCGGCTGGGCCACCGGCTCCACCGAGGCCGGCTGGACGGCCGTCGAGAAGCTCCTCGGCGCGGATCTCGCCGCGCTCGCCGCCGACTGGCGCGGCGGGGTCGCCCGTACGCTCCAGGAGGCGGCGGTCGCCGCCGTACGGGCCGAGGCACGGCCCGGCTTCCAGGTGCTGCTGCACGCCGACCCCGCCGCGTACCGCACGGGGGCCAACGCCGGAGTGGACCCCGCGCACATCCTGCGCGTCGCGGACGGCGTCGTCCTGCCCTGCTCCGCGGGCGCCGCCGAGGCGATGCTCGGCCCCTTCGCGGACCACCGGGACGACACCTCCGTACTGGCCGCCAACCTCGGTGTCGTCCGGGGCATGGGCGGCGACCCCGGAGGACTCGCCGGGAACGCGGCCCGCGCGAAGGCGCTCGGCGCGACCGAACTGCGCCTGTACCACGCGGGACTCGCCTCGGACGCGGACCTGGCGGCCGTGGGCTCCGCGCTGCGCGAGGTCTCACGCCTCGGCTGATCGGGGCCGCGTCCGAGGCGAGTCCCGGGACCGGGGCGGACGGTCCCGACGGGCCGGCGCGTACGCCGTCAGCGCGGCGATCAGCACACACGGCCTTGCGATCGCACGCACCGGACGCCGCGGGCCCCGCCCTTCGGGCGGACGGCGCTACTTTGAAGACAGGGCCTGGACGGGCGCCTCGGACCGACGTGTCTCCGCTTCCAGTTCGGCCGTCAGCCGCGCCAGCACCGTGCGCGCCGCCGTCAGTTGAGCCTCGGAGGCCGGGGCCGTCCGCGCCGTCGAGGGGAAGCCCTCCGGCAGTTCGGCCAGCACCGCCGTGTGGATCGCCGCCCGGCGCGCGTACCGGCCCGCCGCCGGGAGGCCGAAGAGCGCCGCGACCAGCCGGTCCGCGGCCTCCGTCGAGTGCACCGTGTCCCAGGCGGCGCGCTCGGGGCCCGCGCCGGGGGTGGCGGGCGGTGGGGTGCGGCGCAGCTCGGTGGTGGCCGGTCCGTCGGGCGCCGGGCGGCCGTCGGCGCCGGTGGTGATCGCCACGCCGTAGTCCCGGGCGGCGGCCCGCTCGGTGACCAGCCCGCGCCGTACGTCGTCCAGCACCGCCTCCGGGTCGCGGGTCCACGGATCGCCGTAGCCGCCCGCGCCCGAGGTGCGCAAGGTGACCGTGTCGCCCCTGCGCAGTGTCACCATGTCGATCTTCTGGTGGCGCCGCTCGTCGTCCCCGCCCTCGTTGACGACCAGTTCGGCCGGGACACCGGGACCGCCGCTCGCCGCGCCCCACGGGCGGAACCGCATGCGTTCCAGGCCGCGCGCGAGCAGTCGGCAGTCGTCGCCGAGGATCCGGAAGACGAGTTCCAGACCGCAGCCGCCGCGCCAGCGTCCCGGGCCGCCTGAGTCGGGGCGCAGCGCGTAGCGGACGATCTCCGCGCCGATCTCCGTCTCGACGGTCTCCACCGGGTTGTTGGCCAGGTTGGAGATGCCGCTGTCGCGCCCGTCCACCCCGTCCGCGCCCTCCCGCGCGCCCGTGCCGCCGACCATGGGCTCCAGCACCTGGACGTTCTGCCCGCCGCCCGGCGCGTTCTCGGCGACGACGACGGGGACGACGAGGCCGCTGCTCGCGGCGGGCATCACCTCGGGCGCCGCCAGGCCGAGCGCGCCGCCGAGCGCGTCGTTGACGCGGGACGCGGTGGCGTGCCGGATGCCGACGGCGGCGGGCGCCGAGGCGTTGACGACCGAGCCCTCGGGGGCGGTGACGGTCACCGGCCTGATCAGCCCGCCGTTCAGCGGGATCGCCGGGTCCAGGGTGCAGATCAGCGCGAGCACCCGGGTGGTGATCCAGGCGTGCGCCCGCCCGTGGCTGGCGATGTTGAAGGCCGCCGCGACCTGCGGGTCGGTGCCGGTGAAGTCCAGGTGCAGCGCCCCCCGGTCGAGGGTGGCGGCCACGGAGATACGCACCGGTACGGAGGAGACGGCGTCGTCGTCCAGGTAGTCGGTGAACCGGTAGGTGCCGTCGCGCAGCCCGGCGAGCGCCGCCCGCGCCTTCTGCGCCGTGTATTCCACGAGGTCCGTGTGGGCGGCGGCGACCTCGGCCGCGCCGTGCCGCTCGATCACCCGGGCGAGCCGCTCGCGGCCGGTGCGCAGCGCGGCGAGCATGGCGCGCAGATCGCCGTCGTTGGCCTCGGGGGTGCGGCTGTTCGCGGCGAGCAGGGCGGCGATGTCCCGGCTGGGCTCACCGGCCCGTACCAGCTTGACCGGCGGTATCCGCAGGCCCTCCTGGTAGATCTCGTGGTTGGTCGGCGCGAGGCTGCTGGGCACCCGGCCGCCGATGTCGGAACAGTGGATGAACGCCCAGCCGTACCCGGCGATCTCGCCCTCGTGGAAGTAGGGCTCGATCAGCTGGATGTCCGGCAGGTGGGTGGCGAGACCGCCCGAGGTGTACGGATCGTTGGTGATGATCACGTCGCCCGGCTCCAGCGGCCCCACGTGCTCGACGGCCGTGCGCACGTCGAGCCCGACGAAGCCGGAGACGCCGATGCCGCGCGGGTAGGCGGTGAAGCGCCCGTCGGGCCCGGCGAGCGCGCAGCAGAAGTCGGCGGTCTCCTTGACGTACAGGGAGCGGCTGGTGCGCTGGAGGGTGAGGCACATCTCCTCGGTCAGCGCGCCGAGCTTGTTGCCGATGATCTCCAGGGTGACCGGGTCGAGCTTCATGGGCGGGTGCTTCCTTGCCGTTGCGTGGGTCGGGTGCTGATCAGGATCAGGAGCGGGTGAGACGGAGGTTGCCGAGCGGGTCCACCCCGGCCGTCCACTCCGGCGGCACCAGCACGGTGGTGTCGTCCTGCTCGATCACGGCCGGTCCCGGCAGGCTCTGCCCGGGGCGCAGCGCCTCGCGCCGGTGCACCTCGGCGGTGACCCGCCGCCCGGCGAGCAGGACCGTACGGTGTCCGGCCGGGACGGGCGGCTCCGTACGCGCGCCGACGGGCGTGGCCGCCGGTACGATCTCGGGCCCCGCCGAGCTGATGGCGAGGCGCGCGGTGCCGAGGCTGATCGCGGCGTCCGTGTCGCGGAAGCCGTACAGCCGCTCGTGCTCGGTGTGGAACGCCTCGCGCAGCGCGTCCTGGGTGAGCGGCGCGGGCAGCGGTACCCGCAGCTCGTACGCCTGGCCCCGGTAGCTCATGTCGGCGGCCAGGGACAGTTCGGGCGCCCCTGCCGCCGGTCCCTGCCCGGCGAGCCAGCCGCGCGCCTGCTCTTCGAGGCCGGTCAGGACGGTGTCCAGGGTGGCGATCGAGGCGTCGTCCAGCTCGCGGCGCAGGCTGCGCGCGAAGTCCCGGCGCAGATCGGCGCCGACCGCGCCGAGCGCGCAGAAGGTCGCGGCGGTCGGCGGGACGACGATCTCGCGGATGCCGACCTCCTCGGCCAGCACGGCGGCGTGGGTGGGGCCCGCGCCGCCGAACGGTACGAGGGTGAACTCGGCCGGGTCCAGGCCGCGTCCTGCCAGCGTCTTCTGCAGCTCCACGGCCATCCCGGCGGTGGCGACGCGCAGCGCGCCGTCCGCCGCGCGGTCCGCTCCCGTACTCGTACCCGTATCCGCTCCCGTACCGGACGCGCCGGAGCCGGAGCCGGAGCCGGAGCCGAAGCCCAGCCCCGTCGCCACCTCGCCCAGCGCGCGGGCCGCGGCGCGCGCGTCCAGCGTCATCCGGCCGCCCAGGAACGTCGCCGGGTCGATGACCCCGGTGTGCAGATAGCAGTCGGTGACGGTCGGACGGGTGCCGCCCCTGCCGTACGCGACCGGCCCCGGGGCCGCTCCCGCGCTCTCCGGGCCCACCTTGAGGACGCCGTGCTCGTCCGCCCGTACCACCGAGCCGCCGCCCGCGCCGATGGCGCTCACCGCGACCACGGGCAGGATCAGCGGCAGTCCGCCGATGGTGGTGTGGGTGGCGAACTCCGGCTCGCCGTCGACGGCCACCGCGATGTCGCTGCTGGTGCCGCCCATGTCGAAGGTGACGAGCCGGGAGATCCCGGCGGCCCGGCCCAGCCGGGTCGCCGCAGTGACGCCCGCCGCCGGACCCGACAGCACGGTCTCGATGGGCCGCTCGACCGCCGAACGCAGACTGAGCGACCCTCCATTGGAGGCGGCGATATAGACGGGAGCCGTCACCCCGAGCCCGTCCAGCAGGGTTTCGAGCCGGTCGAAGTAACGCCGCATCAGCGGCTGGATGTAGACGTTGAGACAGGTCACCAGCGCGCGCTCGAACTCGCGCACCTCCGGCCAGATCGCCGCCGACGAGGTCAGCGGCATCTGCGGCAGCAGCGCGCCGAGCCGGGCCGTCACCTCCGCCTCGAAGGCCGGGTCGGTGTGGCCGTGCAGGACCAGTACGGCCGCCGCCTCGGCCCCGGTGGCCGCCAGCTCCTCGGCGACGCGGGCCAGTTCCGCGTCGCTGGGCGTACGGACCGGGCGCCCGTCGGGGCCGAGCCGCGCGGGGATCTCCACGATCCGGTCCCGGGGGACGAGCGGCTCCTCCTTCGCGGCGTGCAGATCGAAGGAGGACGGCATGCGGCTGCGGCCGATCTCCAGGATGTCCCGGTATCCCTCGGTGACGACGAGGGCGATCCGGGCGCCGCGCCGCTGGATGATCGCGTTCAGCCCGATGGTGGTGCCGTGCGTGATCGACGCGAGGTCACCGGCGTCCAGCCCCGCCCGGCCGAGTACCGCGGCGATGCCGTCGGCCACCGCGCGCGCCGGGTCGTCGGGGGTGCTGGGCTCCTTGTGGTGCAGCAGCCCGCGCGGGTCGCCGGGCAGCGCGAGGACGAAGTCCGTGAACGTACCGCCCACGTCGATCCCGACCCGGGCGCGCGGGGTCGCGGCGGTGGGGGCAACGGGGCCAGCGGGGTCAGCGGACATGTTCAGAGCACCTCGGAGAAGTTGGTGAACCGGTCGACCGCCACCAGGACCAGCACGCTGGCGAGCATCAGCAGCGTCGAGACGGCGGCCACGGACGGGTCGAGCTGGAACTGCACGGCGGAGAAGATCCGTACCGGCACGGTGGTGGTGTTCGACCCGGACACCAGCGCCGAGACCGCGACCTCGCCCAGCGAGGTGACGGCGGCGAAGACCGCGCCCGCGAGGATGCCGGGCCGCAGCAGCGGCAGGGTGACCGTGAGGAACGTACGGGCCCGCCCGGCGCCGAGCGTGGCGGCGGCCCGCTCCAGGGTCGGATCGAGGGCCTGCGCGCTGACCATCACCGTACGGATCACGAAGGGCAGCGCCACCAGCGAGTGCGCCAGCCACAGCCCCGGCAGGGTGTTGACCAGGCCGAGACCCTGGAAGTAGTAGAGCAGCCCCAGCGCGATGATGATCTCGGGGACCATCAGCGGGGCCAGCGCCAGCCCGGAGAGCACCCCGCGCCCGGGGAAGTCGCCGCGCACCAGCCCGTACCCGGCGAGCGTGCCGATGGTGACGGTGGTGAGCACGACCAGCAGCACCAGCACACCGCTGAGCCGGAACGAGACCAGCCAGTCCTGCGACGAGAGCACCTCGCCGTACCAGCGCAGCGACAGACCGCTCGGCGGGAAGCTCAGCGAACTGGTCGAGTTGAGCGAGCTGAGCGCCAGCACGGCCAGCGGCGCCAGCAGGAAGACGAAGACGGCGGCGGCGGGCAGCCACGCCGCGACGCGCCCGGCACGGCGCAGCGCGCGCGGGGAGCGCGGGGCGCGCGAGGTGTCAGCCATGGAGTCTCCGTTCCCAGAAGCGGAACCCGGTGCCGAGCGCGGAGACGCCCAGCAGGGTGAGTACCAACAGCGTGAGGCTGAGCGCCGCCGCCACCGGATAGTCGAAGACGCTGGTGATCTGCGAGTAGACCCGCAGCCCCGCCAGCGGCTGGTTGGCGCCGCCGACCAGCAGCGGGGTGATGTAGATGCCCATGGCCAGCGGGAAGACCACGGTGGCCCCGACGGCGATGCCGGGCAGGCTGAGCGGCACCGTGACCTTCCAGAAGGTACGGACCGGACCCGCGCCCAGGCTCCGCGAGGCGCGCCGCAGATTGTCGTCGATCCCGCCGAGCGCGGTGGTCAGCGGCAGGATCGCGAACGGCAGCATGACGTGGACGACCGAGACGACCACCACGAAGTAGCTGGTCAGCAGGCGCGCGGGCTGGTCCAGCAGACCGAGCCCGACCAGGACGCGGTTCACCGCGCCGTTCGCCGAGAACAGCACGACCCAGCCGTAGCTGCGCACGACGACGCTGGTCAGCAACGGCGAGACGACCGCCACGAACAGCAGGGTGCGCACCACGCCCTGGCGGGCCCGGGAGAGCGCGTAGGCGGCCGGGAAGCCGAGCAGCACGCACAGGACGGTCACCAGCAGCGCGGTGCCCAGGCTGTGCCACAGGGCCTCGGAGAAGAACGACTCGGTGAAGACCCTGCGGTACTGCACGAAGGAGTAGCCGTCGAGCGGATAGCCGTTCGCGTCCACCGGGTGCAGGCTGAGCGCGAACACCCGCACCAGCGGCACCACGAACAGGGCCAGCAGGAACACCACGACGGGGGTCACGGGCAGCAGCCCGCGCACCCCGTAGCGCTTGCGGGCGGTCTTCCCGGCGGTCTTGTCGCCGGTCTCGCCGCCGGTCTCGCCGCCGGTCTTGTCGCCTGTCTTGTCGGTGGGCCCGTCGACGGGGGCGGTCGCGGGCGCGCTCATGCGGCCGGCTTCCGCAGCGAAGACCGGTCGTCCCCGGCATCGTCCCCGGCATCGTCCCCGGCATCGTCACCAGCGTTGTCCCCGGCGTCGTCCCCGGCGTCGTCCCCGGCGTCGTCCCCGAGCCGGATCACATCGTCCGGGCCCCAGCCGAAGGAGACCGAAGCCCCGACGGCCGGTGGCTCCTGCGCCGTACGGGCGTTGAGCGCGACGCCCTCCGCCACCACGATCTGCGCCTGCCACGCCTCGCCGGTGAAGGCCCGGTAGCCGACGATGCCGGAGCCGCGAGCGGCGCTCCCGGCCGGGAACGCGGCCGGGTCCGGGGCACCGCCCGGGGCCAGCACGACCCGCTCGGGCCGTACCGCCAGGGTGACCGGCGCGCCGTCCCGCAGCGAGGCCAGCCCCGAGTCGAGCCGGACGCCGCCCACGACGAGCGTTCCGTCGGCGGCGCCCGCGCCTTCCAGGATGTTGGCCGCGCCGATGAACTCGGCGACGAACCGGGTGGCCGGGGTCCGGTAGACCTCGGTGGGCGAGCCGAGCTGCTCCACCCGGCCGCCGTTCATCACCGCGATCCGGTCGGACAGCGACATCGCCTCCTCCTGGTCGTGCGTGACGAAGACCATCGTGATGCCGAGCCGCTGCTGCAGCTCGCGCAGCTCCACCCGCATCTCGCGGCGCAGCTTCGCGTCCAGGTTCGACAGCGGCTCGTCGAGCAGCAGCACGGCGGGCCGGGTGGCCAGCGCCCGCGCCACGGCGACGCGCTGCTGCTGGCCGCCCGAGAGCTGCTTGGGCCGGCGGCCCGCGTACTGCTCAAGACCGACCAGGCGCAGCGACTCGGTGACCCGCTCGTCCCGCTCGGCGCGCTCCACCCGCCGCACCCTCAGCCCGTACGCGACGTTGTCGGCGACGGTCATGTGCGGAAAGAGCGCGTAGTTCTGGAAGACCAGACCGAGGCCCCTGCGGTGGGTGGGGACGTCGGTGAGATCGACGCCGTCCAGCGTGATCCGTCCCCCGGTGGGGGTGACGAATCCGGCCAGGCTGTTGAGCAGCGTCGTCTTGCCGCAGCCGCTGGGGCCGAGGATCGACAGGAACTCGCCGCGCCTGATGGAGAGCCGGTCGACGTCGAGCACCCGCTGTCCCTCGTACCCGGCGGCGAGATTCTCGATCTCGATGTGCGGGGTGGCCGGGGCGGGCGTGGCCGGTGCTTCGCCGGCCGCTTCGGGGTCGCTGGTCACTGTGGGGTTCCCGCTCACTTGAAGATCTGGTTCCAGCGCTGCTGCCACTCGTTGAGCTTCGGAGTGGCGGTCTTGTAGTCGACCCAGGTGAACTTCTTGTAGACGTCCTCGCCGTACTTCACCTTGGCCTTGAAGGCCGGGTCGTAGTCGATCGTGTCGTTGCCCGCGCCGTAGAAGGTGCCCTCGGCGAACGGCTTCTGGTGCTCGGCGGAGGAGAGGTAGTCCAGGAACTTGTAGGCCGCCGCCGTGTGCTTCGAGCCCTTCGGCACGTAGTACGAGGTCAGCGCGCCGACCGCGCCGGAGGCCGGGTAGGTGAAGCCGATCGGCTGCCCCTCCTTCTCCATGGCGAAGGCGCGGCCGTCCCAGAAGGGGACGATCCAGGCGTCGCCGTTCTGCAGGACGGTGGAGACGCTGCCCGCGTCGGCGGGGTAGGCCGCGACGCAGTTCTTCAGCTTGGCGAGCTTCTCGAACCCCTTGTCGACATCGGCGGGGTTGGACAGCTTGCCGCCGTCCTGGGAGACCAGCGCGGAGAAGAACTCCAGGCCCGCGTTGTAGGTCAGCGGGGGCAGCGCGACATGGCCGCAGTACTTCTTGTCGAAGATGTCGGTCCAGTCCTTGGGCGCCTGCTTGATCTTGTCGGTGCGGTAGAGCAGCCCGTTGGAGCCGGTGGTCAGCGGCACACCGTAGGAGGAGCCGTCGACGGTCGACTGCTGGGTGAGCACCGGGTCGAGCTGCTTCCAGTTGCTGAGATCGCCCGTCTTCAGCGGCTGGAGGAGCCCGCCGCCGACCGCCTGGTGCAGCGAGCCGGGGGTGAGGGCCACCACGTCGAACGGCGCGTCCTTGCCGCCCGCCGCGCGGAGCTTGGTGACCCAGTCGGAGTCGGCGCCGTAGACGAGGTTCACCTTGATGCCGGTGTCCTTCTCGAACGGCTGGACGAAGGACTTCTTGAACAGCTCGCCCCACGGCCCCGCGAACGCGGTGACGGTGATCTGCTCGCCCTTGCCGCCGGAGGATCCGCTGCCGGAGGAGGAGCCCGAGCCGCCGCCCGTGTCGACCCCGCAGCCGGCCACGGCGGTCAGGACGGTGGCGGTGCCGGCCGAGGCGAGGGCCAGCAGATATCCGCGCCTGCGGGCGGGGCGGGGCAGGACAGATCTCATGAGGGAGAACTCCTCCGTGCGGTGAGGTGAGTACGGCGATTGCCGCGCATGCCGAAGCCGGGACGGGCGGTACGGGTACGAGGGATCCGGGGGCCGCCGAGGGCGGAACGCGCTGATCGCGATGTCATCCCGTACTCCCGTCATCAGGTCCAGGACCTGGCCGACAGGTCCGCGCTTGCTCCCGGCACATCGGTGTGCGCGCGGAGCCGTGTCATCACCCGGGGCACCCCACCGCAGAAAGGAGGGTTGCCGCTCAGCAAGCCGGGGCTTGTCGCTGAGACTCGTGACGTCGAAAAAGTAACACTGATTTCGGCCAACCCAAAGATGACCTGGATCACAGGATGTGATCCAGGTCGATCAAAGGTTGTGCTGGTTGTGTGCGGGAGATGGGTAGAACCGGCTATTTGAGGGCCGCCGCCATCATCTTCTGTGCGATAGGCGCGGCCAGTCCGTTGCCGCTGACCTCCGAGCGGGCCGCGCCCGAGTCCTCCACCACGACCGCGACGGCCACCTCCGCGCCGCTCGACGCGTCCTTCGCGTACGAGGTGAACCAGGCGTACGGCGTCCCGTCGTTGGCCACGCCGTGCTGGGCGGTGCCGGTCTTGCCGCCGACCTCGGCCCCCGCGATCTTCGCGTTCGTCCCCGTACCGTCCTCCACCACCGTCACCATCGCGCCGCGCAGCTGCGCCGCCGTGGCCGAGGAGACGATCCGGGTGGTGTCGCCGTCCTGGTACGAGCGCAGCGTGCCACCGTGGCCGTCCACCACCTCGGACACCATGTGCGGCGCCGCCAGCAGCCCGTCGTTCGCCAGCGCCGCCGAGACCATCGCCATCTGGAGCGGGGTGGCGGTCACATCGAACTGGCCGATTCCCGACAGTGCGGTCTGGGCGTCGTCCATGCCGGAGGGGTAGACGCTGGCCGAGGCGCGCACCGGCATGTCCTGCTCGGAGTCGTCGAAGCCGAACTTCTCCGCCATCGCCCGGACCTTCGACTGGCCCAGCTGGACGGCCATCTTCGCGAAGACGGTGTTGCAGGAGTAGCGCAGGGCGGTGCGGATCGTCGCGTTCTCGCACGGCGCCGAGGCACTCTCGTTCGTCAGCACGGTCGCCGTGTGCGGCAGCGTGTACGGGTCGGGGCTGGCCGTCCTCTCGTCCACCGAGCCGTAGAGCCCGTCCTCCAGCGCCGCCGCCGCGACGACCAGCTTGAACGTCGAACCGGGCGGCAGCGGCTGACGCAGCGCGCGGTTGACCATCGGCTTGTCCGCGTCGCCGGTCAACTGCTTCCAGGCGGTGCCGTCCGCCGTCCCGCTGATCTTCGTCGGGTCGTACGAGGGGGTGCTGACCACCGCGAGCACCCGGCCGGTCTTCGGGTCGATCGCGACCGCCGCGCCCTTCTTGCCGCCCAGCGCCGCGTACCCGGCCTGCTGGACCGAGGGGTCGATCGTCGTGAGCACGTCGCCGGGCTCGGTCTGTCTGCCGGTGAGCGCGTCGAGCGGGTTCTTCAGCAGGGTGTCCGTCCCGTCGAGGACGTCCCGGTAGACCCCCTCCAACTGCGTGGAGCCGTACAGCTGCGAACTGAAGCCGGTGACGGGCGCGTAGAGCGCGCCGTCGGTGTACGTCCGCTCGTACGCGAGGTCGCCGCTGTCCGTCTTCCTGGAGCCCGTGACCGGCGCACCTGCCACGAAGATGTCGCCCTGCGGTCGCGCGTACTGGGCGATGACATTGCGCCGGTTGTACGTGTCGTCCGCGAGGGCCTTCGCCTCGTACGCCTGTACCCAGGTCGCGCGCACCATGAGGGCGAGCACCATCCCGAGGCAGATGACCGCTGTGTGTCTGATCGTCTTGTTCATCCCGAAGAAGGGACGAGCGGCGCGGGGGCGGGCGTTCCCCCGCGCCGGGCTTCTCAGGATTTCCTCATCCGGGGCGGAACGGTCCGCCGGTCAGAGCCGACGGGTCGCCAGGGTCAGCCGGTCCCGGGCGTCGAACAGCGCGTCCTTGATCATCTGCTCGTGCCCCGGGGTGAGCCGGGCGACCGGCACCGAGCAGCTGATCGCGTCGCGCGCCGGGGTGCGGTAAGGGACCGCGATACCGAAGCAGCGCAGCCCGAGGGTGTTCTCCTCGCGGTCCACCGCGTACCCCTGCTCCCGGATGGAGCGCAGCTCCTCGATGAGCTTCTCGCGGTCCGTGATGGTGTGCTCGGTCAGCGGCGGCAGCGTCTCGGGCAGCAGCGCGCGCACCTGCTCGTCGGTGTACGTCGCGAGCAGCGCCTTGCCGAGCGAGGTCGAGTGCGCGGGCAGCCGGCGGCCGACCCGGGTGAAGGGGCGCAGGTAGTGCTGGGACTGGCGGGTCGCGAGATAGACCACGTTGACGCCGTCGAGCCGCGCGAGGTGGATGGTCTCGCTGGTGTCGTCCGAGAGCCGGTCCAGGGTGGGCCTGGCCGCCGCGACCACCTCGTCACCGTCGATGTACGAGGTGCCCACCAGCAGCGCCCGTACCCCGATCCCGTACCGGGTGCCCGTCGCGTCGGTCTCCACCCAGCCCAGCTCGACCAGGGTGCGCAGCAGCATGTAGAGGCTGGACTTGGGGTAGCCGACCGCCTCCTGGACGGTCGCCAGGGAGTGCATCCCGGGGCGCCCGGCGAAGTACTCCAGCAGCTCCACCGTCCGTACAGCGGACTTGACCTGCGCGCCACCGCTCTCCGCAGCCGACATCGTCACTCGCCCCTTCTCACCGCTCGACCGCCCGTCCGCGAGCCCAGGCCCGGACAGACCTTGACCATGGAGAACGCGCGGAAATAGAGTCCCTGAAGATTCACTATCAGGAATCTTGTTCAGAATACCGAACGAATCCTGGGGAACAGCAGTGGATGGCAGAGGTCCGGAGCACAGCTGACCGGGCCGAGGTACACGCAGTCGGGAAGGAAGCCGCGGTGGCAACAGCACCAGTCTGGAGTGTCGACCCCCGAACGGGAAAGCCTCGTGAGCAGGTCGCGCAGGAGGCCACGGCCGAGGAGGTGGACCTCGCGGTACGGGGCGCCCACGCCGCGCGTGCCGCGCTCGCCGACCGCACCACGCGCGCCGCGCTGCTGCGCAGGGCGGCCGACCTCCTGGACGGGGCGAGCGAGTACGTCATCGAGGCGGCGGACGCCGAGACCGCGCTCGGGCCGGTCCGGCTCACCGGCGAACTCGCGCGTACGACCGCCCAGTTGCGGGCGTTCGCCGAAGTCGTGGACGAGGGCGCGTTCCTCGACGTGTACATCGACCACGTGGACGCCGAGCGCACCCCGCCCTGGCCCGACCTGCGCCGCTACAAGGTGCCGCTCGGCGTCGTCGCCGTCTACTCCGCGAGCAACTTCCCGCTCGCCTTCTCCGTGCCCGGCGGCGACACGGCGAGCGCGCTCGCGGCCGGCTGCCCGGTCGTCGTCAAGGCGCACCCCGACCACCCGGCCACCTCGGAGCTGTGCGCCTCCGTGCTGCGCAGGGCGGCGGCCGAGGTCGGGCTCGACGAGAACGTGATCACGCTCGTGCACGGCTTCGACG
The DNA here is from genome assembly GCF_003346515.1 of Streptomyces corynorhini. GTDB lineage: Bacteria > Actinomycetota > Actinomycetes > Streptomycetales > Streptomycetaceae > Streptomyces > Streptomyces corynorhini. The sequence continues at coordinate 17,149 of NZ_QQNA01000218.1, forward strand.
CCGGAGTCGAGCTGATCCGCCACCCGCTGGTGACCGCCGCCGGTTTCACCGGCTCGGTACGCGGCGGACGCGCCCTCTTCGACGCGGCGGCCACCCGGCCCACGCCCATCCCCTTCCACGGCGAGCTGGGCTCCCTCAACCCCGTCGTGGTCACCGAGGCCGCCGCAGCGGAGCGCGCCGAGCAGATCGGTACCGGGCTCGCGGGCTCGATGTCCCTGGGCGTCGGGCAGTTCTGCACCAAGCCGGGGTTCGTGCTCGCCCCGGCCGGTGAGCCGGGCGACCGGCTGCTCAAGACCCTGACGGCCGCCGTCAGCGAGACCGAGCCCGGCGTGATGCTCGACCACCGGATGCGCGACGCCTTCGTCGCGGGTGTCGCCGAGCGCGCCGCGCTCCCCGGCGTCGACGCCCCGATCACCCCCGGCGCGGGCGGCGAACACACCGTCAGCGCGGGCTTCCTGACGCTGCCCGCCGCCCTGCTCGCGGCCGAGGGCCCGCACGACCTGCTGCTGGAGGAGTGCTTCGGCCCCGTCACGGTCGTCGCCCGCTACACCTCGGCGGACGAGGTCACCGGGGTGCTCTCGCGCCTGCCCGGCAACCTCACCGCCACCCTCCAGATCGCCGAGGAGGAGGGCACGGGCGCGCTGCCCGGCGGCGCCGAACTCCTCGCCGCCCTCACGCCGCTGGCGGGCCGCGTCCTGGTCAACGGCTGGCCGACCGGCGTCGCCGTGGCCCCCGCGCAGCAGCACGGCGGCCCGTACCCGGCGACCACCTCCACCTCGACCTCGGTCGGCACCACGGCGATCGAGCGCTGGCTGCGCCCCGTGTCGTACCAGTCCACGCCCGAGGCGCTGCTCCCGCCCGAGCTGCGTGACGACAACCCGCTGGACGTGCCGCGCCGGGTGGACGGCCGCAGGGAGAACTGACCGGGTTCTGCCGGATGGACGGGTGGTGCCCGTGTGACGTTTCGGTCAGGGCGGTTGAAAGTAAAATCGGGCTAAGCTTAGGCTTACCTAAGAATGCGTGATCCGTCCCGGTGGGACGCGTCTGTGCCGCCCAACGAAAACATGAAGGACCCTCCATGCCAGCTTGGTTCACTCGCGCGCGTCGCCAGACCCTCACCGTGTCGGCCACGGCCACGGTGGCCGCTCTCGCCCTCGTCCTCGGCGGCTGCTCGTCCGGCGACCCGGAGTCGACGGGCTCGTCGTCGAAGGAGAAGAGCGCCGACGGCGCCTTCCCCGTCTCCATCAAGAGCGCCCTCGGTACGGCGAAGATCGAGGAACAGCCCGAGCGCGTCGTCACCCTGGGACAGGGATCCGCCGAGACGGCCATCGCGCTCGGCCACACCCCGGTCGGTATCGAGAGCTACGAGTGGGGCAGCGACAAGTCCGGCTACCTGCCGTGGATCAACGAGGCGGTGAAGAAGAACGGCGACAAGCCGCCCACCCAGTTCGCGGGCGGCGAGGACATCGACTTCGAGGCCATCACCGAGCTGGAACCGGACGTCATCCTCGCGCCCTGGTCCGGCATCACGCAGGAGCAGTACGACATCCTGTCCGACATCGCCCCGACCGTCGCCTACCCCAAGCTCGCGTGGAGCACGGACTGGGACGAGCAGATCGAGATCATAGCCAAGGCCCTCGGTGAGCCGGCCGAGGCCAAGACGCTCACCACGAAGATCGAGAAGCAGCTCGCCGACGCCGCCGCGACCCGGCCGAAGTACAAGGACGTCTCCTTCTCGTACATCTACACCTCCGGCCCCGGCACCCTCGGGGTGTTCCTGCCGGAGGAGCAGCGCGTCACGATGGTCTCCTCGCTCGGCCTCACCCCCGACCCGGTGGTGAAGACGTTCAAGGAGACCGAGGGAACCGCCTCCGCGCTCATCGGCCTGGAGAACGCCGAGAAGCTCAAGGACAGCGACCTGATCTTCACCTTCTACAGCGACGCCAAGACGAAGAAGGAGATCGAGGCGCAGAAGCTGTACGGAGCGATCCCCGCCGTCAAGCGCGGATCCGTGGTCGCCAGCGACGACAACTCCTTCGTCACCGCCTCCTCGATCATCAACCCGCTGACCGTACCGTGGGTCATCGACCGCTACCTGCCGCTGATCGACAAGGCCCTCACCACCCTCGACAAGTGAGGCGTGCCCGCACCGCATGACCACCACCACACACGATCGGCCGAGCGGTGCCCGCACCTCGCGTACGGGGACCGCTCGGCTGGCGTACAGCCTCGTCGCCGGACTCGCCGTGCTCGTGCTCGCGATGCTCGCGAGCGTCATGTTCGGCAGCAGGACCACCTCGTTCGGCGACGTCCTGGACGCGCTCTCCGGCACGGCGGACCCGTACGTGACCACCGTCATCGAGAGCCGCTACCCGAGGACCGCGCTCGGGCTGCTCGCCGGGGTCTGCCTCGCCGTCGCCGGGACGCTCATGCAGGGCGTCACCCGCAACCCGCTCGCCGACCCCGGGCTCCTCGGCATCAACGCGGGCGCCGCGGCGAGCGTCGTCGCCGCCACCGCCTTCCTCGGCGCCTCCGGCACGACGGACACCATGTGGTGGGCGCTGCCAGGGGCGCTGCTGGCCGGGCTGCTCGTGCACGCCATCGGCTCGGCGGGCGCGAGCACCAGCCTGGTACGGCTCGTCCTCGCGGGCGCGGTCCTCTCCGCCGTGCTGATGGCGTTCATCCAGGCGGTGACCCTCAGCAGACCCAAGGTCTTCGACAGCTACCGCTACTGGGTCGTCGGCGCCCTCGGCGGCCGGGACTTCGACGTGTTCACCGCCGTCCTGCCGTTCGCCGCCGCGGGACTGCTCCTCGCGCTGCTGCTCGGGCCAGGACTCAACACCCTGGCGCTGGGCGACGAGTCCGCCACCTCCCTCGGCGCCAACCCGGCCCTGCTGCGCGGCGGCGGACTGATCGCGGCCACCCTGCTGAGCGCGGCGGCCACGGCGGCCGTCGGCCCCATCGCCTTCGTCGGCCTGGCGGTACCGCACATCGTGCGGGCCCTGGTCGGCGTCGACTTCCGGGTCCAGATCGTCTTCTCCGCCGTCGTGGGACCGGCGTTGCTGCTGCTGGCGGACGTGGTGGGCCGGATCGTGCTGCGCCCGCAGGAGCTGATGGTCGGTGTGGTGACGGCGTTCATCGGGGCACCCGCGCTGCTCCTCGCCGTACGCAGGATGAGGGGGAACACATGACGACACCCACGACCGCCCGGCCGCCCGGCGGCCGGGAACCGGCCACGAGACCCACCGGGCGCGCCGCCCCCCGTAACGGCGCCCCGCGCGGCTTCCTCACCGTGGGGAGCGCGGTGGCGCTGCCCGTCCGGCGGATCTCCGTCGTGATCGCGCTCGTCACCGTGGCCCTGCTCCTGGTGGCCGCGACCGCCACGCTCACCCTCGGCCGGCTCGGCGTCTCCCTCGCCGACCTCCCCGCCGCCCTCACGGGCGGCGCGCGCGGCAAGGACGCCTTCGTCCTGGAACGCCTGCGCGGCCCCCGCCTCGTCGTCGGCATCGGCACCGGCGCCGCCTTCGGGCTCTCCGGCGCGCTGTTCCAGTCCGTCACCCGCAACCCGCTGGGCAGCCCCGACGTGATCGGTCTCGGCGCGGGCGCGGGCGCGGGCGCCGCCGTCGTCGCGCTGCTCCTGCCCGGCACCGTCCCGGTCTGGACGGGCGCGCTCGCCGGAGCCGCGCTCGCCATGGCGCTGGTGTACGTGTCGACGGGCAGCGGCTTCCGCAACCCCGGGCGGCTGGTGGTCGCCGGGATCGGCGTCGCCGCGATCGCCACGGCCATCATCCAGTACGTCGTCTACGCCGTGGAACGCGACAAGGCCGCCGTCCTCACCGCCTACGTCAACGGCAGCCTCGCGGCCCGTTCCTGGGACCACGCCACCACCATCTGGCTCGTCCTGCTCGTCGCCGCCCCGCTCACCGCCCTCCTCGCCCGCAGGCTCTCCATCGGCGAGATGGGCGACGAGATCGCGGCGGGCCTCGGCGCCGAGCCGCGCACCACGAAGACCCTCGCCGTGCTGCTCTCCATCGTGCTCTCGGCGGGCGCCGTCAGCGTCGCGGGCCCCATCTCCTTCGTCGCCCTGACCGCGCCGCAGATCGCCAAACGCCTCACCCGGGGCTCCGGCCCGCATCTGCTGCTCTCCGCGCTGGTCGGCGCGTTGCTGCTGGTCCTCGCCGATCTCTGCGCACAGCAGCTGCCCCTGTTCGAGAACCTGCCCGTCGGCATCTACACGATGGCCATCGGCGGCGTGTACCTCGGCTCTCTGCTGCTGCGCGAGTGGCGCAAGGGCGTGCTGTGACCCCACGGGCCCGCCGGTCGTACGAGCCGATGAGAGGCCGCCGACCGCTGAATCCTTTCAGGTGACAGGAGGCCCAGGCTGCACGACGCGGGTGACGCCCCGCGTCGTGCAGCCTGATGATCCTCATCCCGACCCGAGGAGTCCTCGCACATGCGCACCCGCACCGCTCTGGTCGCCGCTCTCGGCGCCCTCACCCTGCTCGTCTCCGCCGCCGGATCCGCCTCCGCGGCCGAGGGGGAGTTCGGCTACGTCTACACGGGCCTCGACGGCCTGCCGCACGACGGGGTGCTGGTGAACCCGCCCGACTGGGTCTGCGTCACCCTCCCCGAGGCGGCCGGCGAATACGTCCCGCCCGCCGACTCGCCCCGCAACGGCACCGACTCCCGGGCCACCCTGTTCACCGGGCCGGACTGCGACGGCGCGCGCTACACCCTGGCGCCCGGCGGCTCCGCGAGCAGCCGCCTCAAGCTGCGCTCCGTCCGGTTCACCCCGGCCTTCTCACAGCCGTAGGACCGCTCGACCGCTGTTTCAAGCGCCGATCCGCGCGGAAATCATGCGTCGCCGGGCCGCCGGACGGCCCGGCCTTCGCACCGTACGAGGCCGATCAGGAGACGCACGATGGACTACGAAATGCGCGCGGAGTACGCGGACGGACGCTCGCCGCGCGACGCCGAATCCCGGTTCGAGGTGTGGCACATGACCCGGGTCGGCGAGGCGATCGGCCTGTGCGGACGCGACCTGGCCCCGGACGCGGTCACCCAGCCCGCCACCGCGTGGGGCACGGAGGCGGGCCGCCCGCTCTGCCACGCGTGCGGCGCGCTCTACATCCATCAGGTCCGGTGACCGTCCCCGGGCCGGGAGGCGCGGTTCCGCACAGCGACACAGATGATCAACCATCTGATTCCCACGGGGCTGGCCGGGCTTCCGCCGGTGCGTGAGGGTCTTCCCAAGAGGGTTCTCGTGTCCTCGAACCGCAGCGCCGGGCTGTACGGCGCATTCTTGGGAGAAGGAACGATCCATGCGTGCTCTGGTGGTCAATCACGGCGGGAACGGTCCCGTCCGGTTCGCCGATGTCGACGAGCCCAAGCCGTCAGCCGATGAAGCACTGGTCGAGATCCGGTACATCGGTCTCAACTTCGGCGAGCTGAAGTACGTGGACGAGTGGCCGGCGGGCGCTGTCCACGGTCACGACGCGGCCGGCGTCGTCGTGCGCGCGGCAGCCGACGGCTCGGGACCGGCCGAAGGCACCCGGGTCGCCGTCGGCATGGCCCAGGGCGCCTGGGCGGAGCGGGCGGCGGTGAGTCCTCTGTCGCTCGGCACCGTTCCCGAGGGCGTGGAGTTGGCCGACGCCGCCGCGCTGGGGATCGCCGGGGTCACCGCACTGCGCGTGTTGCGGAAGCGCTCCGTGCTGGCGCGCGAGGTCCTGATCACCGGTGCCGGTGGCGGAGTGGGACACTTCGCCGTCCAACTGGCCGCCCTGGCGGGCGCGCGGGTGACGGCACTCGTCGGCTCGCCGGACCGGGCCGCCGGGCTCCGGGAGCACGGAGCCGCCCACGTCGTGTCCGACCTGGCCGACGTCGAGGACCGGTTCGACTTCGTCCTGGACACGGTCGGCGGGCCGGGTCTCGCCCGAGCGTGGAGCCTCCTCGCCGAGGGCGGTGCCATCCATCTGGTCGGTCAGGCATCGGGCCTGAGCACCACGTTCCCCGTCGGACCTGGCTCGCTCTTCGGATTCGGCGAGCCCCGCACCCTGCACACCTATGGTGATATGTCACCGACCAGCAAGGAGATGACGGAGCTGCTGGGCCTGGTGGCCGCCGGGAGACTGTCGGCGCGGGTCGGGCTGCGGGGCGACTGGAACGAGGTGGACGAGGCCATCGGCGCGTTGTTCGCCCGGAAGGTCCACGGCAAGATCGTCCTCAAGGTGTCCTGACGGAAAGGCGCCCTGACGGAACCGGACGCGCCCGGACCCGGGCGGTGCCCTGCCCTGTGGCGAGGCTCCGGCACAGGAAGCGCCGTTCCACGGCGCATCGGAGGCTGTCATGAAGACCGGGAACCCCATGGCCCTGACGGGCGGGTCCCTGACGGGCGGGGCCCGCCGAGCGGGGCACCCGGCGACCGGACCACACGTCGCCGTGGACGTGCTCGCGGACGCCCTGCGTGTGTCGGGCGCGCGGGGAGCGCTCGGTTTCATGCTGGAGGCCGGAGAGAGCTGGGGTCTGTGGCTGGACAGCCACCAGGGGGCGTCCTTGCACGTGGTGGCGCGCGGAACGCTGTGGCTCCACGTCGCGGGCGAGCGCCCCGTACGGATCGGGGCCGGGGACGCCGTCCTGCTGTCGCCGGGCACCGCACACGGCATGGCCAGCGGTCCTGACGTGCGGATGGGAGCCTGCGACGTGGAGTCGGCGGCCCGAGCCCGTGCCGAGGGAAGCGTCTTCCGGCTGGGCCCGCCGCCGGTGAGGA
>NZ_QQNA01000219.1 GCF_003346515.1 Streptomyces corynorhini
CGTGGTGCCCGCTCCGGTGGCCACAGGGGCGGCCACCGGAGCGGGCACCACGGTGCTCGGCGCCACAGTGCTCGGCGCCACGATGCTCGGCGCCACCGCGGGAAGCACCCTGCGCCGCACCGAGTTCGGGGCGGCAGCGCGCGTCAGCGCCGAGGGCGCGGGGCGCGGCCGGGGCCGTACCGGCGCGACCCGCGGGCCCGCGGCACGCTGGACCGTAGGTCCCCGGCCGGGGCCGACCGCACCGGCTCCCCCCTCGCTGTCACCGACGCCGTCGTCGACGACCGCGACCGGCAGGGAGAGCCTGGCCTCGCCGAGGCCGCCGGGGCTGGAGCCCACGGCGGGCGACAGCGCGTCCTTGATGAGACCGGTCGGAGCGCCGTCCAGGACGGCGTGCGAAAGGGGCCCGGAGAAGGAGTGGTTCTGCCAGGTGGCCAGCGACCCGCCGAACTCCGCCGACGCGACCGTCTGCCGCGCGGGCGCCCACGTGGCCCGCTGGATCGGCGGCAGACCGGCCCAGCCACGCCCCCCACCGGCACCGCCGACACCGGCCCCCGCACCGGCACCCGCACCCGGACCCGCGGACGCCTCAGGGGCGAGGCCCGGTACCGTACCGTCCCCGCCCCCGGCCGCACCCGGCTCCCGGTCCCGGTCCTGGACCGGGCTCTGGTCCCCGCCTCGGCTCCGGCCCTTGAGCCGGTCGAATATGCCCATCACCGCTCCGTTGCAGCACGCGTCACCAACGTGGCGATCTGTTCGGCGTATCGCCGCCGCTCACGGTGTTCGAGGTCGAGGATGTCGTCCAGGTTCCAATGGAAGTGGTAGGCGATGTACGCGATCTCCTCATGGATCCGGTCGGTCGCGTACGTCACGATTCCCCCAGGCGGCTCCCGCCGAGCTCGACCTCGAACGGCTGCTCGCAGTGCGGGCAGGACACGCCGGCCCTGGTGTGGCCCTCGGCGTTGACCTGACGGTAGAAGTCCTGGAGAAAGGCGAGGTCGGAGGCGAACATGTTCTCCACCACGCCGTCGTGCATGTGTGCCACGGTACCCAGCTGGGTGATGACCCGGCCGAGCAGCACCACCGAGAGATACGCGGGATTCTCCTGCACCCGCATGTCCCGCAGCGGGATCAGCTCGTCCCGGGCGGTCGCCAGCCGCATCACGCCCTCGCGATGCACGGTTCCCATGTCGTCCACGTACCCGCGCGGCAGCTCGAACGCGAACTCGGTCCGCAACTGCTGCCGTACGGGCTGTGCTTCCGCCGGTACGACGGCCGGGGCCGCCACGTCCGCGGGCGCGGACGGGGCGGCGGCGTCGGTGGCGGGCCTGGCAGGTCCGCGGCGCATTACTCGGTGACCAGCTCTTCGTAGACGATCGTGACGGTCTCGGTCATCACGGAGGCCTCGCCCGCCGTCGCGCCGGCGCCCATGACCTTGGAGCACCAGGCGTTGCGCAGGTGCTGACGCCTGACCGGGTTGAACTGGTAGTCCATGTAGATGATGCTCGCGTTCTTGCGCGCCGAGCCCATGTCGCCGCGGAGCGAGGCGGCGATCCACTCGGTGAACGCGGCGGACTGCTCCATACCGCGTGTGACGGTCGTCTCACCGGCCTTCTTCACGCCGGGCATCTTCTTGGTGATGGGCTGGCCGTTCGCCGAGACCTGCTGGTACTCGATGACGTCCTGCTCCATCCCCACCTCGCCCACGGCGTGCAGGTACTCGACCATCACGCCGTCGATCTGGAGGCCGAAGTTATGGGTAGTGAGCGCATCACCCTGAGAGAGACTCATGAAAACCGTTCCTTCTACTGATGCTGGTGCCTGTGGCTGTACGCGAATTCAGGGGAGAGTCGGGAGGTGCGTGACGGGCTACTCCTCCAGCTCACCGCTGCCGCCGGAGAACTGCGCCAGCCTGAAGATCACGAACTCGGCGGGCTTGACCGGTGAGACACCGATCTGGCAGATGACCCGTCCCAGGTCGACGGATTCCGTCGGGTTGGTCTCGGCGTCACACTTCACGTAGTAGGCGTCCTCCGGTGTGGCGCCGAACAGGGCACCGCTGCGCCACTCCGTCACGAGGAACGCGGAGATGTTCCGCCGGATCCTGGCCCACAGCGCCTGGTCGTTGGGCTCGAACACCACCCACTGCGTGCCGTTGAGGATCGACTCCTCCAGGTAGTTGAAGTACCTGCGGACGTTGAGGTAGCGCCAGGCCGGGTCGGAGGAGAGGGTGCGCGCGCCCCAGACGCGGATACCGCGGCCGGGGAAGGTGCGGATGCAGTTGACGCCGATCGGGTTGAGCAGGTCCTGCTCACCGCGGGTGATCTGCATCTCCAGGTCGACGGCGCCGCGTACGACCTCGTTGGCGGGGGCCTTGTGCACACCGCGCTCGGAGTCGTTACGGGCCCAGATGCCGGCGATGTGGCCGCTGGGCGGGACCAGCCGGGTCTGACCGCCGGCCGGGTCGAAGACCTTGATCCAGGGGTAGTAGAGCGCGGCGTACTTGGAGTCGTAGTTGGACGTCTCCTGGCGCCAGACCCGGATCTGCCGGGCGTTGAGGCCGGGCGGCGGGTCGATGATCGCCAGCCGGTCGCCCATCAGTTCGCAGTGGGCGATCAGACCGAGCTGGACGGCCTTCACGGCCTCCAGGTCGATCGCGCCGCGCTGGTAGGCGGCCATCAGGTCGGGGACGGCGACCATCGAGATCTCGTCCACCGCTTCGAGGCCGCCGAAGCCGGTACGGTCCGAGGAGTCGCCCAGGTACTCGCCGATGCCGACCGACTCGGTCTCCACCGGCTCCGGGATCGCGGGGGCCGCCGCGGCGGTGGGAGCCGCGAGGGCGACCGTCTGGTTGTCCGGGCGGGCGAGCTGCGAGGCCGCGACCGCTTCCTGGACGGAGATGAGCTTGGAGCGTTCCTTGACCTGCGTGACCACGTAGTTGCGGGCGCTCTTCTTCGCGGAGACGTCGAAGGTCTCGACGGGCTTCGTACCGTCCTTGACGACCAGCCGGAAGCGCTCGGCGGGGCCCTCGCCCTCGGCGTCGGCGACCTCGACGCTGAGCGTGCCGCTCTCGCCGGGCGCGACGGCCGACACCTTGAACGTACCGAGGGTCTGGGGCTCACCCGCCGTCAGCTCGGCGGGCGCCGTGCCACCTGCGACGGCCGACCTGCCGCGCCGGCCGTTGACCGCGTCGGAGCCCTCGGCCGGGGCGCCGGAGACTCCGCCGGGCACACCGCCCACCCGGACGACGTAGGCGGCGGAGCCGCCGTTGTTGAAGAAGCCGTACACCGAGTGCGCCAGGAAGTAGCCGTCGGTGAACTCGCCGAAGGCGGCGACGTACTGGGTCCAGTTGGTGACCAGCGTCGGCTCGTTCAGTGGACCGTCGGGCGCCAGCCCGACGAATGCGGCTACCGAGGTGCCGACTCCCTCGATCGGACGAGAGCCGCTGGCCACCTCTTCCACGTATACGCCCGGCGACAGGTAAGACGGCATGCTCTGCTCTCCTCGGGGTACCAATACAAGACCAGTCTCACCCTCGCTGCCCCTGCGCGACCGCGTAAACGTCCTTGGGTGCCTTGTCAAGGGCACGGATTATGCCCCCAGGGGCAACGAGGGGCGGGCCCTGCGGCCGGTCCCGGTCCGCCGGGCTCCCGCCGGGGCGTACTGCGGCGACACCGCCCGGGGCACGGTGGAGTTCGGTCAGCGGCGCGGCCCCGTCTCCCCCGACCGGAGGTTTACGCAGGGGGGTTCGAGGGCATCGGGCGCCGCCTTTCGGGCAGCGGTGCTACCCCGTGGCCTCTGACATCGCCTCTCCCCCGCGCAGTAGCGTCCATCGGGTGACCACCTGGACATCTCTGGAGCCCGCCTCGACCACGGTCGACCCGGGCAGCAGCACCACCGTACGACTGCGTCTGCGCAACACCGGCGACGTCGTCGACGAGTACCGCTTCGAGACGGTCGGCGATGTCGCACCGTACGTCACGGTGGAACCGCCGGCCATCAGGCTCTTTCCGGGAACCACCGGAATCGTGGAGCTGACGTTCGCTCCGCCCCGTACCCCGGACGCTGCCGCGGGGCCGCATCCGTACGGGGTGCGCGTCCTGCCCACCGAGCAGCACGGGGCCGCCACGGTCGTCGAGGGGAACGTCACCTTCACCACCTTCGTCGAGGTGCGGGCCGAGCTGGTCCCGCAGACCGTCAAGGGACGCTTCAGGGGGCGGCCGAAGCTGGCCGTCGACAACCTCGGCAACACCGTGCTCACGGCGTCGATCGGCGGCGGCGACAAGAGCGGCGGCGGCGACCTCTCGTACGAGATCGTCCCGTCCAACGTCCAGATCGAACCCGGCCGCGCCGCCTTCGTCGACGCGACGCTCAAGCCCCGGCAGATCACCTGGGTGGGGCAGAAGCAGGAGCGGCCCTACGAGCTGTCGGTGCGGCGCTCGGGCTACGAGCCCCTGGCGGTGAACGGGACATACGTACAGCGCAGCCTGCTGCCGTTCTGGATGATGACGACGCTCAGTCTGCTGCTCGCGCTCACCATCACCGGCCTCGTGCTCTGGTTCACCTACAAGGCGCCGGTCAGGACCCTCGCGCAGGAGAAGCTCCAGCAGGCGGCGGCCACCGCGCTGCCGGAGGAACCGCCGGAGAAGCCGAAGGACAAGCCCACGCAGGAGGCCGCGCCCAGCGAGGAGCCCAAGGCGTCGGACGACGGCGGGGGCGGCGAGGACAAGGAGGAGGAAGAGACCAAGGAGGAGGAGACGCAGACCAAGCAGGGTCCGCTGCCCCTCACCTCGGAGGACCCGGCGAACCTCTTCGTGCAGTTCGCCCAGGTGCGGCTGGTCGCGGGGGCGAACAACTGCAAGCTGGTCGACGCGTACACGGTGGGCAAGCTGGACGAGGCGACCGAAGCGGCGCTCACGTGCTTCCAGAAGGCCAACGACTCGCGGTACGGCACCATGAGCCGGCTGGAGGAGACCGACGGGCTCGGCAACCTGGGCCGTTCCACGATGACCGCGCTCCTGGCGGCCCACTTCGTCGACGCGAAGTCCGTGCCGCTGAAGGAGGGCGAGGAGAGCCCCGAGGTGCCGTGGGTGCGGAACATCCTGCTCTGGGGCACCCAGGTCGAGATCGACGACGGTGACCTGGACATCACGATCAAGTCCACGAAGGCCAACATCGACTATCTGCGGAAGCAGATCCACGCCAAGGACACCATGACGTCCGGCATCACGAACAGGATCAAGGAGTACCAGGGCCTGTTCGGGGCCGCGCGGAGCGGGGTCATGGACGAGACGACGCTGTCGAAGACGAAGCTCGGCTGGATCAAGCAGCAGAACGTTCCGGGCACGGTCACGGCCAAGGACTGGCTCCCGGCGCCCATGCAGTAAAACTGGCTTCCGGCGCCCGTGCGGTAAACCTGCCCAGGTCGTCACCCGCGCGGGCCCGCGGCCACCGGACCGAGTGTCCGGTGGCCGCGGGCCCGCGCGCACGACGGCTCGTGCCGCCCGCGACGCGGAACGGCGCCTACCAGGACGCGTCGTCCAGCACCAGCCGGCCCGAC
>NZ_QQNA01000022.1 GCF_003346515.1 Streptomyces corynorhini
GCCCCCGCGCGAGGGCGACGACCTGGCGCTGGTCGCCGACGCCGGCCTCCCCGTCCACGCGAGCCGACCGCCGAGCCCCCGCTCCCCCGCGACACCCCACGCACCACAGCCCCCCCCCAGAGCCCTCCGCACGTCCCTCCACCACCTCCACCACCTCCCCACCTCCCCGCCTCCCCACGACGAGAGTCCGCCGAAATGTACGAGCTGTCCCGGGTCCGCCTCTACTCCATCGGCCCCGCCGGTGCGCGCTACGCCGACACCGTGCTCGATCTGCGCGGAGTGGGCGCTCCCGTGCCCCACCCCGCCCCCACCCAGGCGGAGTTCTTCGAGGAGGAGCCGGTGGGCCCGCCGCGCCGCCCGGCACCGGCCGGCGTGCTCTTCCTGGAGAACGGCGGCGGGAAGTCCGTGCTGCTCAAGCTGATCTTCTCGGTGATGCTGCCGGGCCACCGCAACACGCTCGGCGGCGCCAGCTCCGGCGTGCTGCGCAAGTTCCTCCTCGCCGACGACTGCGGCCACGTCGCCCTGGAGTGGCAGCACACCCTCACCGGCGAACTGGTCGTCGTCGGCAAGGCCAGCGAGTGGCGCGGCAGGCAGGTCTCCAACGACCCGCGCAAGTTCGCCGAGGGCTGGTACTCCTTCCGGCCCGGCCCCGGACTCAGCCTGGACTCCCTGCCGGTCGCCGAGTCCACCGCCGTACGCCCGCCCGTCGAAGGCGTCTCGGGCGCCCGGGGCAGGCGCCGCACGATGAAGGGCTTCCGGGACACCATCACCGAGGCCGGCAAGGTCTATCCGCACCTCGACATCCACTGGGAAGAGATCCACGACCGCTGGAACGAGCACCTGGGCGACCTGGGCCTCGACCCGGAACTCTTCCGCTACCAGCGCGAGATGAACGCCGACGAGGGCGAGGCCGCGGGCCTCTTCGCGGTCAAGAAGGACTCCGACTTCACCGACCTGCTGCTGCGCGCCGTCACCGACACCCGCGACACCGACGGACTCGCCGACCTCGTCGGCGGCTTCGGCAACAAGCTGGGCCGCCGGGCCGAACTCACCGCGGAGCGCGACTTCACCGCCGGTTCCGTGGACCTGCTCGGCCGCATCGTCGAGGCCACCCGGACCCGCGCCCGCGCCCGCGACGTCCACGCGGGCGCCGAGCGCCGCGCCCGCACGCTGGTCCGGCGGCTCGCGGCCCGCTCGGGCGAGGAGCGGGTACGCGCCGCCGACCTCGCCCAGCAGGTCACCTCGGCCGCCCATACCGTGACCGCCGCCGAGGAGGCCCGCGGCCGCGCCGCGCTGATCGCCGCCGAACTGGCCTACCGGCACGCCTCCCTGGCGCTGACCGCCGCCGAGAAGCGCGCCGCCGCCCAGCGCCGCGAGCTGACCGACGCCCGTACCCTGCACTCCGCCTGGCAGGCCGCGGAGAACGTGCTGCGCCACCGCGCCGCCGCCGACCGCTCCGCGCGCGTGGCCGTCGCGATCCGGGAGGCGGAGCGGGACGCCGCCCCGGCCCTGGCCGCCCGCGCCACCGCCGCCGCCGATCTCGTACGGGCGCTGCACGCCGCGGCCGAGGAGGGCGAACGCCTGGCCAACGAGGAGGAGGAGCGCTCCGCCACCCTCCAGGAGACGGGCGAGGCCGCCCACCGCGACGCGACGTCCGCCGCCACCGACGCGCAGCGGGCCCGCAGCGAGGCCGGGCATCTGCGCCAGCGCCTCGGCGAGGTGGAGCAGGAGACCGCGGAGGCGGTACGGGCCGGCTGGCTGGACGACACCGCGCCGGACGCGGACCCGGCGCGCGCCGCGCTCGCCGCGAGCGACGCCGAGAAGACCGCCGTCGCGGCCTGGGACACGGCGCGCGACGCCGCGCGGTCCGCCGCCGAGCTGGCCAGGGAGAGCGCCTCGGCGGAGTCCCGCGCCGAACTGGCCGCCGCCCGCGCCGCCGACGCCGCGCGGGCGGCGCGGCACGCCTACGGAGCCGAGCGCGCCGCCGCCGAGTCCATCGCCGGGGACGAGCGCCTCGCCGAGCTGCTGAGCCTGCCCGCACCCGGCGCCGCCGCCACCTTCCCCGGCCAGCGCGCCGGTACCGGGGACGGTACGCCCGGCACCGGCACACCCGTGCGCGGCGCCTCGGGCACGCTGGGCGCCGAGGACCTCGACCGGTACGCCGACGAGCTGCGCGAGCTGCTCGACCAGAGCGTCACCTCCGCCGAGCGGCACCTCTTCGAGCTGCGCACCGCCGCCGCCGACGACGCGCGGATCCTCGGCGCCCTCGGCGACGGCGGGCTGCTGCCGCCGGGGCCCGACGTGCTGGCCACCGTGGAGTTCCTCGGCGAGCACGGCATCCCCGCCCTGCCCGGCTGGCGCTACCTCGCCCAGTCCGTCGACCCCGCCGACCACGCCGCCGTGCTGGCCGCCAGGCCCGAGCTGGTCGACGGCGTCGTGATCACCGACCCCGACTCGCACACCCGCGCCCGCGAGGCCCTCTCCGGCGCCGCCCTGCTGCCCCGCTCCACGGTCGCCGTGGGCACCGCCGCCGCCCTGCTGGCCCCCGTACCGGCGCCGGACACCGCAGACGACGGGGTCTTCCTCGTACCGCCGAACCCGGCGATGCACGACGAGCACGCCGCCGACGAGGAGCGGCACGCGCTGCGCAGCCGCGCCGCCGCCCGCGACGAGGAGATCCGGATTCTCGCCGCCCGGCTGACCGGAGACCGCTCGCTCGCGGCCCGGCTCGGCTCCTGGCGTGCCGACTGCCCGCCCGGCATGCTCACCGAGCTGGCGGCGGGCGCCGCGGCCGCCGAGGAGGCCGAGCGCGACGCCACCGCCGCGCTCGCCGAGGCCCGTACGGTACGGGCGGAGGCCGAGGAGGCCGCCGCCGACACCGGGCGCGTGCGCGACGAACGGCAGGAGACCGCGCAGCGCGCCCGGCGCGCCGCCGACGTCCTGTCCGGTCTCGCGCACCGGCTGCGCGAACGCTCGGGCTGGGGCGCCACGCTCCGCGAACTCACCGACGACGCCGCCGAGTACGAGGCCCGCGCCGCCGTCTGCCTGGAGCGCGCCCGCGCCGCCGACGAGGACCGCAGGGCCGCCCAGCGCGCCGGGGACGACGCCCGCCGCACCGCCCGCGCGCTGCGCGCGGAGCGCGCCGAGATCGCGGGCGCCCCGGAGCACATCCCCGCCCCCGCCGTACAGCTGGGAGGCGCCGCGCTGCCCGCCCTGCGCGAGGCGTACCGCGCCGCCTCCCAGCTGTACGAGAAGGTCGGCGTCGGCGCCGACCTGCGCGCCGAGCAGGCCCGCGCGGAGAGCGACGAGAGCGCCGCCCTGGCCGAGCTGGACCGGCTCACCAACAAGGTGCGCACCCGCGCCGCCCAGCTCCTGGAGTCCACCGACGGCGCCGACGGCCCCTCCCGGCAGGCCGCCGCCGCCCGCGCCGAGTCCCTCGTACAGATGCTGGAGTCGCGGGCGGCCACCGCGAGCGAACAGCTCGGCCGGTTCCGGGGCGAGGCCGAGCGCCTGGCCCCCGAGTACGGCGCGGCGCACACCGAGCTGCCCGAGGAGGACGTCCCCGCCGACGCCGAGCAGGCGCAGGCGCTGCTGCGCACCGCCACCACCGAACTGGCCCTGCGGACCGACGCGCTGGAGACCGCGCGCGCCGCCCACGGCGAGCTGCTGCACGCCCACCGGGCGGCCGAGGACGCCGTCGGCGGCTTCGAGGAGACGGCCGCGCTCCTGCGCGACCTGCTGCGCGGCGCCGTCGCGGACGACGCGGGGGACGAGGAGGCGGCCCAGCCGCCCGAGCCGTACCCGGGCACCCTGGAGGAGGCCCGGCACTCCACCGCCGAGGCCCGTCGCTCCCTGCGCGGCTGCGCCTCCGAACTCTCCGCGGCGGAGGGCGCCGTACGGGAAGCCTGTGACGTCCTCGTCCGGCACGCCAACTCCACCCGCTACGAGCAGGTCCGCACCCCGGCCAGGCAGCAGATCCGCGAACTGCCCGCGTCCGCGCTGCCCGAGCACGCGGCGCCCTGGGCGCAGGCGTTCGCGCCCCGGCTGCGGGTCCTCACCGACGAGCTGGCGCAGCTGGAGCGCAACCGCGACTCCATCGTCGACCGGCTGCGCGGTCTGGTGGAGTCCGCGCTGACGACGCTCCGTTCCGCGCAGCGCCTGTCCCGGCTGCCCGAGGGGCTGGGGGAGTGGTCGGGCCAGGAGTTCCTGCGGATCCGGTTCGAGGATCCGGACCGGGCGGCCCTGACCGAGCGGCTCGGCGAGGTCGTGGACGAGGCGACCAGCGCGGCCCTGAGGAAGAACTCCGACCTGCGCAGGGACGGGATGTCGCTGCTGCTGCGCGGCGTCGAGGCGGCGCTGCGGCCCAAGGGCATCGCGGTGGAGATCCTCAAGCCCGACGCCGTACTGCGCGCCGAGCGCGTCCCGGTCGGGCAGATGGGCGACGTCTTCTCCGGCGGCCAGCTGCTCACCGCCGCGATCGCGCTGTACTGCACGATGGCGGCCCTGCGCAGCAACGACCGGGGGCGCGACAAGCACCGGCACGCCGGGACGCTCTTCCTCGACAATCCGATCGGCCGCGCCAACGCGACCTATCTGCTGGAGCTCCAGCGGGCGGTCTCGGACGCGCTGGGGGTGCAACTCCTCTACACGACGGGCCTCTTCGACACGACGGCGCTCGCCGAGTTCCCCCTCGTCATCCGGTTGCGCAACGACGCGGACCTGCGGGCGGGGCTGAAGTACATCAGCGTGGAGGAGCATCTGCGCCCCGGGCTGCCGCGGCAGGACCCGGACGGCGAGACCGTGCACGGCGAGATCACCGCCACGCGGATGTTCAAACGGACGCCGGAGCCTGCCGGGGACCGCTGACCTCGGGCTGCTGTCCCGGCACGGCGCGTGGGGCCCCGGCGGGCGCTGTGGGCGCGTGGGGCCCGGTGGTGCCCCGGGGTGCGGACCGCGACGTCCTGGCCCCGCGCCGTATCCGGGTCTCCGCGCGCGCCGCCCGCTTGGCCGCCCGGCGTGCCAGGCGCCGCTCGCGGCGCAGCCGGCGCGCCGTACTGCTGGGGGCGGAGATCACGCCGTGCCGCTGGTTCCACACCTGACGGGTCACCCACACGTCCAGCACGCTCCAGGTCGCCACCACCGTGGACGCCACACTGCTCAGCACCATCGGAAAGGCCAGCCAGGACCCCGTGAGCGTGCTGAGGAACGCGACCATGGCCTGAATCAGCGTCACCGAGGCGATGATCACCGCCCGGACCGCCGCCGTCCTGACCGGATCGGGCATCCGGTAGCGCGCCGCGGGCTCCTCCACCCACAGCGCGTGTGAGACCTTCTCGAACCCGCCCGCCGCCGGGGCGCCCCGCCGCTCGTCCGTCTTCATGGACCGTCACTCCCCACCACTGAACGACACAAGGGTGCCTGCCCCGGTTCGAGCGCTTCACGCCGGCCCCCAGAAACGAAATGCAGCCGAATGTGATGTGCGAACCGTCGCAGTACTCCCCAGTTCCCCCTGATCCCCGCACACAAGGACGAATGGTCACCTCGAAAGATTCCCGCCGGAACCAATGAGCGAACGATTTCGGCCATCCCTCTGACCGGTACCTGCTGTCCTGCCCGTTCTCCCGGCTCTCCGTGGCCGAAGTCAACTGGTGGAATACCGGGACAACACATGATCAAGTCGGCTGTGGGCGGCCGAAAAACATCCGGACGTGTCTTCGAGTTGCCGGTGTGACAGTAGTAGGCTCGCGCCGTTTGCTGACTGATTACCCCCGCATCGGCCGGGGTTCCACGCATCTCCCGCCCCGGGCGGGGTTCGACCAGGGGGAGGCCATGCGCTTTCGCGGGAAGTCCATCCGCCGGAAGATCGTGGCGCTGTTGCTCGTGCCGCTCATCGGACTCAGCGTCCTCTGGGGACTGGCCACCACGCTCGCCGGCTCCGAAGCCAAGCAGCTCATCGACGTGAGCTACGCCATCAAAACCATCGGCCACCCCGTCGAGGACTCGATCCGAGGTCTCCAGAGCGAACGCAGACAGACGCTCATCTACCTCGCCGATCCCCGTGCCGCGGACTCGCTGACCGAACTGCGCAGCCGCCGCACCGACACGGACCGCGCGCTCAACCGCGTCAAGCGCAACGCCGCCTCCGGTGTCCGCGACCGGATGGACGACATCACCTCCGACCGGCTGACCCACCTCCTCACCACCCTCGACGGCCTCGCGCTGATGCGCCGCTCCGTCGACGAGAGCACCGTCACCCGCGAAGGCGCGATGGAGTTCTACAACCGCCTCGTCGACCCCAGCCACAACGTCCTCGCCTCGCTCTACGGCGACGAGGACGTGGACGGCGACAACTGGGGCCGCGCGCTGATCGGCCTCGACCGCGCCAAGGAGATGCTCTCCCGCGAGGACGCGCTCGTCGCCTCCGCCCTCAAGGCACGCCGGATGACCGCCGAGGACGTACGCGGCACCTCCGACCTGGTCGCCAACCGCGTCCTGCTCTACGAGTCCAACCTCGCCGACCTGCCGCTCTCCGACCGCACCACCCTGGAGCGGTACTGGCGCACCCCGGCCACCCTCGAACTGCGCCAGGCGGAGGACCGGATCATCGCGGCCGGCCCCAGCGACAAGCCCGGCACCGTCAACGCCGAGACCTGGCAGTCCATGACCACCTCGGTCATCGGCGACCTCACCAAGGAGAGCGCCGAGGCCGCCGCGCTCTACGGCGCGCACATCGACCCCGTCCGCCGCGACGTCTTCCTCCGCGTCGGATTCGCCGCCGTGCTCGGCCTGCTCGCCCTGCTCGTCTCCGTCATCGTCTCCGTACGCGTCGGCCGCGACCTGATCAGGGACCTCTCCCAGCTCCGCAAGGAGGCCCACGAGGTCTCCGGCGTACGCCTGCCCAGCGTCATGCGCCGGCTCGCCGCCGGTGAACCGGTCGACGTGGAGACCGAGGCGCCCCGGCTCGACTACGAGAAGGACGAGGTCGGCCAGGTCGGCCAGGCCCTCAACACCCTCCAGCGCGCCGCCGTCGAGGCCGCCGTCAAACAGGCCGACCTGCGCCGCGGCGTCTCCGAGGTGTTCGTCAACCTCGCCCGCCGCAACCAGGTCCTGCTCCACCGTCAGCTCACGCTCCTCGACACCATGGAGCGCCGTACGGAGGACACCGAGGAACTCGCCGACCTCTTCCGCCTCGACCACCTGACCACCCGCATGCGCCGGCACGCCGAGGGCCTCGTGATCCTCTCCGGCGCCGCGCCGTCCCGCCAGTGGCGCAAGCCCGTCCAGCTGATGGACGTGGTGCGCGCCGCGGTCGCCGAGGTCGAGGACTACGAGCGCATCGAGGTCCGCAGGCTCCCGAGGATCGGAGTCGGCGGCCCCGCCGTCGCCGACCTCACCCACCTCATCGCCGAACTCATCGAGAACGCCACCGTCTTCTCGCCCCCGCACACCGCCGTCCAGGTGCACGGCGAACGCGTCGCCAACGGCTTCACCCTGGAGATCCACGACCGCGGCCTCGGCATGGCGCCCGAGATCCTCCTCGACGCCAACCTGCGCCTCGCGGAGACCCCCGAGTTCGAACTGTCCGACACCGACCGGCTCGGACTGTTCGTGGTCAGCCGGCTCGCCCAGCGGCAGAACGTCCGCGTCTCGCTCCAGCCCTCCCCCTACGGCGGGACGACCGCCATCGTCTTCCTGCCCGTCGCGCTGCTCACCGACGCCCCCGAGACCGAGGGCACCGGATTCCGCCTCGACCGCAAGAACGCCCCGGAACGGGGCCGGGGCCGCGCCGAGAACGGCGGCAGACGCACCGCACTCGCGCAGGTCCCCACCGGACTGGGCAGCGGCCCGTCCGTGCTCGACGGACCGGTCGAGCTCGAACCACCGGTCGGGGCTCTCGGCGCCGAGAGCGGGCCGGGACTCGGCGGAGGTGACGGTATCGGCGACATCGACGACACGGAGAGCGAGCGCGGCGGCCTGTTCCGCGCCCGCGAACGG
The DNA here is from genome assembly GCF_003346515.1 of Streptomyces corynorhini. Classification (GTDB taxonomy): domain Bacteria; phylum Actinomycetota; class Actinomycetes; order Streptomycetales; family Streptomycetaceae; genus Streptomyces; species Streptomyces corynorhini. Next base: position 7,996 of record NZ_QQNA01000022.1, read on the forward strand.
CTGCGCTCCACCGCCCAGGAGGACAACGACGCCCACAACGGGCGCGACGTGCGCGACCTGTACGACGTACGCGACCGGCGCGACGACAGCCGCGAGGGCCGCGAACGCCGCGACGAGAACCGGGACTTCCGCGAGCGCCGCGACGGCCGCACCGGCCAGGAGCCCCGCATCCGCGCCTTCGACCGGGGCGCCCACGACCCGGGCCCCGAGCACACCGACCCCGAACTGCCCCGGCGCAAGCCGCCGACGCTGGTCGCGGACCGCGGGCGGCGCGTGGACGACCGGGGCCGGGACCGCTCGGGCCAGGAACCGGCGGGCGGCGGTACGGGCCGTACCTTCACCCCGGGCGTACCGGCACAGACCTCGCGGCGCGCACAGTCCGACGAGACGCCTTCGCTGATCGACGGGTTGCCCCGCCGGGTCAGGCAGGCGAGCCTCGCCCCCCAGCTGAGGGACACCACCCAGGACCGGGTCACCGACCCGGCACCCGCAGGGGGCCAGGAGCCCGAGCGGGACGCGGACGAGGTCCGCAGCCGCATGGCCTCACTCCAGAGGGGCTGGCAGCGGGGTCGCCGACAGAACGACGTCGACGACACCGACGGCCCCGGCGAGACACAAGGAACCACATCGGAGGGGGACGGTCGATGACCGCACCGAACGCATCACCACGCCATTCCACCGACCCCAACGCGGCGGGAGAGCTGAACTGGCTCCTCGACGAGCTGGTGGAGCGGGTCGCCAGCATCCGCAAAGCGGTCGTCCTCTCCGGTGACGGCCTGGCCACCGGCACCTCCAAGGACCTCACCCGCGAGGACGGCGAGCATCTCGCCGCCGTCGCCTCCGGCTTCCACAGCCTCGCCAAGGGCGTCGGCCGCCACTTCGACGCGGGGCGCGTCCGGCAGACCGTGGTGGAGCTGGACGACGCGTTCCTCTTCGTCACCGCCGCGGGCGACGGCAGCTGTCTGGCCGTCCTGTCCGACGCCGACTCCGATGTCGGCCAGGTCGCCTACGAGATGACGCTGATGGTCAAGAGGGTCGGCGTCCATCTCGGCACGGCGCCACGGACCGGCCTGCCCACCGGAGGGTGAACGGGCCGACATGAGTGAATCTGATCAGGATCAGCAGCACTGGTTCGACGGCGAAGCCGGACCGGTCGTACGCCCGTACGCGATGACGCGAGGCCGCACCAGCAGCGCGTCGCGCCACCGGCTCGACCTGATCGCGCTCGTGGTGTGCGAACCGGCCGCCGCCGACCCCGGCCGCGACCAGACGCTCTCCCCGGAACACGTGGAGATCGTCGACCGCTGCTACACGAGCCCCCAGTCGATCGCCGAGCTGGCCGCGACCCTGGACCTCCCCGTAGGGGTGGTCCGGGTGCTCGTCGGCGACCTCGTCGAGGACGAACTCGTCCACGTAACCCGTCCCGTTCCGCCGGCCGAGCTGCCGGACGTGAGCATTCTCCGCGAGGTGATCAATGGTCTTCGGGCGCTCTAGCCACAGGCCGCGTCCGGTCGATCCGGTAACGCTGAAGATCCTGGTAGCGGGCGGCTTCGGGGTGGGCAAGACCACCCTGGTGGGCGCGGTCAGCGAGATCAGGCCGCTCCGTACCGAGGAGGTACTGAGCGAGGCGGGCCGGCCGGTCGACAACGTCGACGGCGTCGAGGAGAAGACGACCACCACGGTCGCCATGGACTTCGGCCGCATCACCCTGCGCGAGGACCTGGTGCTGTACGTCTTCGGCACCCCGGGCCAGGACCGCTTCTGGTTCCTCTGGGACGAGCTGGCACAGGGCGCCCTCGGCGCCGTCGTGCTGGCCGACACCCGGCGGCTCGCGGACTCCTTCGCCGCCGTCGACTACTTCGAGCGGCGCGGCATCCCGTTCACCGTCGCCGTCAACTGCTTCGAGGGCGCCGACCGCTTCCCGGGCGAGAGCGTACGCTCGGCGCTCGACCTCGACCCCGAGGTCCCGCTGATCATGTGCGACGCCCGGGACCGCGAGTCCGTCAAGGAGGTGCTCGTGTCGGTCGTCGAACACGCGATGAACCGCGCGGCGCTCCAGCGCGAACACGCGCCCACCTGAGCGGCCCGCGCCGCCGCCGCCCGCCGCGGCCCGTACCCCGCCACCCCGGGGTACGGGCCGCTGCCGCGTCGTCCCCCGCAGGGGACGGGGTCAGTGCCCCAGGACCGAACGCCACGCCACCGGGAAGTCGAAGTAGGTGTCGGGGAAGGTCTCCGGCCGGTGCGTGAAGTGCCACCACTCCTCGGGCAGATGGCTGAACCCGACCTCGGCCAGCACCGACCTGAGCAGATCCCGGTTCGCCCGCTGGACCCCGGTCACCCGCGGATCATCCGTGTGCGCGAGGGTGTCGAAACAGTCGAAGCCCGTGCCCATGTCGACCGAGTTGTCGGGGAAGCGTGCCGCTTTCGGCCCGTGACAGGGCGTCAGCCGCTCGCCGGGAACATACGGCCTCGTCGGCCGGACCGGCAGCCTCACCAGCGTCACATCCACCGTGCTGCCCCTGCTGTGCCCGGACCTCTCCGAGATGTAACCGTCCTCGAACAGCCGCGACTTCGCCACCCGGGGATAGAACTCCGCCTTCATCCGCTCGTCCGGGAGATCCTCCGCCCACCGTACGAAGTGATCGACGGCCCGCTGCGGGCGGTAACAGTCGTACACCTTCAGCGAGTAGCCCTTGCGCAGCAGCCGCGACTGCGCCCGGCCCAGCGCCCGAGCGGTGTCCCGGGTGACGAGGCACAGCGGCTCCCGGTAGCCGTCCACCCGTTCGCCCATGAAGTTGTGCGGTGTCGGGTAGCGCATCTCCTCGACGATCGTCGGCGCGACCGTACGCAGCGCGACGAACGCGCCCGGCGCCACCGGCTCCGCACGCGCCCGCGCGGCGGGCACGGTGGCCGTGACGGCGAACAGCGCGACGGCGAAGGTCGCCAGTGACCGCGACAGAACCCTCAGTCTTGTCATGGGCACTGTCGTCTATCACCTGCCGGGCCCGGAGGGGAAGGGCGAACGGCCCCCGACCCCGCGTGTCGCCCCTCGCGCCGCGCCCGGCCGAGCGCCGCGCCCCTCACGCCTCCGCTCCCCGCACCCGCACCGGCCACGCGGGCTCCACCGGCCCGCCGTCCGTCACCCGCTCCACCCGCACCTCCCCGTCCACCCACCGCGACGTGTACCGCTCCACCTCGGCCCCCGTCACCCGGATCACGCACCACCAGCCCGCCCCCCGTACGCCCGGCCGCCGGGGCCCACACCTCCAG
>NZ_QQNA01000220.1 GCF_003346515.1 Streptomyces corynorhini
CTCGGGGCCGTACAGCCGCCCCCGCCCCCGGCGGCGGGCTGCGGCGGCTGTACGGCCCCGAGGCGGAGAACGACCCGATGGGGCTGTACGAGAAGCTGCGCGCCGAGCACGGCTCGGTGGCGCCCGTACTGCTCCAGGGCGACGTCCCCGCGTGGCTGGTGCTGGGGCACGGCGAGAACCTGCACATGACCCGTACGCCCTCGCAGTTCTCGCGCGACTCCCGCCGCTGGCGCGCGCTGCACGACGGCACCGCGCCCCCGGACCACCCGCTGGCCCCCGTCTTCACCTGGCAGCCCATCTGTGTGTTCGCGGACGGCGCCGACCACAAGCGGCTGCGCGGCGCGGTCACCGACTCGATCGCGCGCATCGACCACCGGGGCGTACGGCGCTACATCAACCGCTACAGCAACCGCCTGGTGAACGACTTCTGCCGGGACGGCACGACCGATCTGGTCGGCCGGTTCGCCGAGCACCTGCCGATGATGGTGATGGCCCAGATCATCGGCATGCCGGAGGAGTACAACGAACGGCTGGTGCAGGCCGCCCGCGACATGATCAAGGGCACCGAGACCGCCAACGAGTCCAACGCCTATGTGATGGCGGCGCTGATCCGGCTGGTCAAACGGCGCAGGGCCGCGCCCGAGGAGGACTTCGCGACCTGGCTGGTGGAGCACGAGGCCGGTCTCACCGACGACGAGGTGGGCCAGCATCTGCGGCTGGTGCTCATCGCCGCGTACGAGACCACCGCCAACCTCATCGCCAATGTGCTGCGCATGGTGCTCACCGACCCCCGGTTCCGCGCGCAGTTGAGCGGCGGCCACATGACCCTGCCGGAGGCGGTCGAGCAGACGCTCTGGGACGAGCCGCCGTTCACCACCATCTTCGGCCGCTGGGCGGTCGGCGACACCGAACTCGGCGGCCAGCGCATCAAGGCGGGCGACGCGCTGATCGTGGGGATCGCCGCGGCCAACGTGGACCCGGTGGTACGGCCCGATCTCCATGCGCACATGCAGGGCAACCGCGCCCATCTCGCCTTCAGTGGAGGCCCGCACGAGTGCCCGGGGCAGGACATCGGCCGGGCCATCGCCGACACCGGGATCGACGCGCTGCTCATGCGGCTGCCGGATCTCCAGCTCGCGGTGGACGAGCGCGAACTGCGCTACTCGGGCGCGCTGATGTCCCATCAGCTCAGAGAGCTGCCGGTGACCTTCGCCCCGCGCCCCCCGCAGGACGTGACCGGTCCGCCGAGCCCGACCACCGCCGTGCCGCGGCCGCGCTGGCAGGTGGACTCGCCTCCGCCGCCCCCGGCTCCGGCCGGTTCCGTACCGCCGGAGGGGGCGGCCGGGGCGGAGAGGGCCCCGGCCACCGCGACCGCCACGGCGGCCCCGACCGTCACCGCGACGGCCCCGGACGCCACGGCCGCTCCGGCCGTCTCGATCCCCGCGCAGCGCACGGGCGCCGCGCCGCGCCGGGCGTGGCAGGCACTGTCCCGCTGGTGGAAGGGGGACTGAGGGCACGGGGGGACCGGCGGG
>NZ_QQNA01000221.1 GCF_003346515.1 Streptomyces corynorhini
GGCCGGGGTGGGGGCGGCGGAGTCGGTGGTCATGGCGCGCTCCTTCGTGGGGCTGGGGACAGGGGCCGGGTACCGGGTGCCGGGTGCCGTCGATGAACGCTGTGTAGGGACACTGTCGCACCCGGGTACGACAGTGGGGCCGCGTCCCTCGGCGGTCACCTGATCGAAACCGTGCGGGGGTGTTGCGGGCAGGTCTGTTTGAGCCAGAATCTACGCGCGTTGTGCGATGGATCGGTCGCGCGATGGTCTTGCGATGGATCAAAGGGAGAAGAACATGCCGCTGAATCGAAGGACGTTCCTGGGCAGTTCGGCTGCCGCCGGCGCCGGGGTGGCGCTGGCGGCAGGCGTCACGCCTGCCGAGGCCACGGGCCTCGGCCATGGTCAGGGGCCTGGGCACGGACGTCCGCGGAAGCGGTACTCGTTCACCGTGATGGGGACGACGGATCTGCACGGCAACGTCTTCAACTGGGACTACTTCACGGACAAGGAGTTCGACGACGCCGCCCACAACGACGTCGGGCTCGCGAAGGTCTCCACGCTGGTCGACAAGATCCGCAAGGAGAAGGGCCGGCAGAACACGCTGCTGATCGACGCGGGCGACACGATCCAGGGCACGCAGCTGTCGTACTACTACGCCAAGATCGACCCGATCACCGCCAAGCGCGGACCGGTGCACCCGATGGCGCAGGCCATGAACGCGATCGGCTACGACGCGGCGGCGCTGGGAAACCACGAGTTCAACTACGGCATTCCGGTGCTGCGGAAGTTCGAGGAGCAGTGTCACTTCCCGCTGCTGGGTGCGAACGCGCTGGACGCCAAGACGCTGAAGCCGGCGTTCGCGCCGTATGTGATCAAGAAGGTGCGGACGCCGTTCGGCCGTGATGTGAAGGTCGCCGTCCTGGGGCTGACGAACCCGGGGATCGCGATCTGGGACAAGGCGAATGTCCAGGGGAAGATGACGTTCCCGGGGCTGGAGGAGCAGGCGGCGAAGTGGGTGCCGAAGCTGCGTTCCATGGGCGCCGACGTCGTGATCATTTCGGCGCATTCGGGTTCGGACGGTTCGTCGTCGTACGGCGATCAGCTTCCTCATGTGGAGAACGCGGCGTCGCTGGTGGCCGAGCAGGTGCCGGGCATCGACGCGATCCTGGTCGGGCACGCGCACGTGGAGATCCCCGAGCGCCGGGTGGTCAACAAGAAGACGGGCAAGGACGTAGTGCTGTCCGAGCCGTTGAAGTGGGGCCAGCGGCTGACGCTGTTCGACTTCGATCTGGTGTGGGAGCGGGGGCGCTGGACGGTCGAGAAGGTCGCGTCGAAGGTGCTGAACTCCAACACGGTGGCGGAGGACAAGAAGATCACGAAGCTGCTGGGGGACGAGCACCGCAAGGTGGTGGCGTACGTGAACCAGGTGATCGGTACGTCCACGGTCGCGATGTCCACGGTGGAGGCGCCGTGGAAGGACGAGCCGATCATCGATCTCATCAACCATGTGCAGACGGAGACGGTGAAGGCGGCGTTGGCGGGTGGCGAGTGGGCGGCGCTGCCGGTGCTGTCACAGGCGTCGTGTTTCTCGCGTACGGCGGGGATTCCGGCCGGTGCGGTGACGATCAAGGACGCGGCGGGGCTGTACCCGTTCGAGAACACGCTGGAGGCGCGGCTGGTGACCGGGGCGCAGCTCAAGGCGTACCTGGAGTTCTCCGCGCGGTACTACGTGCAGACGCCCGCGGGTGGCGCGGTGGACACGGCGAAGCTGACGAACGCCGACAACACGCCGGACTACAACTACGACGTGGTGTCGGGTCTGACGTACGAGATCGACATCGCGAAGCCGGCGGGTTCGCGGATCGCGGATCTTCGGTTCGAAGGTGCGGCGCTGGATCCCGCGGCGAAGTTCGTGCTGGCCGTGAACAACTACCGGGCGAGTGGTGGTGGGAACTTCCCGGGGATCGCGGCCGCGCAGCAGCTGTGGGCGAATTCCGATGAGATCCGCAACACGATCATCGGGTGGGTGCGGTCGGCGGGGACGGTGGATCCGTCGACGTTCGCCTCGGTGGACTGGAAGCTGACGCGGGACGGCACGCCGGTGTTCTGAGGGCCGAGGTGACCGGTCCCGGTGCCCCGGGGGGGTACGGGGCCGGTCAGCGGAGTTCGGTGAGGGGGACCAGGCCGTCTCTGGGCGCGGGCACGGAGGCGGTCCTGTCCCATGCGTCGAGTCCGAAGCTGGTGAAGGCGGTGCGCCGGGGCAGGGGGTAGGGCTCGGTGCCGGTGAGGTGGTTGAGGATGCCGGCGCTGCGCCAGGCGGCGAGTCCGAGGTCGGGTGCGCCGACGCCGTGGGTGTGGCGTTCGGCGTTCTGGACGTAGACGGAGCCGGTGACGCTGGGGTCGAGCAGGAGCCGGTGGTGCTGGTCGATGCGGGGGCGGGTGGAGCTGTCTCGGCGCATGTAGGGGTCGAGCCCGGCGAGGATGCGGTCGAGGGGCCGTTCGCGGTAGCCGGTGGCGAGGACGACGGCGTCGGTGGTGAGGCGGGAGCGGGTGGCCTGCCGGGTGTGTTCGAGGTGGATCTCGATCTGGGTGGTGGCGACGCGGCCGGCGGTGCGGACGGAGACGCCGGGGGTGAGCACGGCGTCGGGCCAGCCGCCGTGGAGGGTGCGCCGGTACAGCTCGTCGTGGATGGCGGCGATGGTCTCCGGTCCGATGCCTTTGTGGAGTTGCCATTGGCGGGGGACGAGGTCGTCGCGTACGTGCTCGGGCAGGGCGTGGAAGTAGCGCGTGTAGTCGGGGGTGAAGTGTTCGAGGCCGAGCTTGGAGTACTCCATGGGGGCGAAGGCCTCGGTGCGGGCGAGCCAGTGGATCTTCTCGGCGCCGGCGGGGCGGGCGCGCAGCAGGTCGAGGAAGATCTCGGCGCCGGACTGGCCTGATCCGATGACGGTGATGTGCCGGGCGTCGAGGATGCGGGCGCGGTGCTGGAGATAGTCGGCGGCGTGCACGACGGGGACGGTGGGGGCGTCGGTAAGGGGTTTGAGCGGGTCGGGGATGTAGGGCTCGGTGCCGATGCCGAGGGCGATGTTGCGGGTGTACGCGCGACCGAGGGCCTCGGCTTCTCCGTCCGGGGCGAGTTGGGTGAAGTCGACTTCGAAGAGGTCGCGTTCCGGGTTCCAGCGGACGGCGTCGATCTGGTGGCCGAAGTGGAGTGTGGGGAGCTGTTCGCTGACCCAACGGCAGTAGGCGTCGTATTCGGCGCGCTGGATGTGGAAGCGCTCGGAGAAGTAGAAGGGGAAGAGGCGCTCGCGGGTTTTGAGGTAGTTGAGGAAGGACCAGCGGCTGGCGGGGTCGGCGAGGGTCACCAGGTCGGCGAGGAAGGGGACTTGAAGGGTGGCGCCGTCGATGAGGAGGCCGGGGTGCCAGTGGAAGGCGGGGTTCTGGTCGTAGAAGACGGCGTCGAGCGGGGCTTCGGGGCGGTGGACGCCGTCCGCCAGCGCGGCGAGGGAGAGGTTGAACGGGCCGATGCCGACGCCCACCAGGTCGTGGGGCTGGTCGAGGTCGGTGGGGTGCGCGGTCATCGGCGGATGCTGCCTTCCACGAGTCGGGCGCCCGGGGTACCGGGGTCGGTGGTGGTGCCTATGAGCACAACGAGCCGGACCCGAACGGGGTAATGGGGGTGGGACGGCGTACGGCGTGGGTGGCGAGGCGATGCCGCTTCCGCGCTCCGGCCCTGTCTTCAAAGTAGCGCCGTCCGCCCAAGGGGGAGGCAGGCGGGACTTCGAAGACAGTGCCTGGTGGGGTCGGGGTGGCCGGGGGTGTACGTGTCGTCGGTGTACTCCCCCGGCCCCGCGCGCCTGGTGCGGTGCGGCGCGGTCCGGTGCTGTGCGGTGCGGTCCGGTGCTGTGCGGTGTGGCGCGGTCCGGTGCTGTGCGGTGCGCTTGGCGTCCCGGGTTCGCCATCGCGTCGCCTATCTCCGCACTCCCCCGTTCCGTTCCTGCGGATCAGGATCGCACGCGCAACGCGCGGCTCAGATCGTCCAGTTGGTCGGCGATTTTACGGCGGAGCGCCGGGATCATTTCCGTGCCGTCCAGGTGTTTCCGGCCGAGGCGGAGGGATTCCTCGTCGATGGCGTGGCCGGGGAAGGCATAGCGTCCGGCGGCGTCGGCGATGGCGGGGCCGCGGCGGGCGGCGAGGGCGACGGCGGCCGGGTAGTAGCGGGGGACGTATTCCTTGACGAGGTCGGTCTGCTCGGGCTGCCAGAAGCCCTGGGCGGTGGCGGTGAAGAGGTAGTTGGAGAGGTCGTCGGTGTCGAAGAGGCGGGCCCACGCGCGGGCTTTGGAGTCCGGGTCCGGGAGGGCGGCGTGGCAGCGGGCGGCGCCTTCCTGGCCGGTGGCGCTGGGGTCGCGGTCGCGGTCGGCGTCGATGGCGGCGGGGGTGACGGCGCCGAGGACGGCGAGTCGGACGAGGACGCGCCAGCGCAGCTCGGGGTCGATCACGGGTCCGCCGGGGACGCTGCCGGTATCGAGCCATTCCTGGAGTGTGTCGGGGTCGGTGGACGCGTCGATGAAGTGGCGGACGGCGGTGAGGCGCAGTCCGGGATCGCCGCCGTCCTCGGTGCGGCGGAGCAGGTCGCGGGTGAGATCGGTGAGGGTGGCGAGGGCGGTGGGCCGGTCCTGGAGGGACAGGTAACGGTCGGCGATCTGTCGGGCGGCGAAGGCGAGGACGCCTTGGACGAGCGCGAGGTCGGTTTCGCGGGGAAGGTGGGCGCGGGCCGCGTCGAGGTAGGCGGTGGGGGCGAGTTCGCCGTCACGGACCATGTCGCGGGCGGCGTTCCAGATGACGGCGCGGGTGAGCGGGTGGGGGACGCCGGAGAGGGCGTGCAGGGCGGTGTCCCATGAGGCGCTGTCGAGGCGGATCTTGGCGTAGGTGTGGTCGCCGTCGTTGAGGAGGACGAGGGCGGGCCGGGGGCCGGGGTACGTGGTGGGTGTGGTGGTGCCGGTGCCGGGCAGGTCGAGGTCGACGGGGGCGCGGGCGGTGAGCCGGGTGGGGTCGGCCGGGTCGAGGTCGTAGCCGCCGAGGGTGAGACGGTGGGGGCGGCTGCCGTCGTGCGCGATGTCCAGGGTCCACTGGGTGTCGGTGGTGGTGATGTGCGGGGTGAGGGTGTCGGCTCCGGTGGTGCGCAGCCACTGGGCGGCCCAGGTGTGGACGTCGCGGTCGGTGGCGTGGGCGAGGGAGTCGATGAAGTCGGCGAGGGTGGCGTTGGCGAATTTGTGCCGGGCGAAGTGGGTGTTGATTCCGGCGAGGAAGTCCTTCTCGCCCAGCCAGGCGACGAGTTGGCGCAGTGCGGAGGCGCCCTTGGCGTAGGAGATGCCGTCGAAGTTGAGCAGGGCGGCGGCGGTGTCGGGAACGGCCGCGGGGTCGGGGGCGACGGGGTGGGTGGAGGGGCGCTGGTCGGCTTCGTATCCCCAGGCCTTGCGTCCGATGCCGAAGTCGACCCAGGTGTCGGAGCCCCACTTTCCGGGGGGATTCCCGCCGGTCCCCCGGAGGGTGGCTTCGGTGAGGGTCTGGTAGCCCATGTACTCGGCGAAGGACTCGTTGAGCCAGATGTCGTCCCACCAGGTGAGCGTGACGAGGTCGCCGAACCACATGTGGGCCATCTCGTGGGCGATGACCACGGCCCGGGTCTGGCGTTCGGTGTCGGTGACGGCGGAGCGGTAGACGTATTCGTCGCGGAAGGTGACGAGGCCCGGGTTCTCCATGGCGCCGGCGTTGAATTCGGGGACGAATGCCTGGTCGTAGGAGTCGAAGGGGTAGGGCTCGTCGAATTTCTCGTGATAGCGGTCGTAGCAGGCGCGGGTGACGTCGAGGATTTCTTCCGCGTCGGCGTCGAGGTGGGGGGCGAGGGAGCGGCGGCAGTGGATGCCGAAGGGGATCCCGGCGTGTTCGGTGTACAGGGAGTGCCAGGGTCCGGCGGCGACGGCGACGAGGTAGGTGGAGATGGGTGGGGTCGGGGCAATGGTCCACTGGTGCGCGTTCGCCGGTGCGGTGCCGGTTCCCGTGCCGGTGTCGGTGTCGGTGTCGGTGTCAGCTTCGGGTTCGGCGCCGTTGTCGGTGCGTTCGGCGATTCCGTTGCCGAGGACGGTCCAGCCGGCGGGCGCGGTGACGGTCAGCTCGAAGACCGCTTTGAGGTCCGGCTGGTCGAACGCGGCGAAGACCCGCTGGACGTCCTCCATGAACAGCTGGGTGTAGAGGTAGGTTTCGCCGTCGGCGGGGTCGGTGAAGCGGTGCATGCCCTCGCCGGTGCGGGAATAGCGCATCGCCGCGTCGACGCGCAGCACGTGTTCGCCCGCGCTGAGGCCGCGCAGCGCGAGCCGGTTCCCGTCGAGTCCTGCGGGGTCGAGCGGCTGTCCGTCGAGGGTGACGGAGCGCAGCATGACGGGCTTCAGCTCGACGAAGGTGTCCCCCGCCGTGCGCGCGGTGAAGCGGATGAGGGTGCGGGAGTCGAAGGTGTCCTCACCGGTGGTGAGGTCGAGGGCGACCGCGTAGCGGTGGACGTCCAGGAAGTGGGCTCGGGTCTGCGCTTCGTCGCGCGTCAATACGGACATGGCTTCATGCTGCACGATCCCTCGTGCCGGGCGCATGAGGGATGTTTGCGCTCAGAGCGCACGCATGTCGGGGTCACGGAGTGTGTCGACGCCGTCTCCCTGGGTACGCCGACGTTTTCGGCCCCGGCCCGGTCCCGCCCCAGCCCCACGCGCGTGCGTCACGCGCGTCCGTCACGCGCCGCCGTCGCGTGCCCCGTCCGCGATCGTCTCGTGGTGGCGGATCACCTCGGCGATGATGAAGTTGAGGAGTTTCTCCGCGAAGGCGGGGTCGAGCCGCGCGCTCTCCGCCAGCTCCCGCAGCCGGACGATCTGGCGGGCCTCGCGGGACGGGTCGGCCGGCGGCAACTGGTGCTCGGCCTTGAGGACACCGACCTGCTGGGTGCACTTGAAGCGCTCGGCGAGCATGTGGACGACGGCGGCGTCGATGTTGTCGATGGACGCGCGCAACCGGTTCAGCTCGGCCTGTACGGAGTCGTCCGCGCCCGTGCCGGCGGGGCCGGGGGTGTTCCCGGGGTCGCTGGTGGTCATGGTCCGGCAGCTTACGACCTGGTGCGCGGTAGTGAGCGCGCACCCTACCGCGCACCAGGCCGTCAGGCGGACCGGGAGCGGGCGTCGGTGGTCAGGATGCGGGATCGGGACGCGGGGTGGAGCCGGGGCCGGGCAGCGCGCGGCTCTCCTGCTGTCGGAAACGTACGGGCGCGAGGCCGACCCGGCGGGTGAACAGGCGGGAGAAGTAGGCGGGGTCGTCGTAGCCGACGCGCCGGGCGACCGCGGCGACGGGCAGCTCCGTGGCGGCGAGGAGTTCCTTGGCGCGGCCGAGGCGGATGCCGAGGAGATATTCCTTGGGGGTGCGGCCCGCTGCGGCGCGCACGGCCGTGCGCAGCGCGGCCGGGGTCATGCCATGGCGGGCGGCGTGGTCGGCGACGGTGAGGGGCAGGCAGGCGTCGCGGGCGAGGGCCTGGAGTACGGGGTCGGTCTCCGTCGCCGTACCGGCGCGGGCCCTGCGCAGGGCGACGAGCAGTTCGTGGACGGCGGCGCCGGTCTCGACTTCTAGCAGGGGGTTGCCGCGACGGGCGGCGCGGGCGATGCGGGCGACGACGGCGCGGGCGTCGGCCGGGTCGCGGAGCGGTACGACGGGCCGGTCCGGCTCGATGTAGCCCAGTTCGGTGTAGGGGGCGGTGGCGGGTCCTGTGAAGGCGACGAAGCTCTCGTCCCAGCCGTGGTCGGGGTCGGGGCCGTAGTGGTGGGAGGTACCGGGGGTGAGCCAGAGCAGTGCGGGCGCGGTGACGGCGACGCGCCGTCCGTCGGCGGAGCGGAGCCATCCGTTCCCGCTGCTGATGATCACGGCGACGTGGTGGTCGAGGGTGCGCGGTCCGACCGTGGGCAGCGAGCCGTGCTGGAGGCCGACGCCGAGACAGACCAGTCCGAGCCGGTGGTGGGCGGGGCCGGGGGTGAAGTACCGCATCCACGTGTGCCGCATCCGTCCCTCTCCCTTCCGCCCCGCGGGCCGGTGAGATGTGTCCAACCAGAGGCGATCTTTGTCCATGGACCGCCGGGGTGCCAACGGGAAAGGCTGCCGTGGAGCGTCCGGCCGGAACCGGGCGCCGGACGAGGACCGACGAGAGGGAGTGCGGCGACGATGCCCGAGTTCACCGTGGGAAAAGCGGAGTTTCTGTTGGACGGCCGGCCCGTGCGGCTGCTGTCGGGCGCTCTGCACTACTTCCGGGTCCATGAGAAGCAGTGGGACCACCGGCTCGCGATGCTGCGCGCCATGGGGCTGAACTGTGTGGAGACGTACGTTCCGTGGAATCTGCACGAGCCGGCGCCGGGCCGCCTCCACGAAGTGGAGGCGTTGGGCAGGTTCCTGGACGCGGCGCACGCCGCCGGTCTGTGGGCGATCGTACGGCCGGGCCCGTACATCTGTGCCGAGTGGGAGAACGGCGGGCTGCCGCACTGGCTGACCGGGCCGCTGGGCGCGCGGGCGCGGACCAGTGACCCGGAGTTCCTCGGGCCGGTGGAGCGCTGGTACCGGCGGCTGCTGCCACAGGTGGCGGAGCGTCAGATCGACCGGGGCGGTCCGGTGGTGATGGTGCAGGTCGAGAACGAGTACGGGAGTTACGGCAGCGATCAGGTGTATCTGGCGCGGCTGACAGAGCTGACTCGGGAGTGCGGCATCACGGTGCCGCTGTTCACGTCGGACGGCACCGAGGACTACATGCTGTCCGGCGGCACGGTTCCGGGGCTGCTGGCGACGGTGAACTTCGACTCGGGCGCGCGGGCGGCCTTCGAGACGCTGCGGCGGCACCGGCCGGAGGGGCCGTTGATGTGCATGGAGTTCTGGTGCGGCTGGTTCGAGCACTGGGGCGGCAAGCCCGCCGTGCGGGACGCCGCCGACGCGGCGACGGCGCTGCGGGAGATCCTGGAGTCGGCTCCCGGCGCCTCGGTGAATCTGTACATGGCGCACGGCGGTACGAGCTTCGCGGGCTGGGCGGGTGCCAATCGCGGTGGTGAGCTGTACGAGGGCGCGCTGGAGCCGGATGTGACGTCGTACGACTACGACGCGCCGATCGACGAGGCGGGGCGGCCGACGGAGAAGTTCCGTCTGCTGCGGGAGGTCCTCGCGGAGTACCAGGAGGGTCCGCTGCCCGACGTGCCGCAGCCGCCGCCGGTCCTGGCCGCTCCGGTACGGGCGGAGTTCGCGCGGTGGGCGCCGCTGGCGGAGGTGGTCGAGGCGCTCGGCGGGCCTGAGTACGCCGCGGCGCTGCCGCCGACCTTCGAGGAGCTGGACGTCGATCGTGGTCTGGTGCGCTACCGGGTGGAGATCCCCGGGCCCCGGGCGCCCTTCCCGCTGACGCTGACCGGGCTGCGTGATGTGGCCGAGGTGTACGTGGACGGCGTACGGGTGCGGACGCGCGGCGGCGAGGGTTCCGGCGCGACGCTCACGGTGGTGGAGCCGGTGGCGGGGCCCGCGTCGGTGGAGATCTGGGTGGAGTCGCTGGGCCGGGTCAACTACGGTCCCGGGCTGGGCGAGTCCAAGGGGCTGACCGGCGGAGTGCTGCACGCGCTGCAGTATCTGCACGGGGTGAGGGCGCGGGGGCTGCGGCTGGACGCGTTCGACGACGCCGCGGCGGTGGCCGGGCTGCCCTTCCGGGGGACACCGGAGGCCGGGGGGACACCGGAGGCCGGGAGCGCGGTGGCCGACGGCACGCCCACGCCCGACGGCACGCCCACGCCCGGCGGCGCACCCGCCGCCGACGACGGCAGCCGCGGTCTGTACCGGGCCGCCTTCGATGTACAGGACCCGGGCGACGCCCGGCTCGACCTGCCCGGCTGGACCCGGGGCTTCGTCTGGGTCAACGGCTTCTGCCTGGGCCGCTACTGGCCGTCGGCGGGGCCGCAGGAGTCGCTCTACGTCCCCGGTCCCGTGCTGCGCGCGGGCGCCAACGAGGTGTGGGTCCTGGAGCTGGCGGGCCGGGAGACGGGCGCGGCGGACGTCCCGTACGTACGACTCGCCGGACGGGCCGGGAGCGGCCCGTCCGGCGAGTGACGGTACGGCGGCGCGGCGGCGCGAGCCGAGTCGCGGGCCGCGGTCGCGCTACAGCGTGGCCGCGGCCGAGGCGATCGCCGACGCGAAGGTCGAGACCTTGGTGTAGACGCCGGGGTAGCCGGGCCGGGCGCAGCCGTTGCCCCAGCTCACGATGCCGACCTGGACGTACTCGCCCGCGTTGTCCTTGCGGAACATCGGGCCGCCGGAGTCGCCCTGGCAGGAGTCGGTGCCGCCCGAGGCGTAGCCGGCGCAGATCTCCTCGCTGGTGATGACCTCGCCTCCATAGGAGGCGTTGCAGCTGGCGTCGGAGACGAACGGCACGGACGCCTTGAGCAGGTAGCGCTGCTGCGCGCCGCCCTCGGTGGCGGCGCCCCAGCCGGCGACGGTGAAGGTGCCGGTGTTGTACGTGGTGCTGGTGGCGAGCTTCAGGGTCGCCTGGTTGGTGATCGGCGAGGCGAGCTTGATCAGCGCCCAGTCCTTGCCCGCGCCGTTGTAACCGGGGGCCTGGAGGACCTTGGTGGACTTGACCTTGATGGCGCTGCTGCTCTGGAGGTCCACGACACCGGCGGTGGCGGTGATGCTGGTGTTGTTGCCGGAGCCGCTGACACAGTGCGCGGCGGTCAGGACGACGGTGGGCGAATAGAGCGCGCCACCACAGCCCATGGAGAGCCGGACCATGAAGGGGAATTCGCCCTGGGCCGCGCGGGTGCCGCCGACGATGGGGGCGGGGGCGGCGGAGGCGGAGGTGGGCTGGAGGCTGACGGCGGCGAGGACGACGGCGCCGACGGCGGCGAATCTCTTGATGGCACCCAGAATGCTCAACGGATTGCCTTCCATAAAGATGTGTGGGGGTATGGGGGGTTTCACGCGGAAGGCCCGGTCAACGCGCGTTGCACGGTGCTGACATGGGCCCGACAAGAAAGCGTGATCCGGATTATGCGGAGGAGATCGAGCGCGCCACAAGATCCGTCTTTCGGCCAACACGCATGATTCACAACAAGCCACCGTCCCTTCACCGGAGAGCGGGCCCGCCGCCGCGCGCCCGGCTCCCCCACCGGGGGCCTCGCCGTAGAGTTGACGGGGTGACGGCTCGCCCGGCCGGAAGGGGTACGGACGTGACAGGGGTGCGGACGTGACAGGGGTGCGGACATGACCGAGGTACGGACATGACCGAGGTACGGACGTGACCGAGGTACCGCGGGGCTATCCGCATCTGGCGACCGCGCGCGCCGCGCTGACCCTGCTCTACCGGCGGCTCTCGGCCGACGGGATCCGTGCGTACGCCCCCAGCGTGGCCCCGGTCGACGTCGCCTTCTCCGACCTGGACGACCTCCATCTCGGCACCCAGCGGGTCGCCGAGGCCCTGGTGCGGCAGCTCCGGCTGCCGGAGGCGCGGGTCATCGTGAGTTTCCGGGAGATGACACACGCCGCCCATGTCGAGCTGGCGTCGGGGCCCGAGTACTTCATCGAGCTGAACAACCGCTTCCGCACCCACCGCAGGGACATCGGCGCGGCCCTGGCCCACGAGATCACCCATGTCCTGCTGCACCGGCTGGGCATCGGCTTCCCCGACGTCCACGACAACGAGATCCTCACCGACACGGCCACCACCTATCTCGGCGCCGGATGGCTGCTGCTCGACGCCTACCGCGAACACGGCGGGCAGAGCCAGCGGCTGGGCTATCTCACGCCGGAGGAGTTCGGCTACGTACTGGCCAAGCGCGCGCTCGTGTTCGACGAGGATCCGCGCGTCTGGTTCACCAGTCCGCAGGGCTACACGTCGTATACGAAAGGCAGCGCGCGGGCGCTCGACGACGAGCGGCATCCGCCGCTGATCACCGCGGGGCGGCTGGGCCGGATCCGCTACGCCAAGGCCCGCCGCGACGCCCTCGACCATCCCGGCGCGACGCCCGGCCCCGACTCGCCGTACGCCTTCGAGCAACTGCCGGACGGACCGCGCGTCACCTTCCCCTGCCCGACGTGTTTCCAGCGCATCCGGGTGCCGGTCAAGGGGCGGATCCGCGCGCGCTGCGGGCTGTGCGGAACGGTCCTGGACTGCGACACCTGAGCGGCGCGGAACGCGCGCGACGCCGACGCGCGGGAGAACGCGGCGACCTAAGGCAGGACAGGGAGTGGAACGGCGAGCGGAACGGCGGGCGGAACGGCGAGCGGATCGGCGAGCCGCGGCACGCGGCCCCGGATCCACTGCGGAGGAGCGGAGCGACGCGGAGGGCGCACCCCCACACCCTTGGGACAGAGCGGGAGTCGCGGGGCGTCGGCAGCCCGCTCCCTGTCGTGCGCCAGGTCGTAAGGTCGAAGCATGACGAATGAGCCGACAGTGGGCGTACAGGACCTCTTCGAGGCGGTGTACCAGGGCGCGGACGACGCCGTCGTGGCGCTGCTCAGGGCCGGTGTCCCCGCCGAGGCGACCGACGAGGAGGGCAGGACGGCGCTGTACCTGGCGGCGGTCAGCGACGCGCCGGGACCGGTGCGGCTGCTGCTGACCGCGGGCGCCGACCCCGACCGCCCGAGCGGCCCGGAGGACGGTCCCGCGGGCGGGGATCTGCCGCTGTGCGCGGCGGCCTGCGGCGGACACACCGAGGTGGTACGGGCGTTGCTGGCCGCCGGGGCGGCGCCGGACCGCCGGGAGGCGTTCGAGCTGACCGCGCTGGTCTGGGCGGTCCGTCAGGGGTTCGCCGACACCGCGGAGGCGCTGCTGGAGTACGGCGCGGACCCGCGGCTGGCGGGCCCCGGCGGCGATCCCCCGCTGCTGCTGGCCGCGCGGCGCGGCTCGACCGCGACCGTACGGGTCCTGCTGCGGTACGGCGCGGACGCGGTGGCGCCGGCACTGGCGGAGGCGCGGCGCTGGATGCCGCTCGATGTGGCGCGGGAGCTGCGCGCTTCGCTGCTGCGCGGCTTCGGCGACGGGTACGAGACGATGGTGCGCCGCGTCGACCGGATCGACACGGACGGTTCGGTGACCGTCGTGGTCGAACTGCTGCGGGACGGCGAGCCGGTGGCCGGGCAGGAGCAGCAGACCGGGCACGCGGCCGTGGTGACGATGCTCGAAGCGGAGCTGGGCATCGTCACGCCGTACGAGGAGTTGGCGGCGCGGGCGCTGCGCTGCGGGGATCCGCGCCGGGACGACTGGGTGGAGTCGGTGGCCGCGCTGTGGCGGCGCGGGGACGAGGAAACGTTCCTGGCGGCGACGCGCTGGTGTGCGAGCGACGAAGCGGAGCTGCGGACGTTCGGTGCCGAGGTGCTGGCGCGGCTGGGCTCGGCGGACGGGGCGCAGGGGGAGAGTCCGTTCGCCGGGCGGGCGGTGCCGCTGCTGCGGGAGCTGTCGCGGCAGGCGGTGGAGCCGGAGCTGATCCGGGCGGTGCTGGACGCGTTGGGGCAGCACGGCGATCCGGCGGCGCTGCCTGAGGTGCTGCGCCACACCGGCCATCCGGACGCGGGGGTACGGCGGCGGGTGGCCCTGGCGCTGACGGGTCCGGTGGCGTCGGGCGCCGCCGGGCCGGGGGAGGC
>NZ_QQNA01000222.1 GCF_003346515.1 Streptomyces corynorhini
GGGCCAGCAGCTCCGCGTCGCGCGGCAGCCCGGCCCCAGCCAGGATCTCCCGCGCCCGTACCTCGTCCATCAGCGCTCTCTCACGTCGTGCTCGCCCACGTCGGGTGGTTCCCTGACCGGCAAAGTCTCGCATCCTGCCTCAGGCGGGGGTGCGGGGGCAGGGGACAGGGGGCGCGGCCCGGGGCGGGGCGGCGTACGGAAATCACATTGCACGAGACGTCTCGTCTCGCCTACGGTCGGGGCATGACAGCGACGAAGCCTTCCCACATCGCCATGTTCTCCATCGCCGCGCACGGGCACGTGAACCCGAGCCTCGAAATCATCCGGGAACTGGTCTCCCGCGGCCACCGGGTCAGCTATGCGATCCCCGAGATCTTCGCCGCGAAGGTCGCCGGTACCGGCGCCGAGCCGGTGATCTACTCCACCGTCCTGCCCTCGCCCGACGACGACCCCGCGGCCTGGGGGACGGAGCTGATCGACAACGTGGAGCCGTTCCTCACCGACGCCATGCGCGCTCTCCCGCAGCTCGCGGCGGCGTTCGAGGGCGACGAGCCCGATCTGGTCATCGGCGACACCACGTCCTTTCCGGCGCCGGTGCTCGCGCACCGCTGGGGAGTCCCGTTCTTCCAGGTCTCCACGCACATGGTCGCGTGGGAGGGGTACCGGGAGGAGGTCGCCGAGCCGATGCGCGCCGAGCTGGAGTCGTCCGCACGCGGCCGTGCCTACCGCGCACGGTTCGCGCGCTGGCTCAAGGACAACGGCATGGGCCACACGGACCCCGACCTGCTGTCCGCCCGGCCGGACCGGTCCATCGTGCTGATCCCCAAGGCGCTCCAGTACAAGGCCGACCGGGTGGACACCTCCGTCTTCACCTTCGTCGGCGCCTGCCAGGGCGACCGCGCCGACCAGGGGCACTGGCAGCGGCCCGCGGACGCCGAGAAGGTGCTGCTGGTCTCGCTCGGCTCGTCCTTCACCAAACAGCCGGACTTCTACCGCGCGTGCGTCGAGGGCTTCGGGAATCTGCCGGGCTGGCACGTCGTGCTCCAGATCGGCGCACACGTGGCGCGGGACGCGCTCGGTGACGTACCGCCCAACGTGGAGGTGTGCCGCTGGGTGCCGCAGCTCTCCGTGCTCAGGCAGGCCGACGTGTTCCTCACCCACGCGGGCGCGGGCGGCAGTCAGGAGGGGCTGGCGACGGCCACGCCCATGGTCGCCGTACCCCAGGCCGTCGACCAGTTCGGCAACGCCGACATGCTGGTCTCGCTGGGGGTCGCCCGCCGGATCGACACGGACGCGGCCACGCCCGAGGCGCTGCGCGAGGCGGTCCTCGCCCTGGACGCCGACCCCGAAGTGGCGCGCAGGTTGGCGGAGATCGGCCGGGAGATGGCGGCAGAGGGCGGCACCCAGCGGGCGGCCGACCTGATCGAGGCGGAGCTGCCGCGGGCCTGAGCGGCGCGGGACTGAGCGTCGCGGGTCCGACCGGCGCGGGCCCGAGCGGCGCGGGTCCGACTGGCAGGGGCCCGGCTGTCGTACCCCCGTCCTATCGTGGGCCCATGACGACGACATACGCGGTGCTGCTGCGCGGCATCAACGTGGGCGGCCACCGCAGGGTGCCGATGGCCGACCTCCGCGCGCTGCTGTCGGAGCTGGGCCACGGCGACGTCCGTACCCACCTCCAGAGCGGCAACGCCGTCTTCACCAGCGCCTCGGACGACGAGAACGCCCTCGCCGCCGAGCTGGAGCGCGCCATCGAGGAGCGGTTCGGCTTCGGCGTCGGCTGTCTCGTGCGGGACGGCGCGTATCTGCGGGAGGTGGTCGAGGCGTGCCCGTTCCCCGCCACCACCCTGGAGGGCAGACAGCTGCACGTGACCTTCTTCTCCGAGCCGGTGGGCCCGGAGCGGTTCGCGTCCGTCGACCCGGCCGCCCATCTGCCCGAGGAGTTCCGGCTCGGCGACCGGGCGCTGTATCTGTACGCCCCCGACGGCCTCGGCCGCTCCAAGCTGGCCCAGGCCCTGTCAGGACCGGCCCTGACGAAGCGCGCCAAGGCCACCAGCCGCAACTGGAACACCGTCGTCAAGCTGGCGGAGCTGACCCGTGGCCCGGCGTGATCAGACCCGGTCCCGCGCCTGTTCCCCGGCCGGTCCCGGCGCCGGTACGGTCCGCCGCCCCGCCGCCGTCGCCGGAGCCACCCGCTGCGCGCGTGCCGTCCAGCGGCCGTCGGTGCGGGAGATCCGTACCGGATGGTCGAAGCACTTGCTCACCCGGTCCGTGGTGAGGACCTCGTCGGCCGGACCCGACCCCACGCACTGGCCCGCACGCAGCAGCATCGCGTGGGTGGTGGAGGCGGGCAGCTCCTCCAGATGGTGGGTGACCAGCACCGTCGCCAGCTCGGGATGTTCCAGGCGCAGCGCGTCCAGGCTGCTCAGCAGCTGCTCGCGGGCGGCGAGATCGAGACCCGTGGCCGGCTCGTCGAGCAGCAGCAGCCGGGGCCGGGGCATCAGGGCGCGCGCGATGAGCGTACGGCCGCGCTCGCCCTGCGAGAGCGTCGGCCAGCGCGCCTCCTCCTTGCCCGCCATGCCCAGCATGGCCAGCAGCGCGTCGGCCCGCTCGCGCTCCCGCACCGGCGGTGACCAGCGCGGCAGCGGCTCGACGGAGTTCGTCAGCCCGGTCAGTACGACGTCGCGGACCCGCAGCGGCGAACGCAGCGGATGGCGCGGGTTGACATGGCCGAGCAGGGCGCGCAGTTCCCGCAGATCGACCCGGCCGAGGGCCTCGCCCAGGATCTCCACCGTGCCGCGCGTGGGGTGCGTGACCGCGCCCACCATCCCGAGCAGGGTGCTCTTGCCCGCGCCGTTGGCGCCGAGCAACGCCCAGTGCTCTCCGGCCCGTACGGTCAGCGAGATCGAGTCCAGGAGCAACTTTCCGTCGCGGACGACGTCCACGTCGTCCGCCCGTACCACCATGGTCATGAGCCGGATCGTAGCGCCTCGCGCCGAAAGCCCGCGATCCGTCTCATATCCGTCCGGGCCCCGCGCCGCGGCACCGCCCGTGGCGGGGGAAGGGGCTTGATCCGCTCCACCTCGGGCGGGAGACTGACCGCCAGGAGTGATCGTCACGCCCCACCCGCGCCGCCGCCCCGCGGCCCACCCGAGGAGTCAGGATGCGCCACGTCATCATCGGGGCCGGAGCGGTCGGCGGTGCCATCGGCGGCCGGCTCGCCGAGGCAGGACAGGACGTGGTGCTCGTCGCGCGCGGCGCGCACTACGAGGCGCTGCGCGAGCGCGGCCTGCGGCTCACCACCCCCGAGGGCACCCGCGTCCACCGGCTGCCGGTCGTCGACCGGCCCGAGGCGCTCGAACTGGACGCGGACGACGTCCTGCTGCTCGCCGTGAAGACCCAGGACAGCGTGGCGGCGCTGGACGCGTGGTCGGCGCGGCCGGTGGCCGGTGCCGGGGGCGCCACGGCCGGGGAGGCGCTGCCGCTGGTCTGCGCCCAGAACGGGGTCGAGGGCGAACGCCTCGCGCTGCGGCGCTTCCGGCGGGTGTACGGCATGTGCGTCTGGCTGCCCGCGACCCACGTCGAGCCGGGCGAGGTCGTGGCCTCGTGCGCCCCGTACACCGGCATGCTCCACCTCGGCCGCTACCCCTCGGGCGACGACGGGACGGCGCGGGCGCTCGCCGCGAGCCTGGAGAAGGCCCGGCTGCTCGCCCCGCTCGCCCAGGACGTGATGCGCTGGAAGTACGCCAAACTGCTCTCCAACCTCGTCAACGCGATCGAGGCCGTCACCGGTCCGCTCGGCGAGGAGTCCCACGACCTCATCGAGCGCACGCAGGCCGAGGGACGCGCGGTGCTCGACGCCGCCGGGATCCCCTTCGCGAGCCACGAGGAACAGGCCACGGCCCGGGGCGATCTGGTCTCCTTCGCGCCCACCGGCGGTCCGCCGCGCGGCGGCGGCTCGTCCTGGCAGAGCCTCAGCCGGGGTACGGGCACGATCGAGGCCGACTACCTGAACGGCGAGATCGCCCTGCTCGGCCGCCTCCACGGCGTCCCGACCCCCGTCAACGACATCCTCCAGCGCGTCGCCGGCACCTTCGCCAGGGAGCGCCGCCCGGCCGGCTCCCTGTCCGTCGCCGAACTGACCGCCCTCGTCGACGGACGGTAGAACTTCTTGTTCCTCCACCGCTCCTTGGGGTGAAGCTCCCCCCACGGGCTGTCCGCGTCCCCGCCACGGCGCGACACTGGCTGCTCGGAGGTGACGGGCAATGTCGATTCGTCGGGTGTCGTGTCCGGCACGGATCCTCTTCCTCGATGCGGAGATGGCCGTGCTCGACGAGCTGGAGGGCGGGTTCACCGCCGAACGCGCGCTGTGGTGCACGCTGGAGGAGGGGCACGAGGGGCTGCACCACGTGATCGCGCAGTGCGCGGACGGTACGGAGTCGGCCGCGCCCTGGGTCATGTGGGCCCGGTGGCCCAGGGGGAACGAGTACGGTCCGGAGCGCGAGCTGCTGCGCCTGGACCCCTGCCCCGCCACGTTCCTCGCGGGCGCGGTGTCGGAGGAGGCGTGCAGCCTGCCGCTGGGCCATGTGGGCCGCCACGACTACGAGTTCGGACCGCCGATCACCGAGGCGGATGTCATGCCGGACACGCTGCTGCGGCGCCTGGACGAATAGCCGGAGCGGACCCCGGCGACGGGTCAGGACTCTGGCGACGGGTCAGGACTGCGGCGACAGGTCAGGACCTCGGCCATGGGCCAGGACCTCGGCCATGGGCCAGGACCTCGGCCATGGGTCAGGACTTCGGCCATGGGCCAGGACCTCGGCCATGGGTCAGGACTTCGGCCATGGGTCAGGACTTCGGCCATGGGCCAGGACCCCGGCCATGGGCCAGGACCCCGGCGACCCGCCAGGACCCCGGCCCCTGCGCGCACCTGCCGCCAGCCGCCCGCCGCCCTCCCGCCGCCTACGCGGGCCGCGCCAGCGTCCCGGCCCACCGTGCCGTGCGCCACCGCGCCCCGGCCCACCGCGCGCCGACCGGCTCCCCGTCGGCCACCGCCGCCTCGTAGCGCCGTACCAGCAGCCGGGCCAGCTCCGGCGCCGCGCCCAGCACCTCGCCCCGCACCTCCGCACCCCCCGCGCGGGCGCCGTCCGCGATGCGGTCGGGCAGCCGGCCGGGGGCGATCACGTACGGGGCGACGGCGACCCGCCGTACCCCGGGCTCCGCCCGCAGCTCCCGCACCACGTCCTCGGTGCGGGGAAGGGACGCGGAGGCGAACGCGGGCCGCACGGCGCACCAACCGGTGTGCCGCCACTCCCGCGCGATGTCGGCGATCACCGCGATCGCCGCCGGGTCCGACGAGCCCGCCGAGGCCAGGACGACCCCGGTCGAGCCCTTGTCGCCTGGCGTGAGCCCGGCCTCGTACAGCCGCCGCTCCAGCGCCTCGGTCAGCAGCGGCGCCGGGCCCAGCACCCCGGCCTGCCGGATCCGCAGCCGGGGATGGCGGTGCGCCGCCTCCCGCAGTACGGCCGGGATGTCGGACGTGGCGTGGAAGGCCCGCGTCAGCAGCAGCGGCACGGCCACCACGTCCCGTACGCCCCGGCCCGCCAGCCGGTCCAGCGCTTCCGGCACCGACGGCGCGTCGAAGTCCAGGAACGCCGTCTCCACCCGCACCCGCGGGTGCGGCGCGCGCAGCCGCCGCGTCAGGGCGCGCACGGTCGCCGCGTGCCTCGGGTCGCGGCTGCCGTGGGCGATGACGAGCAGCACCGGAGGCGCCGCGTCCGCCGGGAGCGGCACGGGCACCGGTCGGGAGGGGTACGGGCGCATCGCGGTCAGCCCCTCGCCAGCAGGCCGCGACCGCGCAGCACGCGCCGCTCCAGCGGGCTGAAGATCAGCAGATCGATGGCGATGCCGACGACCAGGATCAGGAAGATCGCCAGGAACACCGTCGACATGCTGCTGTTGGTCCGGCCGTTCTCCAGCAACTGGCCGAGTCCCACGCCCAGATCGGGCGAGGACGCGATGATCTCGGCGGCCATCAGCGACCGCCAGGAGAACGCCCAGCCCTGCTTGAGCCCGGCCAGATAGCCGGGCAGGGCCGCCGGCATGACGATGAGCCAGGTCCCGCGCAGCCCGCTCGCGCCGAGCGTGCGGCCGGCCCGCAGGAAGAGCGGCGGCACCTGGTCGACGCCGGAGACCAGCCCGTTGGCGATCGAGGGGACCGCGCCCAGCAGGATGACCGCGTACATCATCGCGTCGTTCAGCCCGAGCCAGATCACGGCCGGCGGCACCCACGCCACCGACGGCAGCGACTGGAGCCCGGACAGGATCGGGCCGATGGCCGCGCGCACGAACTTCACCCGGGCCACCAGCAGCCCGAGCGGGGTGCCGATCAGCAGCGCCAGCAGGAAGCCCAGCAGCCCGCGCGAGACGCTGGTCCAGATGTAGCCGAGCAGGGTGCCCCGCGCCCACGCGTCGGAGACCTCGCCCCACACCGCGCCCGGTGACGGCAGCTTGTAGTCGTCGGTGACCTTCGCCCAGACGAGGACCTGCCACACCACCAGCACCAGCGCGACCGCGACGACCGGCGGCAGCACCTTCTGGGTGAGGGTCTGCCGCAGCGGCGTGCGCCGGGTCCGGACGGTGTCCAGCGCGTCGAGCCCGGCCTCCAGACCGGCCATGTCGCCGTGCGGCGCGGGGTTCCCCGGCTCGCCGCCCGGCCGCACCGGATCCTTCGGCGCGGTCGTCTCAGTGCTGGCCATGGCGGCGGATCTCCCCACGCAGTTCTTCGGTGATCTCGACGGACAGCTCCGCGACGGCGGGGTCCTCGATACGGCGCGGCTGCGGGATGTCGACCCGCCACTCGCGGGCGACCCGGCCGGGCCGCGACGACAGCAGGACGACGCGTTCGGCGAGCCGTACCGCCTCCCGTACGTTGTGCGTCACGAACAGCACCGACAGCTCCGTCTCGCGCCAGATCCGGGTCAGCTCGTCGTGCAGCACGTCCCGGGTGATGGCGTCGAGCGCGGCGAACGGCTCGTCCATCAGCAGCAGCCTGCTGTCCTGGGCGAGCGCGCGGGCCAGCGCCACCCGCTGCCGCATCCCGCCCGACAGCTCGTGCACCCGCTTGCCGTACGCGCCCTCCAGCCGGACGAGACCGAGCAGCCGCTCCGCCTCGCCGCGCCGCTCCTGCTTGGGCACGCCGCGCAGCCGCAGCGCCAGTTCGATGTTCTTGCCCGCGGTCAGCCACGGGAAGAGGGCGTGCTCCTGGAACATCAGGGCGGGCCGGCCGCCCGGGGTGTCGATGGACCCGGCGGACGGCCGGTCGAGCCCGGCGACCAGATTGAGCAGGGTGGACTTGCCGCAGCCGGAGGCTCCCAGGAGGGTGACGAACTCGCCCGGCGCGACATCGAGGGTGATGTCGTCCAGGACGAGCTGCTGTCCGTCCGGTGTCGCGAACGACTTCGAGACGTGCGCGATACGGGCGGCGTGGTCCACCGCCGGGGTGCTCTCGGCGGCCTTGGCGAGTGTCGATGCCATGGTCGTCACCTCCTGGGAACGGCTGGGTACGGGGTTACTTGACACCGAGACCGGCGTCGGAGACCTCGGGCTCCCCGGCGGCCTTGAGGACCTTGTTGAGGGGCTTCAGGTCGTAGATCCCGTTCAGGTCGGGCTTCTTCAGCAGTCCGGCCTTGACCGCGTGGTCGGCCTCCGCCTGCAGCGTCGAGGCCAGCGGGTCGTCGGTGAACCGCAGCGACTTCCAGGCCGGGTCCAGCACATCGGCGGGCAGCGCCTTGCCGGAGAGGCCCTCCAGGGCCTTGTTGGCGGCGGCCTTCGCCTCGTCCTCGTGGGAGTTGATCCACGCGTTCGTCTTCACCGAGCCGCGCAGCACGGCCTCGACGGCGGCCGGGTGCTCCTTGAGGAACTTCTGCGACACGATGATGTTCGTGATCACGAACTTCTTGTCGGGCCACAGCGTCGACTCGTCCAGGATCTCCTTGGCGCCCTCGGCGACCAGCTTGGACGCGGTCGGCTCCGGCACCCAGGCGCCGTCGATGGAGCCGGACTTGTAGGCGTCCGGGGTGATCTTGTTGTCCGTGCGGACGACGGAGACGTCGCCCTTGCCGGACTGCGCGTCGACCTTCCAGCCCTTCTCCGCTATCCAGTTGAGGAACGCCACGTCCTGCGTGTTGCCCAGCTGCGGGGTGGCGATCTTCTTGCCCTTGACGTCGTCCAGGGTCTTGATCTTCGCCGGGTCGACCACCAGCTTCACGCCGCCGGACGCGGAGCCGCCGATGATACGCAGGCTCTTGCCGTTGGTCTGGGTGTAGCCGTTGATCGAGGGGGAGGGGCCGATGAAGCCGATGTCGATGCTGCCCGCGTTGAGCGCCTCGATCTCGGAGGGGCCCGCGTTGAAGGTGGAGCCCTTCACCTTCGTGGCGCCCAGTTCCTTCTGGAACAGGCCCTTCTCGACCCCGACCAGGGCGGTGGCGTGGGTGAGGTTGGGGAAGTAGCCGATGCGTACGGTGTCGAGACCGTCGGTCTTCTTCGCGCCCGCGGCGACCCCGGTCGCCTCGTCGGAGGACGACTTCTCGGAGCCGTAGCCGCAGGCGGAGAGCGCGACGGCGAGCAGGGGCAGGGCGGCGACGGCGGCCAGGCGGCGGCGCGCGGTGGTGCGGGAGGCAGACACGGGAGGGGTTCCTCTCGTTGGCCCGGTGCTCACGCCCCGAACGGATACGGGGGCGTGGCCGGGAGAGCGGCGGATCTTCGACGACGGTGGTCGAGTCGGTGGTACGGGTGCGGCTGGTGGTGCGTGTGGGCGCGCGAGCGGTGCGCGTACGTCATCGCGCACATCGCGCCACCCCACCGGTTCCCGCGCCGAGGGCGCCGCTGCCGACCCGGCCGCCCTCCTTCGCGAACGTGGCGTACATGTCGTACGCGGCCGTGGTCATCAGAAGTCCCAGCCCTGGTCGTCGCCGGACGGGGCGGCGGGCTCCTCGGCCGGAGCCGGGGAGTCGGCGAAGGCGGCGCCCGCCATTCCGGCGGTCAGCGTGGTCCCGTCGGCGGGGTCGATGAGCAGGAAGGAGCCGGTACGGCGGGAGTCGGCGTACGCGTCGAGCGCGAGCGGCTCCGCCGTACGGATCACGACGCGGCCGATGTCGTTGGCGACGAGCGACCCGGGCGCCGGGTGCTGGGAGAGGTCGTCCAGGGTGAGCCGGGACGGGATGTCCTTGACGATCGCCTTGACCGTACGGGTGGTGTGCTTGAGCAGCACCCGCTGGCCGACGTCGAGCGGCCGGTCGGCGACGTGGCAGACGGTCGCCTCGATGTCCTGGGTGGTCGCGGGAGCGTCGCCCGACGGCACGATCAGGTCGCCGCGCGAGATGTCGATGTCGTCGTCGAGGAGCAGCGTCACGGACTGCGGGGTCCAGGCCGACTCGACGGGCGTGCCCAGCAGATCGATCCCGGCGACCTTCGACGTACGGCCGGAGGGCAGTACGGTCACCTCTTCGCCGACCCGGAACGTACCGGCGGCGATCTGGCCCGCGTACCCCCGGTAGTCGGGGTGCTCGGCGCTCTGCGGCCGGATCACGTACTGCACGGGCAGCCGGGCGTGGCAGGTGGCCAGGTCGTGGCTGACCGGGACCGTCTCCAGGTGTTCGAGGACGGTGGGGCCGCCGTACCAGTCCATGTGCGCGGAGGGCTCCACGACGTTGTCCCCGGCGAGCGCCGAGATGGGGATGGCGGTGATCTCGGGGACGCCGAGGGAGGCCGCGTACGCGGTGAACTCCTTCGCGATGGCGGCGAACACGGGCTCCGCGTACGCCACCAGGTCCATCTTGTTCACGGCGAGGACGACGTGCGGGACGCGCAGCAGCGCGGCGACGGCGGCGTGGCGCCGGGTCTGCTCGACCACGCCGTTGCGGGCGTCCACCAGCACGACGGCCAGTTCCGCCGTCGAGGCGCCCGTCACCATGTTGCGGGTGTACTGCACATGGCCCGGGGTGTCGGCGAGGATGAACCGGCGCCGAGGCGTGGCGAAGTAGCGGTAGGCGACGTCGATGGTGATGCCCTGCTCGCGCTCCGCGCGCAGCCCGTCGGTCAGCAGCGCCAGGTCGGGCGCCTCCTGGCCGCGGCTCAGGGAGGCCCGCTCGACAGCTTCGAGCTGGTCGGTGAGGACCGACTTCGAGTCGTGCAGCAGCCGCCCCACCAGGGTGGACTTCCCGTCGTCGACCGAGCCGGCGGTGGCGAAGCGCAGCAGGGTGGGCGTGGCGAGCCGCGTGGCGTCTTCCGTGTGAGTGCTCGGCATGGCTGGGGTCTTTCGTTTGGATCAGGCCGGATGAGGGAGCGGGGTCTGGTGCCGTGGATCGCAAGGCGGAGGAGGGAGCCCACGCG
>NZ_QQNA01000223.1 GCF_003346515.1 Streptomyces corynorhini
CCCGGGTCCCCCCGCCCGGTCCCCCCGCCCCGTCGGACAGGGCCTGGCACGTGCGCGCACCGGCTCTCCCGGAGGCCCGGCGCTCCTCCCCGTTCCCGGTCGACTGTCCTGATCGCTACAGCCGCTGTCCCAAAAGGTCGATTGCGACACCGGGTCAACGTCTCATAAAGTGCGAAGGCAAGCCTTACCTAACCCGCTGCGCAAGCGGTGCACCGCTCCACGACGCCGTCGCGCGACCCCGACGTGTGAGACCGGCACCCCTGACCTTCCGAAAGCTGAGTACGGACCCATGTCTTCACACCGCCTTCGTCTGCTCGTCGTGGCAGCCGCCCTGGTGGGTCTCTCCGCCTGCGGCGGCGCGGCCGACACCGCCGACACGACCGACAAGAGCGACAAGAGCGACAAGAGCCAGGGGAGCGCCGCGTCGAGCGCGTTCCCGATGACGGTCGAGCACGCCCTGGGGAAGACCACCCTCCCCGCCAAGCCTCAGCGCGTCGCCACGGTGGCCTGGGCCAACCACGAAGTGCCGCTGGCGCTCGGCGTCGTGCCGGTCGGGATGGCCAAGGCCAACTTCGGCGACGAGGGCGGCGGCGGTGTCCTGCCCTGGACCGCCGAGCGGCTCAAGGAGCTGAAGGCCGACACCCCGGTCCTGTTCGACGAGACCGACGGCATCGACTTCGAGGCGGTGGCCGACACGAAGCCGGATGTGATCCTGGCCGCGTACTCCGGGCTGACCGAGCAGGACTACCGGACCCTCAGCGACATCGCCCCGACGGTGGCCTACCCCGACGCCGCGTGGGCGACGCCGTGGCGCGAGATCATACGGATGAACAGCAAGCCCCTCGGCCTCGCCGACGAGGGCGAGAAGCTGATCACCAGCCTTGAGGGCGACATCAAGAAGACCGTCGCGAAGTACCCGCAGCTCAAGGGGAAGTCGGCGATGTTCATGACGCACGTCGACCCCAAGGACGTCAGCGAGGTCGGCTACTACACGGCGCACGACACCCGGACGCAGTTCTTCGAGGACCTCGGCCTGAAGATCCCGGACAGCATCGCCGAGGCGTCCAAGGGCACGGACAAGTTCGCCCTGACCCAGAGCGCCGAGCGGATCGACGCCTTCAACGACGTCGACATCGTCACCGGATACGGCGACGACACGGGCGACATGCTCAAGACCCTCAAGAAGGACCCGCTGATCTCGAAGATGCCCGCCATCGAGCGCGACTCGGTGTACCTGCTGCCCGGCAGCTCGGCCCTGGCCACCGCCGCCAACCCGACACCCCTGTCGATCTCGTGGGTCCTCGACGACTACGTCGCCGCGCTGGCCGAGGCCGCGGACAAGGTCAAGTGACGCGGACCGAAACCAGGCGTCCGCCGTACACCGCCCCGGCGCGGCGTACGGCGGGCACCCGCGCCCTCTGGCTGCTGATCGGGCTCCTGCTGCTGGCCGCCGTCATGGCCGCCTCCCTCGCCTTCGGCTCGCGCGACGTCGGCTGGTCCGACGTCTGGTCGGCGCTCGGCGGCGCGGACGCGTCCCTGGAACAGGCGGCCGTCACCAAACGCGTGCCCCGTACGGTGCTCGCGGTGGTGATCGGCGCGGCGCTCGGCCTGTCCGGCTGCGTGATGCAGGGCGTGACCCGCAACCCCCTGGCCGACCCGGGCATCCTCGGCGTCAACATGGGGGCCTCCCTCGCCGTCGTCACCGCCGTCGCGTTCTTCGGCCTCAGCTCCCCGACCGGCTACGTGTGGGTCGCGATCGCGGGCGCCGCGCTCTCCGCCCTGTTCGTCTACACGGTCGGCTCGCTCGGCCGCGGCGGCGCCACGCCCCTCAAGCTCGCGCTCGCCGGGGCCGCCACCTCGGCGGCGTTCGCCTCGCTCGTCAGCGCGGTGGTCCTGCCGCGCAACGACATCGCCGGAAGCTTCCGGCTCTGGCAGATCGGCGGCGTGGGCGGCGCCTCCTTCGACCGCATCGGACAGGTACTGCCCTTCCTGCTGGTCGGCTTCGCCGTCTGCCTGCTGTCGGGGCGCGCCCTCAACTCCCTCGCGCTCGGCGACGAACTGGCGGCCGGTCTCGGTGAACGCGTCGCGTTCGTACGGGCGCTGGCCGCGCTCGGCGCCGTCCTGCTGTGCGGCGCGGCGACGGCGGTCGCCGGGCCGATCGCCTTCGTCGGCCTGGTCGTTCCGCACACCTGCCGCCTGCTGGTCGGGGTCGACCACCGCTGGCTGCTGCCGTTCTCGGCGCTGCTGGGCGCGTCGCTGCTCACGGCCGCCGACGTGGTGGGCCGCGTCGTGGCGCGTCCCTCCGAGATCGACGTGGGCATTCTGACGGCCCTGATCGGCGCCCCCTTCTTCATCTACATCGTCCGCCGGCAGAAGGTACGTGCCCTGTGAGCGTTCCCCTCGTCACCCGGCCGCCGTCCACCGGATCCGCCGCCGGCCGGGCCCGCCGGATCTCCCGGCGGCGCCTCGTCGTGCTCACGCTGGCCGTCCTGGTCGTCGCCGCGCTCGCCGGGACGCTGATGTTCGGGCAGACCTTCTATCCGCCCCGCGACGTGATCCGGGTGATCCTCGGAGAACAGGTCCCGGGCGCCTCCTTCACCGTCGGACGGCTGCGGCTGCCGCGAGCCGTGCTCGCCGCGGCGGCGGGCTTCAGCTTCGGGCTGGCCGGGGTGACCTTCCAGACGATGCTGCGCAACCCGCTCGCCAGCCCGGACATCATCGGAATCAGCTCGGGCGCGAGCGCCGTCGCCGCGATGGCGATCGTGACGCTGTCCCTCGGCAGGACGGAGGTCTCGGTGTTCGCCGTCGTCGCCGGTCTCGCCGTGGCCCTGCTCGTGTACACCCTGGCCTTCCGGGACGGTGTCGTCGGCACCCGGCTCATCCTGATCGGCATCGGGATCTCCGCGATGCTCGACAGCGTCACCTCCTACGTGCTGTCCCAGGCCGCCGAATGGGACCTCCAGGAGGCGATGCGCTGGCTGACCGGCAGCCTCAACGGCGCCGACTGGGACCAGGCCCTGCCCACGCTCGCCGCCCTGGCCGTGCTCACCCCGGTGCTGCTGGCCCGCTCGCGGGACCTCTCGGCGATGCAGCTCGGCGACGACACCGCCTCCGCCCTCGGCGTACGGGTCGAACGCACCCGTATCACCGTGATCGTCGCGGCCGTCGGGCTGATCGCCGTCGCGACGGCCGCGGCCGGGCCGATCGCGTTCGTGGCGTTCCTCTCCGGCCCCATCGCGGCCCGGGTGGTCGGCCCCGGCGGTTCCCCGCTGGTGCCCGCGGGACTCGTCGGCTCCCTGCTGGTCCTCGTCGCCGACTTCTGCGGCCAGTTCGCCTTCGGCGCCCGCTACCCCGTCGGTGTCGTCACCGGCGTGCTCGGCGCGCCCTACCTCGTCTATCTGATCATCCGCACCAACCGGACAGGAGGCTCGCTGTGACCTCGAACCACTCACTCTCGGCCGAGCGCCTCACGCTCGGCTACGGCGAGCGCACCGTCATCGAGTCCCTCGACCTGGCCGTACCACCGGGCCGCATCACGGCGATCGTCGGCGCCAACGCCTGCGGGAAGTCGACGCTGCTGCGCTCGATGTCCCGGCTGCTCGCCCCCCGGGAGGGACGCGTCGTCCTGGACGGCAAGGAGGTGCACCGGCTGCCCGCGAAGCAACTGGCCCGTACGCTCGGTCTGCTGCCGCAGTCACCGATCGCCCCCGAGGGCATCACCGTCGCGGACCTCGTCGGCCGCGGGCGCCATCCGCACCAGAGCGTCTTCTCGCGCTGGAACGACCAGGACGACGCCGCCGTGGACTCCGCGCTCGAAGCGACCCGGACGACCGAACTCGCCGACCGCTCCGTGGACGAGCTGTCCGGGGGCCAGCGCCAGCGCGTGTGGATCGCGATGGCGCTCGCCCAGCAGACCGATCTGCTGCTCCTGGACGAGCCCACCACCTTCCTCGACGCGAGCCACCAGATCGAGGTGCTCGACCTGCTGACCGACCTCAACCAGGCGCGCGGCACCACCATCGTCATGGTCCTGCACGACCTCAACCTCGCCGCCCGCTACGCCGACCACCTCATCGCGCTCGCCGAGGGCCGCCTCCACGCGGCAGGCACCCCGGAGGAGGTGCTGACGTGCGAGAACGTGCGCGCCGTCTTCGGCCTCGACAGCCGCGTCATCGAGGACCCGGTCTCGCTCCGGCCGCTGATGCTGCCCATCGGCCGCCACCACGTGGTGCCCCCGCGGGACGCGCCGGCCAGGACCGGGGTGGCCCGGGAGGCGGGCCGCTGACGCGGACACGGCGGGCGTGAACGGTACGGGCCCGCCGACGCCCTCGCCCCCCCGACCGCTCGCGCGGGGCCCGCGCGGTCAGGGGCGTCGCTCACGGTCGGGTGTGGCGCGTACATGCGCGCGCACCCCCTGCGGGCCGAACAGGATGAGCAGCTCGACCGCGCCCCCGTCGGCGCTGCCCAGCCAGTGCGGCAAGGACGTGTCGAACTCGGCCACCTCGCCGGACGGCAGGATCAGATCGCGCTCGCCGAGCACCAGCCGCAGCCGCCCGTGCAGCACGTAGAGCCATTCGAAGCCCTCGTGGGTCTGCGGGTCCGGTGCGAGCGGCTCCGGCCGGGCGGGAATGACCATCTTGAACGCGTGCACCCCGCCCGGCCGCCGGGACAGCGGCACGAAGGTCATCCCGAACCGGCTGACCGGCTTGAGGTGGATCCGGGGGTCGCCGGTGCGCGGCGCGCCCACCAGATCGTCCAGCGGAACGCCGAAGACACGGGCCAGCGGCAGCAGCAGTTCCAGGCTCGGCCGACGCCGACCGCTCTCCAGCCGGGACAGGGTGCTCTCCGACACACCGGTCGTCGCCGAGAGGGCGGCGAGAGTGATGCCGCGCTCGCGGCGCAGGGCACGGAGCCGTGGCCCCACCGCTTCGAGCACCTCGTCGTCCGTCGCGCGGTCCATCGGGCGATCTTGCCATAACCGCAAGATTCCGTGGAGCGTCGCGGTGAGCCGGTCAAGACTGGGACCCGCGCGGGACCCACCCGCCGACGCCACCGGAAGGAGAGCACTGTGCCCAGCACCGCGCCCCGTGACACCCCGCCGCCCCGGACCGGAACCAGCGAGACGGAGGTCCTGCGCGGCTTCCTCGACTACCTGCGGACATCGGTCGCCGCCAAGGTCGCCGGTGCCCCCGAACCCCGGGTGCGCACCGCCGCCGTGCCGTCCGGCACGAACCTGCTCGGCCTGCTCGGTCATCTGACCTCCGTCGAACGCGCGGTGTTCCTCGGGGACGACGTCACCCACTGGCCCGCGACGTTCCGGGTCGCGCCCGCGGACAGCGTGGCCGAGGTCGTCGCCCGCTACCGCGAGACGGTCGCGCGCGCGAACGACGTCCTCGACGGCTGTACCCGTCTCGACGCACCCGTACCCCGCGCCCGACCGGGCCGCCCCGCTCCCAGCGTCCGCTGGGCACTCGCCCACATGATCGAGGAGACCGGCCGGCACGCGGGCCACGCGGACATCCTCCGCGAACTGCTCGACGGCACGACCGGCCGCTGATCCGCTCCGCCCGGCGCGCGGGCCCTAGGCCCAATACCAGTGACATAGGGGCCAGTTCGGCGGCCTCACCTGCGGAAACACGGTCCGCCGACAGCCCCGGCAGCCGCAAAGTCACTGGTATTGGCCCTAGGCCGTGTCTGACAAATCCCGCCTGGCTCGCGGCGTCTGACACGCACGCTCGCTGCGTTGTCGGAGTCGCCCGAGTACGTCCAGTACACGGGCGATCCTCCGCCTTGCGATCGCACGCACCAGACGCCGCGAGCCCCGCCCTACGGGCGGACGGCGCCATTTGTCAGACACGGCCTACCCGGCGGCGGCGCCGTACAGCTCGCGGAGCAGCGCGACGGCGGCCCCGGCGGCGGGATGCGGGTCCCGGCGGTGCCAGATGAGGCTGACATCGACCGGAGCGGCGTCGCGCAGCGGCCGGTAGACGATGCCGTCGCGCCGGTACTGCGCCGCGGTGGCCTGCGGGGTGACGCCCACGCGGCGGCCGGTGGCGATGGCGGCCAGCCAGTCGTCGATGTCCTGCGTGTACTCCACCGCCGGGCGCTCGCCCTCCGGCCACAGGTCCAGGGTGGTGGTGCCCGTGCGCCGGTCCACCACCAGCGTGCGCCCGGCCGCCTCCGCCAGCCGGATACCGCGCCGCCCGGCCCACGGGTCGTCCGAGGCGAGGGCGATACAGCGCGGCTCCTGCCCCACCAGGGCGTGGGCGTGGCGCCGGGTGTCGACGGCGACCCGCACCACGGCCAGCTCGCACAGGCCCTCGGCGAGACCGCCGGTGGCGCTGTTGTGCCGGACCAGCTGGAGCGCGACGCCGGGGTACAGGGCCTGCCAGCGCCGCTGGAACTCCGCCGTGTGCCGGCCCATCGAGGACCAGGCGTGGCCGATCCGCAGCCGGGTGTGGCCGGTCGTCGTCTCGCGCACCAGCTCGTCCGCCTCGGCGAGCAGCTGCCGGGCGCGCGGGAGGACCCGCAGTCCGGCGGCGGTGGGGGCGAGCGTACGGCTGGAGCGGTGCAGCAGCCGTACGCCGAGAATCCGCTCCAGCGCGAGCAGGGTGCGGGAGACCGACGCCTGCGAGAGGCCCAGCTCGATCCCGGCGTCGGTGAAGCTGCCCGTGTCGACGATCGCGACCAGACACCGCAGATGGCGCAGGTCCAGCTCCGCACGTTGATCCATACGTCCAGCGTATAGATGATGTGCCGGACTCATTTTGCGCGGGCGGCGGCGGGACGGATCGTCATCGGCATGACCGAAGACGCACCCGGGCGGCAGGGACCGCCCGCTCTGTCACGGACCGCCCCGTCCCGCCGGGCAGGGGCCGCCCTCATGCTGGGCAGCGGCCTGTCCAGCCAGGTCGGGGCGTCCGTCGCCGCGCTCGCCTTTCCGGTACTCGGCCCGCTGG
Source organism: Streptomyces corynorhini (assembly GCF_003346515.1). GTDB lineage: Bacteria > Actinomycetota > Actinomycetes > Streptomycetales > Streptomycetaceae > Streptomyces > Streptomyces corynorhini. The sequence goes on from NZ_QQNA01000223.1 coordinate 6,960, forward strand.
GTGTGGTGGCGGTGCGTCAGTGGGTGGCCGCCGTGGTCCTGGTGGGCTTCGGCCGGCCGCGGGTACGGGCGTTCACGGCCGCCCAGTGGCGGCCGGTGCTGGCGCTGGCCGTGGTGTTCGCGACCATGAACCTGGCGCTGTACACGGCGATCGACCGGATCGGCCTCGGCCTCGCGGTCACCCTGGAGTTCCTCGGGCCGCTCACGGTCGCCCTGGCGGGCTCCCGCCGCCGCACCGACCTGGCGTGCGCCGTCGTGGCCGCCGGGGCGGTACTGGTGCTGATCCGCCCCCGGCCCAGCACCGACTACCCGGGCATCGGCCTGGCCCTGCTCGCCGCCGTCTGCTGGGGCTGCTACATCCTGCTCAACAGGACCGTGGGGCAGCGGCTGCCCGGCCTGGAGGGCTCGGCCGCCGCCGCGGCCGTCTCCGGCCTGCTCTACCTGCCCGTCGGAGCCGTGGTCCTGTGGCTGCACCCACCCACCGCCGCCGCCCTGCTGTGCGCGCTGGCGGCGGGAGTGCTCTCCTCCGCCGTGCCCTTCCTCGCCGATCTGCTCGCCCTGCGCCGGGTCCCCGCCCACTTCTTCGGGATCTTCATGAGCGTCAACCCGGTGTACGCGGCCCTGGTCGGACTGCTGGTACTCGGTCAGCGCCCCGACCCGGCGTCGTGGCTGGCCATCGGCGTGATCGTGGCGGCCAACACGGTCGCGGCGGGGACGGCGGCCCCGCTCAGCGCAGGGCGCGGAAGAACTCCGTGAGGTCGGCGGCGAGGAGTTCGGGCTCTTCGTGCGCCGCGAAGTGGCCGCCCCGGGGCATCCGGGTGTAGCGGGTGACATGGTGGGTGCGCTCGGCCCAGCTGCGGGGCGGCTGGACGAGATCGGCGGGGAACACGGCGAGGGCGGTGGGGACCTCCACCCGCTCCGGACGGTGCGCGCGGCCCCCGTCGTACTCGTAGTAGGGACGCAGCGACGTGGAGAGGGTGCCGGTGAACCAGTACAGGGACGCCTGGGTCAGCACGAAGTCGTCGCTGAAGCGCGCGGACAGCTCGCCGTCGCAGTCGCTCCAGGCACGGTACTTCTCGACGATCCAGGCGAGCAGCCCGGTCGGCGAGTCGGCCAGCCCGTAGCTCAAGGTCACCGGCCGGGTCCGCTGCTGGTGCTGGTAGCCGCCCTCCTCGGCGAGCCAGGTGGCGACGGAGTCGAGGTACGCCCGCTCTCGCGGTGTGACGCTCGACGGGTCGTATCCGCGCGGGTCGGCGACCGCCAGCAGATGGATCCCGGCGAGCGCCTCCGGGTGCGCCGCCGCCAGCCGCGAGGTGATACCGGCGCCGAGGTCGCCGCCGTGGGCCGCGTAGCGCGCGAAGCCGAGGTGGTCGTGCATGAGCCGGTGCCACAGCTCGTGGGTCGGCGTGCCGTCCAGCGCGGGCCGCTGCGGTGAGAAACCGAATCCGGGCAGGGACGGGACGACGACGGTGAACGCGTCCTCGGCGGCGCCTCCGTACCGGGAAGGGGTGGCCAGTCTGCGGGCGAGGCCGACCAGTTCGAGGAAGCTGCTGGGCCAGCCGTGGGTCAGCACGATCGGCAGGGCGCCCGGCTGCTCCGCGTCGAAGCGCAGATAGTGCACCGGTGTGCCGTCGATGTCCGCGACGTGGGACGGCAGCGCGTTGACGGCGGCCTCGTGAGCGCGCCAGTCGTACGTGTCGGCCCAGTGGGCGACCAACCGCCGCAGCTCGGCGGGGTCGGTGCCCGCCGCCCAGCCGTCCCGGTCGGGGCCGAGGGGCCACGGCGTCGGCCAGCGGGTGGAGCGCAGCCGGGAGCGCAGCTCGTCCAGCTCGGCGTCGGAGACGTGGATCAGGGGCGCGGTGCCGGTCATGTGCTGCTCCGTGAGGGGTGGGATCCGTGCGGGGTGGGGACGGGCCGGGCCGGGACGGGCGGTTCGGGCCCGTCCCGGCCGGGTGACGGCCGGGAGAACGGTCCGCGGGCCGGGCCGAGGGTCCGGTCGATCGCGGCGCGGGTCCGCTCGCGCGGCTCGGGAGCGGTGGCCAGCAGCGTGTGCAGGATCGTGCCTTCGAGCAGCGCGTCGAGGCGCGCGGCGTCGTCCGGGTCGGTGAACCGGCCGAGCACCGCCCGGCTCGCCCCGGTCCACCGCTCGGTGAGCGTCCGCAGCTCCGGGTCGCGCAGCGCCGCGAGATGCAGCTCGAAACCGAGGACCGCGCTCCGGTGCCGGGCCGGGCCCTCCCGCACGAGGTCGGTCAGGGCCTCGACCAGCTGCTCACGCGTCTCCACGCCCGCGAACCGGTTCCTGAAGACCGCGGACTGGATCTCGACGTACCGGGCGAAGGCCTGGGCCCGCAGCTCGGCCAGGCCGCTGAAGTGATACGTGACGGAGCCCAGGGGCACATCGGCGTGTGCGGCGATCCGCCGGTGCGTGGTGCCGGCCACCCCGTGCTCGGCGAGGACGTCCAGGGCGGCGTCCAGGATGCGTTCCCTGCGGTCGGGATCCGTGCGGCGCGGCCTCGGGGACGGTTCGTGACGCTCCATACGTACAAATGTACATCCATTGAGAACAGATGTACGCACGCGGTGGGCGGCGCCGGGGCGGAACCGCCCACCGCGTGCGCGCGCTCACCCCGTCTCCGCTGTCCCCGCGCTCGCGGCCCGCTTCACCTGCCGTGCGATCGGCGCGTAGACGTGACGGGCCAGGAGGGAGTTCATCGGTGACATGGGGCGACTCGCTTCCGGGAGGGGGACCGAACGGCCGGGTTCCGGCCCGGAGCGGACCAGAACCCGGCGGCGTGGCGCGGGGCCGCTCAGACGGCGGCCCAGCCGTTGTCGACGGGCAGGACGGTGCCGTTGATGTTGGACGCGGCATCGGAGGCGAGGAAGACGATGGCGGCGGCCTGTTCGTCCGCGGTGGCCACCCGTCCGGCGAGACCGAAGTAGGGGGCGAGCGCGGCGGGACCGCGCGCGTCCTTGCGGGCGTCGACCCGGATGCTGGTCGCGGTGCCGCCCGGGGCGATGGCGTTGGTGCGGATCCCCTCGCTCCGGTACATCACGGCGAGGGACTTCGTCAGCCCCACGATGCCGTGCTTGGACGCGGTGTAGGCGGCGCCCGCGGCGCTGCCCCGCAGCCCGGCCTCGGAGGCCGTGAACACGATCGCGCCGCCCCCCGACGCCAGCAGGTGCGGCACGGCGGCGCGGGTGAGCAGGAACGGGGCGGTCAGGTTGACCCTGATGACGCTCTCCCACTCGGCGTCGTCGGTCTCGTCGAGGGCCGACATGCGGTCCATGACACCGGCGTTGTTCACCAGGACGTGCAGACCGCCCAGCTCCGCCACGGCCATGGCGACGACCAGGTCCACCACCCGCTGGTCGCTGAGGTCGCCGACGACCGCGCGGGCGGTGCCGCCCGTGCTCTCTATCGTCTCGACGGTCGCCTCCGCGCCCTCCTGGTTCAGGTCCGCGACCACCACCCGCGCGCCCTGCCGGGCCAGCATCAGCGCGGCGGCGCGGCCGATTCCGGCTCCCGCTCCGGTGACCACCGCGGTGCGTCCCTGAAAGCCCGTGTCGCTCATCCTGTGCTCCGTTTCGTGGGGGTGGCTGTCGCCCTGTGCCGGCATGAGTCAGGCAAGCACAGATGATTTACTTGAGTCAAGCAAGTAGATGCTGGAGTGTATCCATGCTCGAACCGCCGCGCGCCGACACCCCCGTCCCCGCCGACATCGTCGAGGTCGAGTGGGCCTCGACCCACGTCTCCTGCCTCGCCAACCGGGTGCGGCAGCACGAGCGTCTGATGGCCCTGGCCGGTGTCCCGCTGGACCGCGCGGCCGTGGCGCTGCTGCGGGCGGTGGCCGACTCCGACGCGCTGCGCCCCAGCGAGCTGGCCGGACGGCTCGGCGTCGAGGCGTCCCACATCACCCGCCAGGTCCAGCAGCTCCAGAAGGCCGGATACGTCACCCGCGTAGGACGACCGCACCGGGGTCCCCGACCACACCGGGGCGGCGGGAACCGGCTGAGAGCAGGGGCCGTGCGGGGGCCGGTGGTTCAGCCGTGAGCGCCGTCGTGCTCGCGCTCCGCCTCCGGCGCGTGCGCGAGCAGCCGGAGCAGACGCGCGACCTCCTGGGCCATCGCCTCCCGCGCGGGCCGCAGATAGGCGCGCGGATCGACGGTCGGGGGCTGCGCGGTGAGCCGGGTGTGCGCCGCCGCGCTGAACACCGTGTTGAGATGCGTGGCGATATTGATCTTGCGCATCCCGGCCCGTACGGCGGCGGTGAGATCGCCGTCGGCCACGCCCGACGAACCGTGCAGCACCAGCGGAACGGGCACCGCGGCGCGCAGTCGGCGGATCAGCGCCAGATCGAGCAGCGCGGTGCGGCGGGTCATCTGATGGGACGAGCCGACCGCGACGGCGAGCGCGTCGACGCCGGTGTCGGCGACGAACCGGGCCGCCTCGTCCGGATCCGTCCGTACGCCGGGGGTGTGGGCGCCGTCCTTGCCGCCGATCGCGCCGAGTTCCGCCTCGATCCACACGCCGCGCGTGTGACACCACCGGCTCATCTCCTGGGTGCGGGCGACGTTCTCCTCCCAGGGGAGGTGAGCGCCGTCGTACATCACCGAGGTGAAGCCGCGGTCGACCGCCTCCTTGATCAGTTCGGTCCCGGTGGCGTGGTCCAGATGCAGGGCGACGGGCACGGAGACCGAGGCGATGGCCTCGTGCGCGGCGGCGGCGAGCGGCCCGAGCGCGCCCCGGTAGGCGACGGCGTTCTCGCTGATCTGGACGATGACGGGGGTGTTCGCCTCCTCGGCACCCGTCAGGACGGCCTCTAGCTGTTCGAGGAGGACGACATTGAACGCGCCGACGCCGTGCGCCGCTTCGCTGATGATGTCGCCGGTGGGGACGAGTGGCATGTTCTGCTTCCCGTGAGACTGACGGACTGACGGACTGACGGACTGACGGACTGACGGACTGACGGACTGACGGACTGACGGACGGTCCGACGGTCCGACGGTCCGACGGTGGGGTGGAGGACGCCGGGCCGGGGCCGGGCGGGGACGGCCGGGTCAGCCGTTGCCCTCCAGCACCACCGAACGGGTCAGATGCGTCGGCCGGTCGGGGTCGCGCCCCGCCGAGGTGGCCAGCTCGACCGCGAGCCGCTGGACGACGACGAGTTCGGCCAGCGGGTCGAGGCTCCCCTGGCGCAGATGGGCGCCGGTGGCGCCGATCTGGTCGGCCAGCGTGCCGGGCACGGGGGAGAGCCCCCAGACGGCGCGGCCCGGGGCGGCCACCGCGATGGGGCCGTGCCGGTACTCCATGAAGGAGTACGACTCGGTCCACCAGGCCGCCGCCTCCCGTACCTTCAGCGCGGCCTCGGCCGCGATCCCGACGCTCCAGCCGGAGCCGAGGAAGGAGATCTGTCCGGCCCGGAGCAGCTCCGGCTCGATCTCCGTGGTGAGGGCGGTGGTGACATCGGCGAGCGCGCGCGCCGTGCTGTGGCCCAGGTGGGCGCGGAGCAGCAGGAGCTGGGTGGTGGGGAAGCGGGTCTGGACGACGGAGCGCTCGTCGGCGTAGTCCAGGCAGATCACGTCGTCCGCGACGGCGGCGGCCGGGGAGCCGCCGACCGCGGTGACCACCGTCGTGCGGACGCCCGGCCCGAACCGGTCGAGCGCGGCGAGCACTTCGGTGGTGGTGCCGGACCTGGTCAGGGCCAGCACCCGGTCGTACGCGCGCTCGGCCCGTACCTCCGAGGCGGGGAACGCGTCCGTCAGTCCGAGCCCGGCCTCCTCCCGCAGGTGTGCGTAGGACTGCGCCATGAACAGCGAGGTTCCGCAGCCGATGACGGCCACGCGCTCGCCCGGCGCCGGCAGGGCGGCGGAGTGCTCGGGAAGTTCCTTGAGGGCACGCTCCCAGCACTCCGGCTGGGAAGCGATCTCTTGGCTGGTGTACTGCTCGGACATGGTTCTCCGATGGGGTGAGCGCGCCACGGCGGGCGCGGGGAGGCGGAAAAGGGGTACGGACACGGGGAGGCGTACGGGACGGGTTACGGGGAGGGGAAGGGTTACGGGTACGGGACGGGTTACGGGTACGGGACGGACGGGCCCGGTCAGTGGCCGAGCGTCGCGCGCAGCGAAGGCTGGAGCAGGTCCGCGTGCGCGCGCACCATGTCGTCGCACAGGTCCCAGATGCGCTCGACGGGCAGGGCGGCGGCGGTGGCGGGGTCGGCCATGGCCGCCTGCCGGACGGACCGGGGGTCATCCTCCATGGCTGCCCGCACGACCAGCTCGTTCATGCTCAGATACCCACGGTTGAGCGCGGCGCACTGCGCGGGCAGCGCGCCGACCCGGGTCGGCTGCACTCCCAGGCCGTCGACGAGGCAGGGGACTTCGACGGTGCCGGTCGCGGGCAGGTTGTCGATCAGCCCGTGGTTGGGGACGTTGCCGTAGACCGTGCGGGGCGTGCCGGTCGTGATGCTGTGGATGATCTGGGGGGCGTACTCCATGGTGCCCTCGACGGTCAGCGGCTCCCCGGCGGCCAGCGCGTCGCGGGTCCTTCCGTACTCGGCGACGTTCTCCTCGACGATGCCCAGGTAGGCGCCGACCGGCAGGCGCAGCCGTTCGATCTCGCTGTCGTGGTGCAGGTACCAGGGCACGTACTCGGCGGAGTGCTCGCTCGTCTCGGTCGGGTAGTAGCCGAGGCGCCGGTACATGTCGACGCGCACGCGGCGCCGCAGCTGCGGGTCCTCCGCGATGAGCGCGTCCAGCCGGGGGTAGAGGTCGGTCCCCCCGTGTTCGAGGCGCAGCACCCACGCCTGGTGGTTGACGCCTGCGGCCCGGTAGGTGACCTCCTGGTGCGGGACGCCCAGCAGGTCGGAGAGGTCGCGGATGGTCCAGTACACCGAGTGGCACAGCCCGACGACGCGGGTCAGCCCGGTGGCCCGGGTGAGGTACTGGACGTTCATCGCCATGGGGTTGGTGTAGTTGAGCAGCCAGGCGTCCGGGCAGACCTCGGCGATGTCCTCGCCGAGCGACTTGAGCAGCGGGAAGGTGCGCAGCGCGCGGAAGATGCCGCCCACCCCGAGGGTGTCCGCGATGGTCTGGCGCAGACCGAAGCGGGCCGGGACGTCGAAGTCGGTACGGGTCGACTCGCCCATGCCGACCTGGACGATGTTGATGACGAAGTCGGCGTCCTGGAGGGCCGCGCGCCGCTCGACGTGGGCGGTGACGCGCGGTGCGGGGCCGCCGGGCGCGGTCAGCCGCTCCGCGATGTGGTGTGCGGCGCCCTCGGCGGTGGCGAGCCGTTCCGTGTCGATGTCGTGCAGGGCGATATGGGCGCCGCGCAGCTCGGGGAAGGCGAAGAGGTCGGCCAGCAGGCCCTGGGTGAAGACGACGCTGCCGGCGCCGATGAAGGCGATTTTCGGGTGGGTGAGGGTCATGAGTGGTTCTTTCCGTCGCGGGCGAGTGCCGTGGTGGCCTCGTCCCAGGTGGGCTGGGCGGCGGTGCCGCCGTGTGCCCGGGTGGACAGTGCGCCGCAGGCCGCGGCGAGGTCGAGGGCCGCCGCGGTGGGCAGGCCGCGCAGGACCGCGGCGACGAAACCGGCGTCGAAGCTGTCCCCGGCGCCGACGGTGTCGAGCGGCCGGGCGGCGATGCCACGGGTGCGCAGCGCCGTCCGGCCGTCGTGGGCGAGGGCGCCTTCGGCCCCGTCCTTGACGACCACCAGCGGCCCGTGGGCGGCGAGTGTGCGGGCGGCGTCGGCCAGGGAGGCCGGGCTCCGCCCGGTGCCGTCGGCGGCGGTCGTCAGCGCGGTCGCCAGCGCGAGCGCCTCGCGGGCGTTGGGCAGCAGGAAGTCGGTGACGGCGAGCGTCGCGGCGAGCGCGGCGGGTGCCCAGCGGCCCGACGGGTCGTCGTTGGTGTCCAGGGAGGTGGTGGCGGAGTGCGCGCGGGCCCTGCCCAGCAGCTCGGGCAGGGCGGCGGCGAGTTCGGGCAGCAGGAAGTAGGAGGCCGCGTGGACGTGCCGGCTGGAGGTGAGCAGTTCATCGGGCACGTCGTCGGGCCCGGTGGCGGTCAGGGTGCCGGGGGAGGTGAGGATCGTACGGTCGCCGTCGCCGCGCGTCACGACCACCGTGAGCGGTGTCGGCAGGCCGGGGTCCACGCGCAGGGCGGCGGTGTCGACGCCCCGGGCGTTCAGCGCCGTACGGACGAAGCGCCCCGACTCGTCGTCCCCGACGCGCCCGGCGAAGGCGACTTCGAGCCCGAGCGCGGCCGCGCCGCAGGCCATGATCGCGGCGGAGCCGCCGAGGGTGAGGAGACCGGTGTCGACGAGTTGTTCGCGCTGCCCGAAGGCGAGCGGCGCGTCGAGCGGTCCCAGGACGATGTCGGGGTTGGCGTCCCCGATGACGAGCAGGTCGAAGGTGTGTGGCATACGGCTTCCCCGTGGTTGCGGACCTGGCGGTGGAGGGTGCGGTGGAGGGGGCGGTGCGCGCGGCGGAGGCGGCGGCGCGCGGTGGGCTCAGCCCTTGAGGGCGCTGGAGGTGATGGACTGGATGAACGACTTCTGGGCGAAGAGGAACGCGAGCAGCACCGGCAGCACGGTGATCACGTTGCCCGCCATGACCGCCGACCACTGGGTGTGATGCAGCCCCTGAAACGTCGTCAGGCCGAGCTGGAGGGTGTACTGGGTGTCGTGGTTGATGGCGATCAGCGGCCAGGTCAGGTCGTTCCAGGTGGTCAGGAAGGTCAGCACCGCCACCGTGCTCAGCGCGGGCCGCGACAGCGGCAGCACGATGAGGAACAGCACCCGGAGCCGGGAACACCCGTCGATCCACGCCGCCTCCTCCAGCTCCCTGGGCAGGGAGAGGAAGAACTGCCGCAGCAGGAACACTGCGAACGGGGTGACCAGCGAGGGGACGATCAGCGCGCCCAGGGTGTCGATGAGTCCCAGACGCTTCATGACGAGGAACGTGGGGATCATCGTCAGCTGGAACGGGATGGCCATCGTCGCCAGCATCAGGGCCAGCAGCACCCGGGAGCCGGCGAACCGCATCCGGGCGAACGCGTAGCCGCCGAGCGAGCCCAGCAGCAGATTGGACACCACCGCGACCGCCGACACGATCAGCGAGTTGGCGAACCAGCGCGGGAACAGCGCGTTGCCGATCACGTACCGGTAGCCGCCCAGATCGATCCCCGAGGGCCACAGGGCCGGTGGGAACCGGTTGATCTCCGCGTTGCTCATCACCGAACTGAGCACCAGCCAGATGAGCGGGATCGCGAAGACGGCGGAGAGCGGGGCGAGCAGCAGATGCCAGCCGCTGAACGGCAGCCGGAGGCGGCGCCGCGGGCCGCTCGACGGCCCGCTGGAAGCGGAGGGGGAGGGGACGGTCGTGGTCGTGGTCGTCGCCGTCATCGTGCGGCTCCTTCGGGACGGTCGTCGGCGCCCGCCCTGCTCCGTACGGCCCGCGTCACCCGGGGCACCACGGCGAGGACGAGCAGGGCCAGCGCGAGCGCGTAGGCGGCCGCGGCCCCGTAACCCGCGGTGAAGTTCTTGAACGCCTGCTCCCAGATGAAGTAGACGATCACGGTGGTCGAACCGAGCGGTCCGCCCTTGGTCGTCACGTACACCAGATCGAAGACCTGGAGCGCGTTGATGGTCTGCCACAGCACCAGGAACACGAGGACCGGTGTCAGCGCGGGGAGGGTCACATGGCGCAGCAGGTGCCACCGCCCGGCGCCGTCCAGCCGGGCCGCCTCGACGAGGGAGGGCGACACGTCCTGGAGCGCGGCGAGCGTCACCACCACACAGAATCCGGTGCCGCTCCACAGCGAGATCGCCACCAGGACGAGCAGCGCCTGTCCCGGGTCGGTCAGGAACCCCTGCGCGGAGATGCCGAGTTGGTGGAGTGCGGAGTTGGCCGCCCCGAACTCCGGGTCGAGGATGAAGGAGAACAGCACCCCCTGCGCCGTCGCCGAGATGACGAACGGCACGAAGATCAGGGTGCGGTACAGGCCCACCAGCCGGATGCGCCGGTTCAGTACGAGGGCCAGCAGCAGCCCCAGACCGATGCTCAGCGGCACGTACAGCGCCGTGTAGAGCAGGGTGTTGCGCACGGCCTGGCTGAAGTGCGGATCCTGGACCAGCGCCCGGTAGTTGCCCAGACCGACCCAGCGGCTCGGGGTGACCAGGTCGTCGGCCTGGAAGGACAGCAGCAGCGACCAGGCGACGGGGATGACGCTCAGCCCGAGGATGACCAGGACCGAGGGCGACACGAACGCCCAGGCGGTCGCGGCCTCCCCGCGCGCCCGGCGCCGGGTGGCGCGCCCCCGGGGCGGTGGAGCGGCGGCGCCCGGCGCGCGGGCGCCGGTGGGTTCGGCCTCGCGGCCGCGGGGGTGGTCGGACAGCGTGAGCGGAGTGGGCAGGCGCGGCATCGTGTTCCTCTCAACGCGGGATGAGCAGGGCGGCGTTGGCCTCGTCGGCGCAGGTGCGCAGCGCCCTGGCGGGAGTGCTCCTGCCGAGCAGCACGGCCGCGACGGCCTGCCCGAGAGCCTGCGAGATCTGTGGATAGGCCGGATGGACGGGGCGCACGCGTGCCGTGTCCAGCGCCCGGGTGAACACCGTCAGCCCCTCGGTGTCGGCCTCCCGCTCGCGCCACGCGGGCAGGGCCTGGGTGGACCGGCTCAGGGGCAGGCTGCCGGCCTCGACGTCCCAGCGCACGTCCTGCGCGGGCCGCGACAGCCAGGTCACGAAGGTGCGTGCCGCCCGTACCCGCGCCGGACCGTTGTCGAAGACGGTCCAGGTGTCGGGGCCGGAGATGGTCAGCGGCCTGCCGCTGTAACTGGGCAGCGGAGCCACGTGGTAGTCGATCTTCGCCTGTTGGACATCGGGCAGCTGCCACGGCCCGGTGACGCACATGCCCATCCGGCCGGAGAGGAAGACCTGGTACATCTGCTCGCTGCCCGGCTTGGGGTCGATGTAGACGCTCCGGTCCTTCGCGAGCGCCGCCACCGTCTCCAGGGCCCGCACACCGACGTCGGCGAAGCCGATGTGCGCTCCGTCCTCGCTGACGACGTCGCCGCCGAGATCCCACACCATCGGCCACAGCCGCCACACCGTGTCCTCGTCGCCCACACCGGGCCAGCCCGTGCCGAAGGTGCCGCGCGCGCGGTCGGTGAGCTTCTTCGCCGTCGCGACGAACTCGTCCCAGGTCCAGCCCGGTCGGGGCAGCGCGAGACCGGCGTCGTGGAAGAGCTTCTTGTTGCAGACGACGGCGAGCGAGTCGAGCAGCGCGGGGGCCGCCCGTATCCGGCCGTTGAGGGTGACCGCCTCACGCGCGGGCCGCCAGAAGTCGTTCCAGGGCAGGTCCCCGGAGCGCAGTGTGTCGGTGAGATCCACCACCGAGGGGCTGCGGGCGACGCTCGCCAGGTCCGAGCCGAAGACATAGGCGACATCGGGGAAGGAGCCGGAGGCGAGCGCGGCGGTGATCTTCTGGAGCATCGCGTCGGCCAGGACACCCCCGCCGGAGTCGACGCGGATGCCGGGGTGGGTGCGGTTGAACTCGGCCACCAGCCCTTCCATCGCCTTGCGGCCGGTGTCCGTCTGGCCGTGCCAGAGTTCGACGGTGACCCGCCCGTCGGCCCCGACGCCGTCGGCGGAGCCCGTGCCGCAGCCGGACAGCGCGGTCGCGGCGGCGGCGGCGCCGAGCGCCAGTGAGGCGCCCCGGCGCAGGGCCGTACGGCGGGAGAGTGCGGCGGCGGGAGCGCCGGGAATGCGGTGTGCTGCGGCCATCTGAGCCCCCAGGGAAAGCGCGTGGCGGCGCGGTGTGCGCGGTGTGCGCGGTGTGCCGGATGGTGAGTGCGGTGTCGACGGGCGCGCCCGCGGGCGGGCGCGGGCGGACACGCGAGCGGGCTCCGTGACGGAGCGGACTCGTCGAGGGCGCGGGGCCGTGGGGGGAGCCGGGGCCCGGTGCACCCCGCCGCGGGCGGACGGTGCGCGGGGCCCCGGCCGGGCCGTCGCCGGACCGAGGTGCCGGAGGGCCGGAGGGCCGGAGAGGCGGAAGCGTCTCAGCAGGTCTTGCGGACGTACGAACTGCTGCCGGGAGCCGTGACGTCGACGTCGCGCAGAACGACGCTCAGCCGGTCACCGAAGCCGGCGCACGTCTCCTTGAAGTACTTCTCCTTGTACTCGATCACGATCACGTTGTTGCCGAAGCCCTCGACGTAGTCGCCGCACTCGTCCCACTCGCCGCACTCCTCCGCGACGGCGAAGTCCAGACCGGTCTGCGCGTGTGCCGTCGAGAAGTTCGCGGTGTTCTTCTGCGCGATCGCCAGGCCCTTCTGGTGGGCGTGGTCCGAGAGCAGCTTGACGTACGCCTTGGCGTTCGCCTCGCTGATCTGGCTGAACCGGTCGAAGGTGTCCAGATTGTCGGGCTCGACGGCGTTGAAGCCCTTGCTCGCGCAGGTGTCGATCCAGGAGTTCACCTTGGCGGCGATCTGCCGGCGCTTCGCGTCGGTACGGATGTCGAGGATGGCCTCGCCCCATCCGTCGTCGTAGACGACCTTGCCGCCGGAGTCGCGCAGCAGCAGGTCGCCCCATTCGTTCTCGGCTCCCGGCTGTGCCTGGAAGGCGTTGACGTAACAGATGTTGTAGAGACCGGCCGCGGGCGATGCGGTGTGGTCACGGCTGACCACCGTCACCCCGGCGGGCGGGGTGTACGCCTGGCCGATCTGGTAGTCGAAGTTCGCGTGCGTCGGAGGCAGGGTGACGGCCTGGGCCGCCGCGCTCGCGGTGGGGGCGAGACACAGCGGTGCGATCACCGCCGCCGTCACGGCCGCCGCCGCGGCGGCGAACCCGCGTGACCTGACAGGGTTGTCGAAGGGCATCTGGAGCTCCAGAAGATGGGGGGTACGTCCCCGCCTCGGACCCCGCGCGTGGCGCGGCGGTCCTGGCGACTGTGTCCGGGCTGACGGTCGGTGGACCGCGTTACCGGCTGGGCGTACCTCTGGCGCCGGGTGCTCTGCTCTGGCGTTGGATGGAGTAAAGCGAGCAAGTTTCGGCGTGTCAACAGATCGAAGTTGCGCGCTTTGCGCATATGGGCAGCCGTCCGGGCCGTTCCGCGGCCCGGGAAAACCCCGAGCTGCGCTTCCGTGCGCGGAGCTATGCTCATCCCATGCTGAAAACTGAGCGCCATGCGCGAATACTTGAGCATGTCTCCGCGCGGGGCGGCATCAATGTCAACGAGCTGTCGAGGCTGCTGAACGTCTCGGGTGCCACTGTCCGGCGCGACCTGCAGCAGCTCTCCCGGCTCAACCTGCTGCGCCGTACGCACGGCGGGGCGGTGGTCGGCAGCCTCGGGCCCGAGCTTCCGGTCCAGCACCGTACGGACCGCTGCAGGCCCGAGAAACAGGCCATCGCCAAGGCGGCGGTCGCCCTGGTGCCCGAGGGCGCGGTCGTCGGTATGACCGGCGGGACGACCGTGACCGAGATCGCGCGGCTGCTGGCCGCGCGCGGCCCCGTCACCATCGTCACCAACGCCGTGAACATCGCCGCCGAGATGGTGCTGCACAAGGACGTCACCCTGGTCGTCGTCGGCGGCTACGCCCGTACCGCCAGCTATGAACTCGTCGGCCCCATCGCGGAGAAGACACTGGCCGACCACCACACCGACATGACGTTCCTCGGAGTGGACGGGATCAGCGCGGCCCACGGGTGCACCACACACGACCAGCTCGAAGCGGCGACCGACCGGGCCTTCGCCGACAGCAGCAGCCGTACCGTCGTCGTGGCGGACCACTCGAAGATCGGGAAGGTGACCTTCGCGAAGATCTGCCCGCTGGCGGACATCGACCATCTCGTCACGGACGGCGCCGCCCCGGCCGACCAGCTGGAGCGCATCGCCGACGCGGGCGTCCCGGTCACGGCGGTCAGGCCCGACTGACCCACCGGGCCCGGGAGCGCGCGGGGACAGCGGGACCCGGCGGACCCGGCGGACCCGGCCCGCCCACCGGCCGCGCGCGGCGGCGGTCACACGGTCGCGGGCTCCGGCTCCAGCACGTCACGGGCCTCGGCCGCCTCCTTCGGCCCGCTCTTCGCCTCGGCCCTCGCGGGGCTCCTGGCCGGGACGGGCTCCGCGGCGGCGTCACTGTCCTCGGCCTTGCCCGCGGCGCCCTCGACGATGTCGAGGAAGCGGCGGATCGCCGTCACCGGCAGGTCCAGTTCGTCGGAGGCGCCCAGTTCGCTCCCGAAGACCTCGACCGCCTCCGCCACCGCCTCGGCCAGCTCGGCCTCCGCCTTGCGCAGTTTGGCCTCGGCCTTGTCGACGGTGTCGACGACCTGCAGCTGGCGGCGCTGCTTCTCCTGGAGCTTCTGCTTGCGGGAGGGACTCTTCTCGGGGGTCTGCGAAGTCATGACCAAGATCATAAACCGCCGTCGCCGAACCTGAAAATCCCGAACTGACCTTCGCGGGAGGGCCGTTCCCCGGACGGCGGTACTCGCGTCGCGTGCCCTCACCCCGTTCCGTACGCCGACGCGGACGCGGCGGTGACCACGGGCCCGGCCGACCCGAGCAGCGCGGGCACCGGGGCGAGCACGGCGTCGGCGATCGAGACGGGGGCGGGGATCATGCCCAGCCGGACGTACCGGTCCGCCGCCGTCTGCTGCTCCGCGACCACGTCCGCGCTCACCGGACGCAGCCCCCAGGGCCCGCGGCGCAGCGCCGTCTCCCACGCCGCCGCGTCCGGGGAGCCCGGTACCCCGGCGGCGAAGAGGCCCGCGGCCTCGCGCGGATGACGGGCCGCCCAGGCGTCCGACACCCGCAGCGCCCGGACGAGGGTCTCCAGCAGTCGCGGCTCGGCCACGGCGAAGGCCCGCCCGGCCCACCACACGGACCGGTCGGCGATCTCGGCCCCGGCCTCGGCCAGCACCCGGAGGGAACCGGACCGCCGCGCCTCGGCGACATGGGGATCGCCGGTGACCCGGGCCTCCGCTTCACCGGACTCGAACGCCGACCTGTTCTCGTCGGCGTTCCCGTCGAGCACGACGATGTCGTGGTAGCCGATGCCCACGGATTCCAGCACCGAGGCCAGGAGTTCACTGTGACAGGACCCGTCCGTCATCGCCACCCGCCGGCCGCGCAGGTCCGCGACGGTACGGATGGACGAGTCCGCGGGCACCACCAGCGCGACCCGGCCCGGCCGGGGATCCGAGACCGCCACGTACACGATCTCCACGCCTTCGCTCTGTGCCTGGACGGGCGGCATCGAACCGGTGCCGCCGAAGTCGATCTCGGCCTCCGCGAACAGGTCGATGGTGCACCGGCCGTCGTCGTACTCCACCCACTCCACGACGGCGCCCAGCCTGGCCAGCATCGGTTCGAGCACTCCGAGGCGGCGCAGGACGAACAGCGAGGGGTTGTGGGGATGGACGCCGACGGTGACGACCCGGCCCGAGGACGGGCGTGTGCTGTGCGGCATGGCTGCCCTCTCTCTCCGATGCGGGCGGAACATCGCGATGTCCTGTTCACCGACGTGGCCGACGAGGAGCCCTGGTGGGGGACGGTGCCGGGGGTGACGGTGGATCACCCCCGGCACCGTCCACGGCCGGACGGGCTCACCGGGCGCCGTAGACGGAAGCCTGCCTGGATGTCGCGGCGATGCCGTCCGCACCCTTGAAGATGCGCTGTCCCCACGAGGTCAGCGCGTTCGCGCGGAAGTCGGCCGCCATGTCGAGGTACTCCACACCACCGCTGTTGCCGCTCCAGGACCAGCCGAGATAGCCGAGTCCCAGCGAGCGCGTGGTGGCCATGATGGCGTCCTCGTCCGGGTTGCCGTCCGAGTGCATGTCGCCGAACTCGCCCACCAGGATGGGCAGTCCGGCCGAGGTGAAGCTTCTCAGGTACGAGCCGACCTTGGCCGCCGTGTCGAAGACGCCGTACATGTGGATCGAGAACACGGTGTTGCGGAGGGAGTCGGCGGCGAAGACCGACGCGGCGTTGTCCCGCATGGTGAAGGACCAGTCCTGGCCCCAGTTGGGCGCGTCGACCATCAGTGTGTGCTGGATCCCGGCCGCGCGCAGTTTCTGGACGGCCGCCTTGGTGTCGGCCGTCCAGCCCGCGTAGGCGGTGTTGCCGTACGGCTCGTTGCCGATGTTGACGATGACGTAGTTCTCCTGGCCGGTCAGCGCGGTCCGCACACTGATCCAGTAGTCCGCGGCCCGCGAGAGCGTGACCGCCGCGCCCTGCTCGCCGTAGCCGGTGGTGTCGTGTGCCTCCAGCACGCAGATGAGCTTGTTCCGCTTGCACTGGGCGACGACGTCCGCCACGTCGGCCGCGTCGTTCCTGGTCCACTGGTCACCGGTGCTGAGCACCACGCGGACGGTGTTGGCGCCGAGCGCCTTGATGTCGCTCAGGGCGGCCGTGGTCCGGCTCGGGTACCAGGTGTGGGCGTGGTTGACGCCCCGGACGACGAAGTCGTTGCCGTTCGCCTCGACCAGCCTGCCGCCGCTGACGTGCAGGCCGGTGGCGTGCAGGTCGGTGGCGTGCAGGTCGGTGGCGGCGACGGCCGCGTGCGCCGCCGTCGCCTGCCGCGGGCCGAGGGCGAGCAGGGCGGACAGCGGGAGGAGGGCGAGCAGCGAGAGGAGCAGGCCGAGGCGGGCGGCCGGGCGCGCGGTGGTCCTTCCGGTGGGCCCGGCGGTGGGGGATGCGCTCATGGGGGTCTCCTGTGGGGGTGCCCGGGGTTTCCGGGAGTGTTTCCGGGGCGGGGTGTTCTCGGCCGCGGAGGTGTCGTCGGTCGCAGGGGTGTCGCCGGTCGGAGGGGGCGGCGCGGGCCGGGCGCCGTCCGGTCAGCCGGCGGCGCAGCCCGCGACGGTGATCGCGGACCCGGCGGTGGCGGACCGGGACGCGAGGAGCCCGAAGGCCGTCGACTCTCCGGCCGCGAGCGCGCCGTTCCAGGACAGCGCGTCCACGCTCACCTCGGCCGGGCCGCGGGTGAGCGCGCCGTTCCAGACCTGGGTGATCTCCTCGCCCGCGGGCACGGCGAGCCGGACCGTCCAGCGGCTCAGCGGCGCGGCCCCGGTGTTGCGGACCGTCACCTCCGCCTGGTAGCCGTCCTGCCAGGACGAGACGGTACGGAGCGCGGCGCCGCAGGTGGCGCTCCCCGGCGCGGAGGGGGTCGGCGTCGGGGTGGGAGTGGCCGGGGGAGTCGGTGTCGGGCCGGTGCCACCGGGCGTCAGCAGTGCCGTCAGCGCCGGGTACCAGCGGGCGGCGATCTTGTCGTCGCCCGAACTGTTCGGGTGCACACCGTCGTAGGTGTCGCCGGACGTGCTGAAGCCGGTCCACTGGTCGACGGCGGTCACCGGCGAGCGCGAGGTGCTCCGCGCCGCCGCCCAGCCGGGGATCCGGCTGTTGAGCGCGACCACGCGCTGGGCACACTCCGCGCAGCCGCTCGGATTCATCGGGATGAGCTGGGCGACCAGAATCCTCATGTCCGGGTTGTTCGCCCGCATCTGGCCGAGGAGAGTGTCGTAGGCGGCGAGGATCCGCTCGGGATCGACGGCGTTCCACACGTCGTTGGTGCCGAAGTGCATGACAACGATGTCGGGGTGGGTGGCGTCGAGCCAGCCGGGCAGTTGACTCTGAGCGGCGACGTCGGTCACCAGGGCGCCGCCGTGTCCTTCGTTGTCGCCGTCCCGCGCCTGCGGGCAGCCCTGCGGCCCGAGTGTGCCGACGAAGTCGACCGCGTAGCCGGTCTCCTGGAGCCGGTTGCCGAGCACCGCGCGCCAGCAGCCCGGCGAGCCGGTGATGGAGTCGCCCAGCGGCATGATCCGTACGGGGTCGGCCGCCGCCGACGCCGCGCTGTCCGGATGGGCGAGCAGCCCGCCGACGGTGAGCGCGGTGAGTGCGAGGACGGCCAGGACCGCCCGTAACGCCGTGTTGTGCCGCAAGTCCGTGTTCCGCATATCCAAGGTCCCTTCTCGTGTATGCGGAGTCCGACGAGCCTCGTGCGTGCGGAGGGCCACGAGGCGTGGGAGCGCTCCCACTTCAGGGTGGAGCGGTCCGCGTGCGCTGGCCACATCAACCCACTGTTGTCGAGCGCGCGTCAAGAGAAGTGACGGAGATCGGTTCCCGGCAAGGGTGTTCGGCCCGGTGTGCGGGGCCCGCGAGGGGCCCCGCACCACCCGTCACCGCGAGGTCATCGGGCCGCTGTCCGGTCCAGCCGCAGCATGACCTTGCTGCTGCCGCTTCCGGCGGCGACGGCCAGCGCCTCTCCCGCCCGGTCGAGGCCGAAGCGGTGGCTGATGACGGGCGACACGTCGAGTCCGTCGCGCATCGCGGCCAGCGCGTCGTCGATCTCCTCGACGAAGCGGTACGAGCCGATCCAGGTGATCTCCCGGGTCACCAGGTCCCCGAGCGCGGCGGGCGCGGCGGCCCCGGGCAGGTTGCCGACCTGGACGAGCGTGCCGCCGCGCGCCGTCGCCCGCAGCACCGGCCCCAGCGCGGCGGGGGCTCCCGAGGCGTCGAAGGACAGCTCGACGTCCTCGGGCAGGGGCGCGCCCGAGGAGACGTCGACCGTCTCGTCCGCGCCCATCGCACGGGCGACGCGCAGCGACGTCCCGGAGAGGTCGGACGCGATCACGGCGGCGGCCCCCCGGTGTTTCAGCGCCGCCACGACCAGCGCCCCGATCGGTCCTGCGCCGTTGACGAGTACGGTCCTGCCGCGCACGTCCCCGGCGCGGCGCACCGCGTGCAGGGCGACGGCGAGGGGCTCGGCGAGCGCGCCGTGTTCCGTGCTCACCCCTTCGGGCAGCGGGCGTATCCGGTCGGCGCGGACCACGCGGTACTCGCTGAACCCGCCGTCGGTGTGCGGGTCGAAGGCCGCCGATCCGAAGTACCTGATCCGCCGGTGGAGGTTGGTGCGGCCGGCGATCCGCTCGGGCAGCGGCTCGTTCCCCTCCGGCTCCGCCGGGTGGACGGTGACGGGCTGACCGTCCGTCAGGCCGCTTGTTCCCGGACCGGTTTCGGCGATCCGCCCGGCGACCTCGTGCCCGAGGACCAGCGGGTGCCTCAGTGCGGCGGTCCCGGACACGCCGTGTTTCCAGTACGCGACGTCGGAGCCGCAGATCCCGCCCCACTCCATGGCGACGAGGACCTCTCCGGGGCCCGGCTCGGGGCGCGGGCGCTCGTCGATCCGCAGATCGCGCGGCCCGTGGACGACGACGGCCTTCACGCGGCGTCCTCCAGCCGTACCAGGTCGCGCCCGCGCGTCTCGGGGGCGAGGAACGCGGACACCAGGGTGATCAGCGAGTAGCCGACGAGCATCGCGGCGATCGGCCACCAGCTGCCGGTGACGGCGGTGAGCGTCGCCGCGACCACCGGGCCGATCGCGGTGGCGAGGATGCCGCCGATCTCCTTGGACAGGGCGAGTTGGGTGAAGCGGGTACGGGAGCCGAACAGTTCGGCCATCGTCACGCTCTCCAGCGAGAACAGGCCCAGGACCCCGACATTGAGTCCGAGGACCATACCGAGCATCAGCGCCGGGGTGGAGCCTGAGGTGATCAGCAGCATCATCGGGAAGGCGAGGACCATGGTCAGCAGGGTGAGAGCGAGGTACATCGGGCGGCGGCCGAAGCGGTCCCCGAGCAGCCCGACCAGCGGCACGGTGAGGAAGCCCAGCAGCGAACCGTAGACGATCGCGTCGGTCGGCACGGCCCGGTCGGCGTGCAGATTCGTGGCGATGTAGCCGACCAGGAAGGTCTGGATCAGCCCCGAGTTGCCCGCCTGCCCGAACCGCAGCCCGAGGGCGAGGAAGAACGCCTTGCCCTTGCGCTGGCGGATCCCGGCCTCCAGGACGCTCTCCCGCTTCTCCTCCAGGGCGGCGCTGTCGAGAGCGGACTCGACCTCCGTGCGGGACATCGCCACTCCGTCCACGACGTCCGGCCGCTCCTCGAAGACCGGGCTCTCCTTGAGGTTGCGGCGCAGCCACACCGCGAAGATCATCAGCAGGAAGCTGAGCAGGAACGGCAGCCGCCAGCCCCACGAGAGCAGCTGCTCCTCGCTGAGCACGGCGAGCAGGATCGCCCACAGTCCCGACGCGGCCAGCGTGCCGGAGTTGGTGCCGAGCGAGACCAGCGAGGAGACCAGGCCACGCCGCTTGACGGGGGCGTACTCGGCGAGCATCACGGTGGCCCCGGCGATCTCGGCGCCCGCCCCGAAGCCCTGCACGAGCCGCAGGACGACCAGCAGGACCGGCGCGAGGATGCCGATCGCCCCGTACGTGGGCAGCGCCCCGATCAGCGTGGTCGACGCGCCCATCAGCAGGATGGTCAGGAACAGCACTTTCTTGCGGCCGATCCGGTCGCCCATGCGGCCGAAGTAGACGGCCCCGGCGAGCCGGGCGACATAGCCGACGCCGTAGGTGGCCATGGCGGCGATCAGCCCGATGGCCGGGCTGACGTCGGGGAAGAAGATCTTGTTGAAGACGATGGCGGCAGCCAGCGAGTAGAGCTGGAAGTCCATGAACTCCATCGCCGTACCGAGCCAGCCGGAGACGGCTGCTCTGGTGAGGTCGCGTGTGGTGCGCGTCACGGGGCCGGTGGGCTCCGTCCGCGTGGTGTCCGTCATGGTGAACTCCGTTGTTCAGGGCCGTGCTGGTGAGCGGGGCGGGGACGGGGGTGGAGGCGAAGGGG
>NZ_QQNA01000224.1 GCF_003346515.1 Streptomyces corynorhini
GATGGGGACAAAGGGGGCAGGGGGGACAGAGGGGAACGGAGGGGAACGGACGGGCCAGCGACGGGTCGTACGGACGTACCCGGCCGACCGGCCCGCGCCCGAGCGGTATCCAGTCAGGGGGGACACAGACCATGTCATTGCTCAAGCCGCCGCGCCCGCGAGCGTCACTGCGGGACCGGCTGTCGAGACGGTCACGGCGGCCGGGTGAGCCGCGGCTGTGGCGCACCCGGCGCGGGCAGCGCCGTATCGCGCAGGCCGTGATGCTCGCGTGCGTCCTCATGCTGCTGCCCTCGACCTGGCTCCACGCGGTCGCAGACAGCCGTGTCCGTACGGTCGAGGACGTGCCGGCCCATGATGTCGCCGTGGTCTTCGGCGCCGGGCTGCTGTCCGGGCGCCCGACGCCGTATCTCGCACACCGCCTCGACGCGGCGGCCGAGCTGTACCGCGCGGGCAAGGTGAAGGTCGTGCTCGTCACCGGGGACAACAGCCGCGTGGAGTACGACGAGCCGGACGCGATGCGGACGTATCTCGTCCGGCGCGGGGTGCCGGACGGGCAGATCGTCAGCGATTACGCGGGCTTCGACACCTGGGATTCGTGCGTGCGGGCGAAGCGAATATTCGGGGTCGGGCGGGCGGTGCTGGTCACGCAGGGA
The DNA here is from genome assembly GCF_003346515.1 of Streptomyces corynorhini. Taxonomy (GTDB): domain Bacteria; phylum Actinomycetota; class Actinomycetes; order Streptomycetales; family Streptomycetaceae; genus Streptomyces; species Streptomyces corynorhini. The sequence goes on from NZ_QQNA01000224.1 coordinate 654, forward strand.
TTCCATATACGGCGCGCGGTGGCGCTGTGCCGGGCGGCGGGGGTCGAGTCGTACGGCGTCGGGGTCGCCGAGCCGCACGACGCCACCTGGTACTACGGGGAGGTGCGGGAGATATTCGCCTCCGGGAAGGCTGCGGCCGATGCCGTGGTCCGCCGCGACCCCACGTTCCTCGGCCCTGCCGAGCCGGGGGTGACGGAGGCGCTGGCGACGCACCGGGCGGGCTGACGCGGGGGCGGCGCCGGACGGCACCGGGAGGCACCCGGTGGCACCGGGCTGCGGCTGCTGCGCTCGGGAGGTGGCCGAGGCGCTGGGGCTGTGGCTACCGCCGTCCGTGCCGGTTCCAGTCGCCGCCCGGGATCGGGCGTCCGTCGGCCCGCAGCAGGCGGGCGACTCGGGGCGCCGCGACGTAGACCCAGGCGGCGGCCGTGGTGGAGTCGGCGCGCCGGATGTCACGGACGACCCGGTCGTACAGGTTGCCGGGGTGGCCGGGGCCGAGGAATCCCTCCAGTTCGTCCAGTGCGGCGAGCAGTTGGCCGTAGTGCGCGGGGGCGGGGGTGACGAGTTCCCCGACGACTGTGCCAGAGGTCTCGACCGTGCCGGGCGCCCCCGGCACCCGGGTCACCCGGGGCATCTCGGTCGTCTCCGTCGTCTCCGTCGTCTGGGTCGTCTCTATCGCGTACGGGTAGCCGGGGCCGTCGTACAGCAGGGCGCCCGCCAGCAGGGCCGGTTCCTCGCGCACCGTACGGCCGGTCAGGAAGCGGTCGTGGTAGTGGCCGCCGGGCCGCAGGGTTCCGTAGACAAAGAAAGGAAGGACCGGAACGTGGTCGTTCGTCCTCTCGCGCGGCGTGCTCACGGCGCGGTGGTCTCCTCGGCGACCCACGCCAGATACGCGGCGCTGCCCCGCACCACGGGCAGCGCGATGATCTCCGGGGTGTCGTAGTCGTGGGCGGCCGTCAGATGGGCCTCCAGCTCTTCGTAGCGCGCGGTGGTGGTCTTGAAGAGGATCTGCCACTCCTCGGAGGTCTCGATCGCGCCCTGCCAGCGGTAGACCGAGGTGACCGGGGCGGAGATCTGCGCGCACGCGGCGAGCCGGGCCTCGATCACGCCCCGGGCTAGTTCCGCCGCCTTTTCGGCGCTGTCGGTCGTGGTCAGCACGGTGAGACACGTGGTGGCGGTCATGGAAGGGGCTCCTTTGCGCGGATGACGGATGTAGGGAGGGCGGACACGGAAAGGGCCGTGCGGTGTAGGCCGCACCGCACGGACCGAACGGCCCGCACCGTACGGCCCACCGCACGACCCACACCGTACGGACCGGCCGTATGGACTCGCTCGTACGGGCCCGTCCGCCCCTCGCTCGGCACCAGCGGCCTTCCGCCAGTCGCGCTTCTCGGGCTCAAGCGGCGTACGGGCGTACGGACTTGGCGTCGCGCAGGGCCAGCGCCCACCAGGCCAGCTGGTCGAGCATCGTCCGGGCGGCGGTGTCGCAGCCTACGGGGTCCTCGGGCCGGCCCTGGTCGTCGAAGCGCTCACCCGCACGGTGGAAGGAGACGGTGTCCCGGACCGTGACCGCGTGAAGTTCGGCGAAGACCTGGCGCAGTTGCTCGACGGCGCGCAGCCCGCCGGAGATCCCGCCGTAGGAGACGAAGCCGACGGGCTTGGCCTGCCATTCGTAGAAGTGCCAGTCGATCAGCGACTTGATGACGGCCGGAAAGGAGTGGTTGTACTCGGGAGTCAGGACGACGAAGGCATCGGCGGCGGCCAGGCGGGAGGTGACCTTGGCCAGTTCGGCCCTGGCCCGGGGGCCGGGGCTGAACGAGAGGGCGCTCGGCAGGTCGGTCTCGGCGAGGTCGATCAGGTCGGTGGTGAAGTCGGCGCGCGCGGCGGTGCGGGAGAGGAACCAGTCGGAGACGACCGGTCCGAAGCGGCCCTCGCGGTTGCTGCCGAGGATGACGGCGAGCTTCAGGGGTTCGGTGGCGGTACCGACGGGTCCGGGCGTGACGTCGGGCACGGGCGTCACGTCGGGTGCAGGCGTCACGTCGGGTGCAGGCGTCACGTCGGGTGCGGGCGTGACGTCGGGTGCAGGGGGCAGGTCGGGTGCGGCTGCCCGATCGGCGGTGGCGGTGACAGTGGCGGTGGCGGTGGCGGTGAGGCCGGTGTCGCTCGAAAGGGTGGATTCGGCATCGGTCGAGCCGACTGCGGAGGTCGTGTTGGCCATGGAGGGAGCCTCGTACCTCAAGCGGGATTGAGGTCAAGCCCGCCCTCTCCGGGCCCTGCCACACGTCCCCTACCGTGGCGGTATGACGACTTCCACGCCACGCCCAGCCGCCCGTACCGCGCCCGATCTGCTGATCGAGGTCGACGAGCACCCCGCGACCGAGGCCGAACTCGGGCAGCGCGTCATGAACACCTACGGACACTTCTCCGCCCTTCAGGTCAGGGGCGGCCGGGTGCGCGGACTGGCGCGGCACCTCGCGCGGCTGGACGGGGCGAGCCGGGAGCTGTTCGGTGCCGGGCTGGACGGTGAGCGGGTGCGGTCGGCGCTGCGGCACGCGCTCGGTGACGTGGCGGACGCGTCGGCCCGGGTGTACGCGCATGAGCGGGCCGGGGCCGACGGGATCGCGCTGACGGTGACCGTGAGGCCGCCTTCCGTGCCGGAGGCGCGGGCGGTGAGCCTGATGTCCGTCCCGTATCAGCGTCCGGTCGCGCACCTCAAGCACCTGGGCGGCTTCGCCCAGATCCACTACGGGCGGGTCGCGCGGCGCGCGGGCTTCGACGACGCGCTGCTCACAGGACCGGGAGGTGTCGTGTCGGAGGGCGCCATCACCAACATCGCCTTCTGGGACGGCGACACGGTCGTCTGGCCGGACGCGCCCGCGCTGACCGGTATCACCATGGCGCTGCTGGAGGCGCACCTGCCGGCCGCCGGTATCGCCTCGGTCCGGCGCGAGGTCACCCTCGCCGATCTGCCCCGCCACCGCGCCGCCTTCGTCACCAACTCGATCGGTATCTCCGCCGTCTCCCGGATCGACGACACCGTCCTTCCGGGTGACGCGGCGCTCATCAAGGCGGTGCGGGAGGTGTACGACGGGGTGGAGTGGGAGCGGATGTGACCCGTCGGCGGCGCGTGAGCCGCGTCGGCGCCACGCGCCCGTCTCACCCGTTCGGCACGGGACGGTCGACGGCATTGGGTGAGACCGGTACGTCGGCTGTGACCTGTGGTTATTCCGGTCGGCGCGGGTGGCACGCGGTCCCGCGCCCCGGAATCTGATCCTCCCTCAGCAGGCGTGCGCGACGCCGGGCGCCTTATCTCGGAAGAGAAGCACCCGACGCGCCGGGCGCACCCACCGCGCCCCCGCGCCTGCCCCGGAGGATCACCATGCGCCGCCCCACTGCCCGCCTGCTCACCGGTACCGCGCTGGCGGTCGTCTCACTCGGGCTGACCGTCACGAACGCCACCGCGGCGTTCGGCGGGGACAGCGAGCGAGGGGACTACGGGCGGGACGACTACGGACGGGGGGACCGCGAGCGGGGAAGTCACCAGCGGGACCACGACCGGGGAGGCCGCGGCCGTCTGGAGCTGTCCCCCAGGAACGCGCGCCCCGGCACCGTGGTGACCGTGTCCACCGGCGCCTGCGGCCATGACGGCCACGGCAGGGGCGAGGCGTGGTCCCTCGGCGTGCAGAACTTCCGGATGGATCCGCGCCACGACAAGGAGCGCGCGACCGGGGAGTTCCGGGTGCCGGACGATGTGCGGCCGGGCGACCACGAGGTCCGCGTACGGTGCGACAACGGCCGGGAGGCCACCGGCGAGCTGTACGTGGAGCACCGCGGGCCGAGCGGTCACGTACGCACCGGGGTCGGCGGCAGCGTCGGCCGCGACACCACCCAGATCGCGGCGGGCGTGGCCGTTCTGGCCACCGCCGCCGTCGGCGGGACCCGGCTCCTGCGCCGCCGGGCGAGCGGCGCGCAGGAAGGCTGACGGGCGGTTCTCCCACCGCTCCGGTTCCGCCCCGCGTCCCCGTCCCCGTCATGCTCATCGCTGACGGGGGCGGGGAACTTCGCCTCTTCGCACCTCCCTCACCCAGGAGGCCCGCCCCATGCCCAGCAAGGCCGTCGAAGCCGCCGAGACCCGAGAGGCCGACGGGACCGACAGGGCGGGGAAGGCCGCGCCCCGGCGCTCCGGCTGGTACGTCGTCCTCGCGCTCTGCGTCGGCGCCTGGCTCGTCCACAACGGCTTCCGGCCCGTGACACCGCCCATGCCGTCCGCGGCCGAGGCGTTCGCGGCCGGTCCCGGGCACTACACGGAGGCCGCCGCCGACCCGCTGCCGCCCGCCGCGCCGGTCGCCGTACGCATCCCCGGCATCGAGGTCGACGCCCCGGTCCTGGGCCTCGGGCTGGCCCGGGACGGCAGCCTCGACGTGCCTCCGGCCGGGAACGGCAATGTCGTCAGCTGGTACAAGGACGGCGCAGCCCCGGGCGCCAAGGGCACCGCGATCGTCGCCGGGCATGTCGACAACGCGCGCGGGCCGGCCGTCTTCTACGCTCTGGGTACGCTCAAGAAGGGCCAGCGCGTCGAGGTGACCCGCTCGGACGGCCGGACCGCCGTCTTCACCGTCGACGCCGTCGAGGTGTACGAGAACGCCGACTTCCCCGACGAGAAGGTCTACGGGAACACGGACCGGGCAGAACTGCGGGTGATCACCTGTGGTGGAAGCTTCTCCGCCAAGACGGGCTACCAGGGCAACGTCGTCGCGTACGCCCATCTCATCGGCGTGAAGCAGACCTGAAAGGTGGGGAGTTCCCCACCCGGGACACCCCTGCCCGCCGGATGGTCCGCCCCGGGGCGTCTTCCTACCGTTGCCCCATGCCGATCCGCCCGATCCGCCCGACCATCCGGGCCACCCCGACCATCCGGGCCACTCCAACCCCGATCACACCAGCCGCCCCAGCAGCCACCCCGATCAGCCCGATCGGACGGCTCCGTACCACCCGCAGGACAGCGACCGCCACGCTCACCGCCACGCTCACCGCCGCGCTCGCCATCACGCTCGCCGCCGCGCTCCTCGCCGTGCTCGTTCCCGCCCAGGCCCGAGCGGCAGGCACCACCGGGACCCAGCCCCCGGCCCGGACCCAGCCCCCGGCCCGGACCCAGTCCCCGGACCCGGCCCCGGACTCGCTCCCGTACGACCGGCTCCAGCGGGACGCCGACGCCCTGCGCGACTCCGGGGTCACCGGTGTGTCGGTACGGCTGACCACGCCCCGGCGGATCCGCACCGTCCACAGCGGCGTCGGCGACCTCGGCACCGGGCGGCCCCCGCCGGACGGCGGGTACCTCAGGCTCGGCAGTACGACCAAGACCTTCGTCGCGACCGTAGTACTCCAACTCGTCGCCGAGGGACGGTTGTCGCTCGACGACACCGTGGACTCCCGGCTGCCCGGGGTGGTCAGGGGAGCCGGAAACGACGGCCGCCGGATCACGCTGCGGCAGCTCTTGCGGCACACCAGCGGGGTACCCGACTACATCGAGGACGTCGTACCGGACTTCAGCGCCCGGGGGTATCTGGAGAACCGTTCGACCACGTACACCTCCGCGCAGCGCGTCGCTCTCGCCCTGACCCATCCGCCCCGCTTCGCACCCGGCGCCCGCTGGGAGTACTCCAACACCAACTACCTCCTCCTCGGCATGACGGTCGAGGCGGTCACCGGCCGTCCCTGGGACCAGGAGGTACGGGACCGGATCCTGCGCCCACTGCGGCTCGCGCACACCTTCTCCCCGGGCGACGACCCTCTCCTGCCGCGTCCGCACGCCCGTAACTACCAGCAGTTCGAGCCGGGCGGACCGCTGACCGACACGACACTCGCCTACCTCCCCTTCGACGGGGACGCCGACGGCGCGCTGGTCAGTACGGCGGCGGACACCAGCGCCTTCTTCGCCGCGCTGCTGAGCGGGAGGCTGCTGGCCCCCGACCAGCTCGCCGAGATGCGGCGGACCGTGGAGGTACCGGACGAGCACGGCTCGCCGCCGGGTGCCCGTTACGGGCTCGGGCTGAGCTGGACGCCGCTGACCTGCGGCGGCGGGTACTGGGGGCACAGCGGCACCGGCATCGGCTACCTGCTGTGGCCCGCCGTGTCGGCCGACGGGCGGACGGCCGTCTCCGTCGCCGCGCACAGCCGGCCCGGCGACGAGGCCACCGCCGTCCGCCAGCTCAAGGGCGTCACCGACCTGGTCGATCACGCCCTCTGCGCCGAGCGCCGAAGCCGCTGACCACGGTCCGGGGGTCCGACGGTCGGGGGTCCGACGGTCGGCGGTCCGGCGCGCCCACGGTCCGACACTCCCCCCGGTCCGGCGCGCCCCAGGTCCGACGCTCCCCCGGTCCCCCGGTCCGGCACGCCGTCAGGCCGTCAAGCGCTCAGGCACTCAAGCCCGCAGGCCCGTACGCCCTCACGCCCGCACGCCCTCACGCCGTCCACTGGTCGAACGCGAGCTTCGCGACCAGCGAGAGCACCACCACGAGCAGCACCCCGCGCACGAACTCGCTGCCCTTCCTGAGCGCCATCCGCGCGCCGAACATCCCGCCCGCGAGGTTGAACACCGCCATCACCCCGGCGAGCTGCCACAGCACCGCCCCCTGGTAGGCGAACATCGCGAGCGCCCCGATGTTGGTGCACACGTTCACGATCTTCGCGGTGGCCGACGCCGTCACCAGGTCGAGGTGGAGCACGGCGGTGAGGGCGAGCACCAGGAACGTTCCCGTGCCGGGCCCGAAGAGCCCGTCGTAGAAGCCGATCCCGCCACCGACCAGCACGATCGCGGAGACGGTACGGGCGCGGCCGGCCGGCTCGCCCGCCTGCGCCCTGCCGAAGGCCGGGCGCAGCATCACGAAGGCCGCCACCGCGAGCAGCACCACCATGATCACGGGCCGCAGCACCTCGCTGCTGATCCCGGCCGCGAAGAACGCGCCGGTCATCGACCCGGCGAGCGCCATGAGCCCGATCCGTACGGAGTTCTTCACGTCGACCGGCGCCCTGCGTACGTACGTGATCGCGGCGCCCGTCGTCCCCACCAGCGCCACGGCCTTGTTCGTACCGAGGATGTGCGCCGCCGGTACGTGCGGCAGCCCGAGGAGGAACGCGGGCAGCAGGAGCAGCCCTCCCCCGCCGACCACGGCGTCGATCCACCCCGCCGCCGCGGCGGCGATACAGAGCACAACGAGCATGGTCATCGATATGTCGGGCATGATCGTGACCTTATGGACGGGATAAGTGCCCTGTCCATCGATATCCGTCGATCGCCGGAGGAGTTGAGCAAACTCAGAGCTTGGCCGCCCGGCAGCCAGCGGTTCGGCCGTCGGGCCGCCGGGCCGCCGGGCCCCGCCGGGCCGCCGGGCCCCGCCGCTCCCCTCCCGCCCTCACACCCGCGCCACCGTCGCGCTGAGCGCAGCGTTCCGCGCGGGAAACGGCGGCGATGCGGACGGTTAACAGCCGCCACGCAGGCTGCCCGGTATGACTCCCCAGACGCCCACCCCCACGATCGTCGTCGTCGGCCACGGCATGGTCGGCCAGCGGTTCCTGGAGGCGCTCGCCGAACGGGGCGTGACCTCGCGGGCGCGCGTCGTGGTGCTCTGCGAGGAGCCCAGGCCCGCCTACGACAGGGTCAGACTCACCTCGTACTTCTCCGGCGCCACGCCCGACGATCTCGCGCTGGTGCCGCCCGGCTTCCTGGCCGCGCACTCCATCGAGCTGCGCCTCGGCGACCCTGCGGAGTCCATCGACCGCGCCGCCCGCACCGTCACCTCGCGCGCCGGGGTGACCTTCGGCTACGACACGCTCGTACTGGCCACCGGCTCGTACCCGTTCGTACCGCCGGTGCCCGGCAAGGACGCCACCGGCTGCTTCGTCTACCGCACGATCGAGGATCTCCTCGCGATCGAGGAGTACGCGATGACGGCGCGCACCGGAGCGGTCGTCGGGGGCGGGCTGCTCGGTCTTGAGGCGGCGGGCGCGCTCAAGGGGCTCGGGCTCGACACGCACATCGTGGAGTTCGCGCCCCGGCTGATGCCCGCCCAGGTCGACGAGGGCGGCGGCGCGGCCCTGCTGCGCACCGTCGAGTCGATGGGGCTGAGCGTGCGCACGGGGGTGGGTACGAGCGCGGTGACGGCGGACGCCGACGGGAACGTCACCGGGATGACTCTGTCGGACGGTTCGTCGCTCGCCACCGACCTCGTCGTCTTCTCTGCCGGGGTGCGCCCCCGCGACCAGCTCGCGCGGGACGCGGGGCTGGCCGTCGGCGAGCGGGGCGGCGTCGTGGTCGACGCGTGGTGCCGTACCTCGGACCCGGCCGTCTTCGCGATCGGCGAGTGCGCGCTCGCGGCGGACGGGCGGGTGTACGGGCTGGTCGCGCCCGGGTACGAGATGGCGGTCACGGTCGCGGACGTGCTGGCCGGTGCGGACCGCGAGGAGTCCGGTTTCACCGGCGCCGATCTCTCCACCAAGCTCAAGCTGCTCGGGGTGGACGTCGCCTCGTTCGGCGACGCGCACGGCGCCGCGCCCGGCTCGCTCGGCGTCGTCTACTCCGACGCGCGCGCCGGGGTCTACAAGAAGCTGGTCGTGGGACAGGACGGCACACTGCTCGGCGGGGTCCTCGTCGGCGACGCCGACCTGTACGGGACGCTGCGCCCGCTGACCGGCTCCGTACCGCCCGTCTCCCCGGAGCGGTTGGTGCTGCCGGCCGGGGTCGGGGCGCCGCCCGCGCTCGGCCCGGAGGCGCTGCCCGACGACGCGGTGATCTGTAGCTGTCACCACGTCACCAAGGGCGCCATCTGCGCGTGTTCCTCGCTGCCGGAGGTGAAGAAGTGCACCAAGGCGGGGACCGGCTGCGGGAGTTGCGTCAAGGCCGTCGGCCGGCTGCTCACCGCGCACGGCAACGGCCCGGCCGACCAGGGGCTGTGCGGCTGCTTCCCTTACACCCGGAGCGAGTTGTACGAGATCGTGCGCACCCTGCGGGTCGGCTCGTACACCGAGCTGCTCGACTCGCACGGCCGCGAGGGGGCGCGGGGCGGCGACGGCTGCGAGGTGTGCAAGCCGACGGTCGGCTCGATCATCGCGTCGCTCGCGCCGGAGCTGGGGGTGAGCGGCTATGTGCTGGACGGCGAGCAGGCGGCGCTCCAGGACACCAATGACCACTTCCTGGCCAACATCCAGCGCAACGGCTCGTACTCGATCGTGCCCCGCATCCCCGGCGGTGAGATCACCCCGGAGAAGCTGATCGTGATCGGCGAGGTGGCGCGGGACTTCGGGCTGTACACGAAGATCACCGGCGGTCAGCGCATCGACCTGTTCGGCGCCCGGGTCGACCAACTGCCGCTGATCTGGGCCCGGCTGGTGGACGCGGGCTTCGAGTCGGGGCACGCGTACGGCAAGTCGCTCCGTACGGTCAAGTCCTGTGTGGGGCGGACCTGGTGCCGCTACGGCGTGCAGGACTCGGTGCGGATGGCCATCGATCTGGAGCTGCGCTACCGGGGGCTGCGCTCCCCGCACAAGCTGAAGTCCGCCGTGTCGGGGTGCGCGCGGGAGTGCGCGGAGGCACGCGGCAAGGACTTCGGGATCATCGCCACGGCCAACGGCTGGAATCTGTACGTGGGCGGCAACGGCGGCGCGAATCCGCGCCACGCCGACCTGCTCGCCCAGGATCTCGACGACGCGGGACTGGTGCGGCTGATCGACCGGTTCCTGATGTTCTACATCCGTACGGCGGACCGGCTGGAGCGCACCTCCGCCTGGCTGGAGCGGATCGAGGGCGGCCTCGACCACGTACGGGACGTGGTGGTGGGCGACTCGCTGGGGATCTGCGCGGAGTTGGAGGCGTTGATGGCCGCGCATGTGGCCGGTTACCGCGACGAGTGGGCCGAGACGATCAACGACCCGGAGCGGCTGCGGCGCTTCGTGTCGTTCGTGAACGCGCCCGACGCGCCGGATCCGTCGGTGAAGTTCGTACCGGAACGCGACCAGGTCAAGCCGGACCTGGTCTTCCTCACCCTGGAAGGGGCGACCGCCCGATGAGCGTGCTGGAGATCCTGATCGGCGACGGCGAGGAAGGCGAGCCCGGCGAGTGGTTCGCGGTCTGCGAGCCGTCCGCGCTCACCCCGGGCCGGGGGGTGGCCGTCCTGCTGCCCGGCGGGCGGCAGGCGGCGGTGTTCCTGGACCGCGCGGGTGTGCCGTACGCGGTCGCCAACCAGGATCCGTTCTCCGGGGCGTACGTCCTGTCCCGGGGGCTGACCGGGACCCACGAGGGGCGGTTCTTCGTGGCGTCCCCGCTGCTGAAGCAGCGCTTCGACCTGGCCACGGGCCGGTGCCTGGACGACGAGGGCGTCGCCGTCCAGGCGTACCGGACCCGGGTACGGGTTCCGGTGCGGGAGCCGGAGGCGGTGCGGGAGCGGGTGCGGGAGCCGGAGCCGGAGCGGGAGCGGGTGCGGGTGCGGGAGCCGGAGCCGGAGCCGGTCAGGACGTAGTGCAGGCGGCGCCGTTGAGCGTGAAGGCGGTCGGGGCGGTGTTGGCGCCGCTCCAGCCGCCGTTGAAGCCGAAGTCCACCGAACCCCCGGCGGGAATGGCCGCGTTGTGGGCGGCGTTGACGGCGGCGACCTGGGTGCCGGACTGGGTGACGGTGGCATTCCACGCCGAGGTGACGCTCTGGCCCGAGGGCCAGGTCCAGCGCACGGTCCAGCCGCTGACGGGGGACGAGCCGGTGTTGCGGAGCGTCACGGCGGCGGTGAAGCCGTTGTTCCACTGGCTCGGGACGGCATAGGTCACGGCGCAGCCGGTGGGCGTACCGCCGCCTCCCCCGCCGCCGCTGTCGCCGGTCCAGCCGAGGGCCTCCGCGATGCCGTAGTACGCGGGCTTGGGCTGGAAGCTCTCGTCGTACGGGGTGGCGGCGCCCTGGCCGGGGAAGACGTCCGGGATCCAGGAGTCCGAGTCGGTGAAGCCCCAGGCGGTGACGCCCTTGCAGCGCGTGACGGCGAGGCAGGCGGTGGTGACGGCCTTGAACTCGTCCTTCTGCTGGGCGAGTTGGGCAGTGGTGGCGGGCAGCGTCATCCGGATGTCGAGTTCGGTGATCGCGACGTCCACACCGAGGTCGGCGAAGCGCTGAAGGTTCGCCTGGAGGGTGGACGGCAGCTGGCCGAGGATCAGATGGCCCTGGAAGCCGACGCCGTCGATGGGGACACCCTGCGCCTTGAGCCGCTGGACCAGGGAGTACATGCCGTTGCTCTTCGCGCCCGTGCCGTCGGTGTTGTAGTCGTTGATGTAGAGCTTGGCGGCGGGGTCGGCGGCGCGGGCGGAGCGGAAGGCGTCGGCGATGTAGGACTCGCCGAGCTGGGTGTAGAACGTGCTGGCCCGCATCGTGCCGTCTTCGTTGAGCGGTTCGTTGACGACGTCCCAGTGATCGATGCGCCCCTTGTAGCGGGTGGTCTCGGTGGTGACGTGCTCGTTCATGATGGTGCGCAGTTCTGCGTCGCTGAAGGTGCCGTTGGCCAGCCAGTTGGGCATCTGACTGTGCCAGACGAGAGTGTGGCCGCGCACCTTCTGGCCGTTGGCCTCGGCGAAGTTCACCAGCCGGTCGGCGCCGTCCCAGTTGAAACTGCCCCTGGTCGGCTCGACGGAGCCCCACTTCATCTCGTTGCCCGGGGTGACGGAGTTGAACTGGGCGGCGGTGATGGCCCCGTAGGTGCCGGTCAGCTTGGATGTGGTGACGGCGGTGCCGTAGTAGCGCCCCTTGGCGGTGGCGAGGTCACGCAGTACGGGGTCGGCCGCGTGCGCGGGGGCGGCGAGGCCGACCATCGCGACGGCCAGGGCGGTCAGGGCGGTGAGGGCGGTGGCGGCCCGGGACACTGCGGGACGGGGCGCTGCGGCCCGGCGTAAGGCACGGAGTTTCGCGGTTCTCATTGCGGCTCCTGCAGTTTCGGAAAGTTTCCCGGAAGTTTCGAGAACGCTGGTTCGGAAGGTAGAGGCGGTACGCGCGTTCGTCAACGGAGCCGTACGAAGTAAACGGAAGTGGCACATGCCGCCGCCCCCAGCGCGATCGCTGCCCCGAAGGAGTGGGACGATCCGAGGATCGCCCTGACCGCACACCTGTTCCAGCAGGAAATCACCGACCGGGCCTACGAGGTCCGTGCCACAGTCGTGGACCAGCGACTGTTCGCCGCTGCCATCCATGCCCCGGCCGGGCACGAAGGGCCGGACTGGCGGCGGGACTCCGATGCCTTCACTCACACCCCCCTCGTCCTGCCCGGAAATATCGAGGACCGCGTACGCGAGATGATGCGCCGTCTCGGACTGGTCTTCGCCGCCCTGGACTTCATCGTCGACACCCACGGCACCCACCACCTGGTGGACGTCAACGCGGGCGGCCAGTGGGCCTGGATCGACTCGACCCGCGAGCCCATCACCGACGCCATCGCCGACCTCCTTCAGAAGGGCCACACTCCATGACCCACGAGAACACGGACAGCGAGGCCGCCGCCCGCGTGAAGCTCGCCCAAGCCCTCACCGAAGCCGGCGACCTCACCGACCCCGCCTGGCGGGATGCCTTCGAGACAGTCCCCCGGCACGTCTTCGTTCCTCACTACTACGGCCCCGGCGGGGAACTGATCTCCGGTGACCATCCGGACACCCGCAAGCAGTGGTTCGCCGCCGTGCACGAGGACCGGGCCTTGGTCACCCACCGCACAGACGGGGCTGCGACCTCCTCAAGCTCCCAGCCCTCCCTGATGGCGGGCATGCTCGAAGCACTCAGCGTCAGCGAGGGAATGACGGTTCTTGAGGTCGGCACGGGCACCGGCTACAACGCCGCCCTTCTCTCACACCGCCTCGGCGGCGGCCATGTCGTCACCATCGATATCAGCCCCGACATTACTGCTCCCGCCCGCGAGCGGCTCGCCGCCGCCGGACACTATCCCCTGGTGGTGACCGGAGACGGCTCATTCGGATGGCACGGCCGGGCTCCCTACCACCGCGCCATCGTCACCTGCGGCCTCTCGGCCGTCCCGCCCGACCTCGTCCGACAGCTCGCTGACGACGGTTTCCTTCTCGCTCCTCTCGGCAGTGCGCTGGCCCGCATCCACCGCACCGGGGAGCACACCGCCGAAGGCCGCTTTCTGCCCGGCGGCGCCTTTTTCATGCCCCTTCGTCACGCGGCCGACGACGGCGCCCCCACGCGCCGTCCGGGCTTGCCGACCGGGCGGCGCCGCCCGTCCACCCTCCCTGCCGCCGCCATCGCCGACAACCACTTCCGGTTCCTGGCGAGCATCGTGGAACCGGGCCTGGACTGGCAGTATGACCTCGACGACAACCATCGGCCGACCGGGGCACGGGTGTGGAACCGGAACGGTTCCATCGCCCATCTCCACACCGACGGCACCGTCACCGAGACCGGGCCCCTGTGGGCCGGCCTGGAGAGCGCCCATCGCGTCTATCAGGCCGCCTGCCGCCCCGGTCCCGACCGCTACGGCGTCACCGTCACCGAGCGGGAACAGCGGGTATGGCTCGACAGCCATGATGGCCCCTCCTGGACCCTGGCCCGCTGACTCTCCGGCACGGAGGAAAAGCTTGAAGATCACGAGATCCCCGCTGTCGGCATGGATAGCGGCCCCCGAAAGTGATGGGCCAAGAGTGCGCACAGGCTACTCGTCGGCGTGGACGCCGCCTCCCCGTAGTAGCGCGCCGCCCAGCGGGGTCAGGGTGTGTAGGACGGCGTTTCCGTAGCGGAGCGTGCTGATGAGGCCGGACTCCCGCAGGACGCACGCGTGTTGGCTGGCGGAGGCGAGCGACACCCCCGTCCTGCGGGCCAGTTCACTGGTCGTACAGCCGTGTTCGATGGCGCGCAGGACGGCCGAGCGGGTGTGGCCGACGAGCCGCCCGAGCGAGGGGCCCGCGCGCTCGGTGACGGCGGGCGCCTCGGAGTGGGTGACGGGGTAGACGAGGACCGGCGCCAGGGCCGGATCGCGGTAGACGACCGGGGTGGTACGGCAGAAGAACGACGGCTGGAGCAGTAACCCCCGCCCCTCCAGCCGCAGTTCGCGCTCGACCGGATAGTCGGCCTCCAGCACGGGCCCACGCCAGCGCACCATCGGCGGCAGCGACGAGAGCAGTTCGTCCGCGCCGCCGTCGAGCAGCGCCCGACCGCGCAGCGCGCGGTCCGCCTCGACCCTGGTACGGACGTGCCCCCAGTACGGCTCGACGGCCGCCCGGTGGTACGCGCGCACCGCCTCCACCAGCCGCCCGAGCCGACCGGGGCCGCCGTCGGCGAAGGTGGCCAGCCGGTCGCCGGGATCCTTGCGTACGGACCGGGTCCCGCCCGCGCTCAGCAGCGTCAGCTCACCGCGGACCCGCTCGGCCGCGGTGGCGCGCAGAGCTTCGAGTCCCGCCTCCAGACCGAGCCGCGCCTGAACAGGAGTCAGGAAATCCGGGAAATAGCCGCGCTGCGGAACGAGCGCCGAGAGCAGGCTTGTTTCACCATTCAACCTGCCACGCGCCTCCGCACGCCATTCCCCATAGGCAAGCGGAGCGCGCCGATCCCGTATTCGGTGAAAGCTGAGAATCGTTTCCCACAGCGGGTCGGGCCCGGCGGCCATCCGGACCCGCGCGAGATCCTTCTCCGTGAAATGAATACGCAGCATAAAATCCCCACCTGTTGCCACCACAATCTCCCCATCACTGAGTATGCACGCCATCACCGGCTGTTACCACGGTGTTTCGGCCACAGTTGAAACGCCTCGCGGGCGGGGTGCCCCGGGCTAAATGCTGTACTTCGTCGGGCATGAAACCTGAACCACCGAATAGGCGCAGCGAAGGCCGTGGGGGGCTTTGCTCGCTTGGCGGCGGTCGGTCCAGGTGCGGCTCCGTGCCCGGCTCGCGTAATGGAGTGCGGCCGGTGGGTGGGGATCCACCGGCCGCACTCCCCACGACTCTTTCCGGAGCGCGGAAAGAAGTCGCGTGCCATGGCAGCACAACGCCGCCCCGCCACCCGTCCGTGTAGTGCTATCCGCGCCCGAGCGCGACGGCTATGACGGAGGGCGAACCGGTACGGGTCCGGCGCGGCCCGGTACGGGATCCGGTACGGGGTCCGGTACGGGGTCCGGTACGGGTCCGGTACTGCGGCGACCGGAGCAGAAGCCGATGCCGGGCGGAGCGCGCCGCGCCGGATGCCGCTCCCCTCCCGTACTCAGGAACGGCAGGGCTTCGCCGTCGCACCCTGCGGGGCTGCGCACACTCTGTGTGGGGTGGCCCGGCTCCGGCTCGGCGGCTGGGGGGTGTGGTGCTGGCTGGGACTCATGCCCCGCTGGTCGCCATCCGCTGCATTCTGCGGGTCAGT
>NZ_QQNA01000225.1 GCF_003346515.1 Streptomyces corynorhini
CGGCTGGGGGCGGCGCGCGCCGCCCCCAGCCGCAGGGCCAGGTTCTCGTTGCCCAGGAAGGTGACGTTGATCCGGGTGCCGGGCGGAAGACGGTCGCGGGCCTCTTCGAGCCCGGTCACGTCCTTGCCCGTCATCTCCAGGGAGAAATCCTCCAGCAGCAGGGCGACGGCCGAGCCCGGGGACGGGGCCGTGGAGAAGTCGTCCATGGTGCTCCTCGGTGCTCCCCTCGCGGGCTCTTCCGGCGCGCGGGGGTCAGCGCTGCGCGTATCCGTCCAGGAACGTACCGATCCGGGTCACCGCGTCGGTCAGATCCTGCACCGAGGGCAGCGTCACGATCCGGAAGTGATCCGGCTCCGGCCAGTTGAACCCCGTCCCGTGCACCACCATGATCTTCTCGGCCCGCAGCAGGTCGAGCACCAGCTGCCGGTCGTCCTTGACCTTGTAGACGGCGGGATCCAGCCGGGGGAACAGGTAGAGCGCGCCCTTCGGCTTCACGCAGGTCACCCCGGGGATCCGGGTGAGCAGGTCGTACGCGACGTCGCGCTGCTCCAGGATCCGGCCGCCGGGCAGCACCAGGTCCTGGATGGACTGGCGACCGTTGAGCGCGGTGGCCACCGCGTGCTGCGAGGGCATGTTGGCGCACAGCCGCATGTTGGCGAGGATCGTCAGCCCCTCGATGTACGAGGAGGCGTGCGCCTTGGGGCCGCAGACCGCGAGCCAGCCCGAGCGGAACCCGGCCACCCGGTAGTTCTTGGAGAGCCCGTTGAACGTCAGCGTGAGCAGATCGGGGGCGACGGCGGCGGTCGGGGTGTGGGTGGCGCCGTCGTACAGGATCCGGTCGTAGATCTCGTCCGAGCAGACCACCAGGTTGTGGCGGCGGGCGATCTCGGTGAGCGAGGCGAGCATCGCGTCGTCGTACACGGCGCCCGTCGGATTGTTCGGATTGATGATCACGATCGCCTTGGTCCGATCGGTGATCTTCCGCTCGATGTCGGCGAGGTCCGGCATCCACTCGGCCTGCTCGTCACAGCGGTAGTGCACGGCCGTGCCGCCCGCCAGCGACACCGAGGCCGTCCACAGCGGATAGTCGGGCGCGGGGACGAGGACCTCGTCGCCGTCGTCCAGCAGCGCCTGCATCGACATCTGGATCAGCTCGGAGACGCCGTTGCCGAGGTAGATGTCCTCGACGTCCAGCTCGATGCCCTTGGTCTGGTAATGCTGCATGACGGCGCGGCGGGCCGAGAGGAGCCCCTTCGCGTCGCCGTAGCCGTGCGCGTCCCCGAGGTTGCGCAGCATGTCCTCAAGGATCTCCGGCGGGCACTCGAAGCCGAAGGCGGCCGGATTGCCGGTGTTCAGCTTGAGGATGCGCTGGCCCGCCGCCTCCAGCCGCATCGCCTCGTCGAGCACCGGACCCCGGATCTCGTAACAGACGTTGGCGAGCTTCGTTGACTGGATCACCTGCATGTCGGCCACCTTACGGCCGTGTAACGGAGCCCGCCTGGTGTTTTTGCCCACGTTGCCCCGCTCGGACGACCGTCCGACCGTATGACCGGAGCGACGGCGGGGGCGCCCGTCGGGGTCGCCTGTCAGGGCCTCTTGCCAGGGCCCCGCCCGTCGGGGCCGCCTGCCAGGGCCTCCTGCCAGGGCCTCCTGTGAGGGCGTCTGGCAGGGCCGCCTCTAACGGACCGGGAAGCTGAACGCGTACCCCCGCTCGCGCAGCCACGGCACCAGCTCCCGCAGCGCCGCCGCCGTCTGCGACCTGTCGCCCCCGCCGTCGTGGAAGAGGAGTGTGGGCCCGTTGGGCAGCTCGTTCCTGACCGTGCGCAGGATGGCCCCGGTCCCCGGCTCCTCGAAGTCCTTGGAGTCCACGTTCCAGCCCACCGGGCGCATCCCGGCCGCCGCCGCGATCTGCCGGCTGTACGGGGTGAAGGCGCCGCCCGGCGCCCGGTAGTAGAGGGGCTTGACGCCGCCCGACGCCTTCTCGATCTGCCGGGCCGCCTTGAGGATCTGCTCCTTCTGATACGCCCGCGACTTGTGGTCCATTCCGGTGTCGTGCGCCACCGAGTGGTCGCACAGCCGGTGGCCTTCGGCCACGACGCGCTTGACGATGTCGGGGTGCGCCTCGGCCTGCGGGCCGACCATGCAGAACGTCGCCTTGACGCCGTTGTCCCGGAGGATCTTGAGGATCTTCGGGGTCCAGACCGGGTCGGGGCCGTCGTCGATGGTCAGGTTGACGGCCTTGCCGCCGCTCTCCGCCGCGTGCGCGATATCCATGTTGACCAGGGGCGGCGGCAGCTTCGCGTCCGGCCGCGAGGTCTGGTCGGGCAGCTCGGGCGGGCGCGGCGCGGCGATGGGCTTGTCGTCGACGGCCGTCGCGTGGCCGGTGCCGCTCGGCCGGGGCACGGTGGCCTTCCCGCCCGCCTTGCCGTCCGCCTTCCCGTCCGTGTCGTCCGCCTGCTGGTGCCCGCACCCGGCGAGCAGCGCCGCACCCACGAGCACGGTCACCGCCGTCAACGCGCCCGTCCGCGCGCCCGCTCGCGCGCCGCCGCGCCTCGTGGCGCGCGCCGTCCCCCGTACCCTCTGCCGCCCCATGTCCCCCACCGCTCCCGTCGCCGCCGCACTGTGTCCGGGGAGAGAGACGAGCGAAGGGGCGTCCAGGATCCGTTTTCCGCGGATCGATCATAAGTTTGTGGAGCCACCCGGGCGCGGTCCGCGCAGCTCAGCGCCTGTCGGCTCTCACCCCGCGACCACCCGCAGCGTGCCGGGCCCGCGGTTGAGGGCGTCGAGCGCGGTGGCCGTCGCGTCGTCCGCCGGGAGATGGATCAGGAGCCGCTGTCCGTCGGCCTCGGGGAGTTCGAGCGTCTCCTCGGCCAGCCGCAGTTCGCCCGCCTCGGGGTGTGCCAGCCGCCGGACACGCCCGCCGCGCGGGAGCGTCCGGGGCAGGGCCGCCCAGCGCTCGGCGAAGGGCGCCCCGGCGGTGACGGTCAGTTCGTGTACGAGGCCGCGCAGGTGGTGGTCGTCCGGCACCGAGTCGACCTTGAGCCGGGCGATCATCGCGTCGGCGTCGGCGGCCCACTCCGGATGCGCTGCCCCGGCCCGCGGGTCGGTGAACAGGAACCGTACGAGGCTGGGCGCCGGCGGATCCAGCAGCCCGACCGGGCCGAAGACCCGCGCGTAGCCGTCGGTGCGGGCGAGCACGTCCGTCAGCCGGTTCAGCAGCACGGCGGGCGTGGGCTCCAGCCGGTCCAGCAGGGCCCGCAGCGTCGGCCGCACGGTACGGGCCGGTGGCCTGCCCGCCCCCGGGCACAGCCGGTCCGTACCGCTGGCCGCCTTGACCGTGTGCGCGAGGGCCGTGCGGTCGTCGGGGGTGAGCCGCAGCGCCTCGGCGAGCGCGGCGAGCACGGGCGGCGACGGATTGCGGTCCCTGCCCTGTTCGAGACGGGTCAGGTACTCGACGCTGATCCCGGCCAGCGTGGCGAGTTCGGACCGGCGCAGCCCCGGCGTGCGGCGTCTGCCGCCCATCGGGAGGCCGAGGTCGGCGGGGGAGGTGGCCTCGCGCCGCGCGCGCAGGAAGAGGCCCAGCTCGTTGTGGCTCACCCGGGCAATGTACCGGCGGCCCGCGCGGGCCGGACATCGGACGATCCGGCCGGATGTTCGTACATGTCCGGCGTCCGGGTCCGGCAGGCAGGCAGGTCCGGTGTGCGGGTCCGGCGTACGGGTCCGGCGGGCAGGTCCGGCGTACGGGTCGCGGGATCGCCGCAGCGTGGCCCTGCGGCTACCAGCCTCCGCCCGGCCTTCCTGCGCACCACCCGTACCGGCAGGCTGAGACGGTCCCGCACGCCACACGCCGCACCCCCGCCGCACGCCGCACGCCGCACCCCGCCGTACCGCACCCCCGCCGTACCGTGCTCCCGCCGCTCCGCGCTCCGTGTCCGGAGCCGGGCGTATGTTCCGAGAGGCCCACCGTGTTCATCGCCTTCGCCGTCGTCGGCATCCTGCTCGCCCTCGCCCTGACGGCGTCCGCCTTCGCCGACATCACCCGCGCGGAACAGATCGTCACCTCGATGTCCAAGCTCGGGGTGCCGGACTCCTGGTTCCTCCCCCTCGGCCTCGTCAAGCTCGCGGGCGCGCTGGGGCTGGTGATCGGGGTCTGGGTGCCGTTCCTGGGCGTGGCGGCGGCGATCGGCGTGGTCCTGTACTTCATCGGCGCGCTCATCACGCACCTGCGGGTCAAGGATGACGAGATCGCCCCCGTCATCGGGCTCATGCTGTTCGGCGTCGTGGCGCTCGTGCTGCGCCTGGCCTCCGTCTGAGCCGCCTGCCGGACGCCGGGCGCACCCGCCGCGGCCGTACCCGCCGCGGCCGTACCCGCCGTGGCCGGGCGCACCTCCGTGGCCGTACGCGCGCCTCCGTGCTCAGGCGGACCCGCGTACGGAGCGGCCCGCCAGCACCTGCGTCCTGCGCCCGTCCTCGATCACGAACCGCCCGTCGATCAGTACGTGCGGGATGCCCACCGGCGGCGTGCGCGGCGCCTCGAAGGTGGAGCCCGCCGCCACCGTGTCCGGGTCGAAGAGCACCAGATCGGCGCGGTACCCCTCGCGCACCAGCCCCCGGTCGGGCAGCCGCAGCCGGGCCGCCGGGCGGGAGGTGAGATGCGCGACGCACTCCTCCAGCGTGAGAATGCCCAGCTCACGGGCGTACCGGCCCAGATAGTGCGGGAAGGTGCCGTAGGCGCGCGGATGTGGCTTGGCGCCCTGGAGGATGCCGTCGCTGCCGCCCGTGTGGACGCGGTGGCGCATGATCCGCCGGACGTTCTCCTCGTGGCCCACGTGCTGCAGGATCGTGGTGCCGAGCCCGTCCTCGACCAGCAGCCGCCGCGCCGTCGTCCACGGCTCCTCGCCCGCCGCGGCGGCCGACTCCGCGACCGTACGGCCCACGTACCCGGCGAGCGCCTGGTTCATGACGCCGGAGATCTCGATGGTGTCCCACTCGATGGGCACCCCGTGGCAGCCGTCCGCGCCGACGATCTCCAGGTGGTGCCTGATCCTCCCGGCGGACGCCGGGTCCCGCAGCCGCTCCATGATCGCGTCGGGGCCGCCCTCGCTCGCCCAGCTGGGCAGCATCGCGACCAGCGTGGTGCACCCCGGGGTGTACGGATAGGTGTCCAGCGAGATGTCCGCGCCCGCCGCCAGCGCTCCGTCCAGCAGCGCCAGCAGATCCGGCGCCCGGCCCTCGTTGACCGCGAAGTTCATGGTGGCGTGCGCGAGATGGAGCGCGCAGCCCGCCCTGCCGGTGAGCGTCACCATCTCCTCGTACGCTTCGAGCGCACCGGCTCCGTAACTGCGGTGGTGCGGGCAGTAGTAGCCGCCGTAGCGCGCCACGACCCGGCACAGCTCGGTCAGTTCCGCGTCGTCCGCGTACATCCCGGGCGTGTACGTCAGCCCCGAGGACATGCCGACCGCGCCCTGCTCCATGGAGTCGGCCACCAGCCGCTTCATCCGGGCCAGTTCGGCGCCGGTCGCGGGCCGGTCGTCCCAGCCGACGGCGAGCATACGGACGGTGCCCTGCGGGATCAGATAGGCCGCGTTGACCGCGATGCCCCGCCCGTCGAAGCCCCGGCCCTCGAAGGCGCGGTCGAGCCGGTCCAGATACTCGCCCACCGTGCGCCAGTCGAAGTCGACGGAGGTGTCCCCCTCCCCGCCGCCGTTCCAGCCGTTGACCGCCTGCCGGACGTGGGCGAGGGTCCGGTCGTCGACCGGCGCGTACGACAGGCCGTCCTGGCCGATCACCTCCAGGGTCACGCCCTGCGCGGCCTTCGCGGTGTGCTCGGGGTCGCGCAGCAGCGCCAGATCACTGTGCGCGTGCATGTCGACGAAGCCGGGGGCCAGGGCGAGTCCGGCGGCGTCGAGGACGCGCGCGCCGGACGGGCGCGGGCCCTCGCCCTCCCGCCGGATCTCCGCGACACGGCCGTCGGTGACGCCGACATCGGCGCGGTACGAAGGACCGCCCGTGCCGTCGATGACACGTGCGTCGCGCAGGACGAGATCCACAGCGGGCCCCCCTCAGAAGAACGTACGGATGAGGTCGGTGACCGTGCCGTCCGCCTCCACCAGCGGGATCAGCTGCCACTTGTCGAACGACGTACAGGGGTGCGACAGCCCCATCCCGACCCAGTCGCCGACGTCGAGACGCGCCCCGGGCCCGGTGGCCAGCCAGCCGTGCTGGTCGGACAGGCCGGTCACGGCGATGCCGTCCGCCGGGCGGATCTCGCCGGTGCGCCCGTCCCGTACGACCTGTGCCTCGGGCAGGTCCAGGTCGTACGCGGCGTCCCGCTTGCCCGCGTTGACGAACGCCTGGCCGGGGGAGGGGCGGGAGACGACCTGGGCCCAGAGCCGGAAGGCGGGCCGCAGCGAGCCCTCCTCCGGGACGCGGTTGAAGGGGGTGAGGTGGCGGTAGTGCCCGTCGTCGTGCGAGACGTACGCGCCGGAGCGCAGCAGCTTGAGCACGGGACGGGAGAGGGCCGGGACGTCGGCGAAGACGTCGGCCACCGCGTCGAACCAGGCGCTGCCGCCCGCGCTGACGATGATCTCGTCGGCCCGGCCGAACCGGCCCGCCGCGTCGAACTCCCCGGCCAGCGCGGTCAGCCGACGCAGCCAGGCGCGGACGCGCTCGCCGTCGGCGCCCGGCACCTCGCCCTCGTAACCGGCCACCCCGGTCAGCCGCAGCGTGGACACGGCGGCCACCGCGTCCGCGACGGCGGCGCACTCCGCCTCCGTACGCGCCCCGGTCCTGGCGCCCGCGCCCGCGCCCAGCTCGACCACGACGTCCACGGGGCGCCCGGCGCCCGCCGCCGTGAGCGCCTCGTCCATCAGCTCCACGCCGCGCACGGAGTCGACGTAGCAGACGAAGCGGAAGCCGGGGTCGGCGTCCAGCTCGGCGGCGAGCCAGCGCAGCGCCGCCGCGTCGACCAGCTCGTTGGCGAGGAAGATCCGCTCGATGCCGAACGCCCGGTAGACCCGGGCCTGATGGGGGACGGCCGCGGTGATGCCCCAGGCCCCGTACTCCAGTTGGCGCGCGAAGAGCCGAGGTGCCATGGAGGTCTTGCCGTGCGGGGCGAAGGCCAGGCCGTGACGTTCCGAGTACGTCTTCAGCAGGGCGAGGTTGTGCTCGACCGACTCGGCGGACAGGGCGAGGACGGGGGTGGTGAAGCCGCCGGTGAACAGGGAACGGCGCTCGGCGGCGAGCGCGCCGACGGACCGCCCCTCGGCGTCCGGCGGCAGCCCCTTGAAACGGTGGTCGATCCGCTCCGCGCTGAGATCGTCGGCGGCGGCCATGGGACCCCTCCCCTTCGTGGGATTCGTTGTCGTCGCGTGCGGTGCCCGGTGTGCCCGCAGGGCATCACGTTGCATTCCATGCAATGGCCATTGCGTATATCGCTCAACGCTGTCTAACATCCGAGCCGACAGCGGGTCAATGGTGACCCCGCGACCGGCGAACCGCGAGGAGCCCCCGAGTGACCGCAACCGCAGACACGACCGTCCGCCCCGGTACGGATCACCCCGGTACGGACGCCGTCTGCCTCGGTGAATCCATGGTCACCTTTCTGCCCTCCCGCCCCGGGCGCCTCGCGGACGTCCCGTCCTTCGACCGCACGATCGGCGGCGCCGAGTCCAACGTCGCCTGCGCGCTGGCCGCCGTCGGCCACCGCGTGCGGTGGGTCGGCCGGGTCGGCGCCGACGGCTTCGGGGACCATCTGACCGAGGCGATCGCCGCGTACGGCGTCGACACCTCGGGCGTACGCAGGGACCCCGGCCGCCCCACCGGTATCTACTTCCGCACCGCCACGGACCGCGCCACCGACGCCCACGAGGTCGCCTACTACCGGGCCGGTTCGGCGGCGAGCGCCATGGCGCCGGGGAACCCGCCGCGCGCGGACCTGTGGACCGGCCGGGTGCTGCACCTGTCCGGCATCACCGCCGCCCTCTCGGACGGCTGCCTCGCCCTGATGCGCGAGCTGACCGCCAGGGCCCCTGGCCGCCCGCTGGTCTCCTTCGACGTCAACCACCGCCCCGGTCTGTGGCGCCGCCCCTCCGACGCCCGCGTCCTGCTGGAGCTGGCCCGGGGCGCCGACCTGGTCCTCGTCGGCGAGGACGAGGCGGCGGAGGCGTGGGACGTGCACGGCGCCGACGCGATCAGGGCCGCGCTGCCCGAGCCGACGACGGTGGTGATCAAGCGGGGCGCCGCCGGGGCCGTCCTGTACACGCGGGAACCCGCTGCCGCGGCGGAACCGGGTACGGCGGCCCGGGGCCCGGCCTCCGGCGACACCGTCGTCTCCGTACCCGCACCGCGCGTGGACGTCGTCGCGCCCGTCGGCGCGGGGGACGCGTTCGCCGCCGGGTTCCTCTCCGCCACCCTGCGCGGCCTGCCCGCCGCCGCCCGGCTGCGCCACGGCCACCTCATGGCCGCCGCCGCCCTCACGGTCCCCGGCGACCTGGGCGCACCGCCCTCCCGCGACCACGCCGACCGGCTCGCCGCCCTCGACGAGGCGGCCTGGGGGACACTTCGCCTGGGCCCCGGCTGGACCTCGGCCGGAGCCACGGAGAAGGAGGTACGTACCCCATGAGCCAGACCGTCGACCGGGCGCTGAGCATCCTCCCGCTGCTCGCACGGGGCCCCGCCGACCTGGGGCAGGTGGCCGACGCGCTCGGCGTCCACAAATCGACCGCGCTGCGGCTGCTGCGTACGCTCCACGAGCACGGCCTCGTCTACCGCCAGCAGGACGGCCGCCACCGGCTGGGCGCGCGCCTGTTCGCGCTGGCGGCGGAGGCGGTGGAGAACCTCGACGTACGCGAGATCGCGCACCCCCACCTCCTCGCGCTCAACGAGGAGTGCGGCCACACCGTCCACCTCGCGGTGCACGAGGAGAACGAAGTCCTCTACATCGACAAGGTCGAGAGCCGCTATCCGGTACGGATGTACTCGCGCGTCGGCAAGCCCGTCGCCATCACCGTCGCCGCCGTGGCCAAGCTGCTCCTCGCCGACCTGCCCGAGGGAGAGCGGCGCGCGCTGGCCGAGCGTCTCGACTACCCGCTCTACACGGCCCGTTCCACGCCGCACGCCGCCGCCTTCCTCAAGGAGCTGGCGGCCGTACGGGAACAGGGCTGGGCCACCGACCTCGGCGGCCACGAGGAGTCCATCAACTGCGTCGGCGCGCCCATCAGGGGAGCGGACGGCCGGGTCGTCGCCGCCATGTCGGTGTCCGCGCCGAACGTCGTCGTCACCGCCGAGGAACTCCTCGCCCTGCTGCCGCTGGTGCGCCGTACGGCCGACGCGATCAGCGGGGAGTACTCGGGGACCACCGCCTCGTCCCCGTAGCCGGCCGCAGCGGTCCCCGCGGACATCGCAAGCACCATCACATCGACGCACACAGGAAACGAAGGACGGCTCATGACCGACAAGACCGCGCTCACCCCCGCCACGCACACCACCCCGCCCGCGAAGTTCTCGCACGGTGTCCGCAAGGGGAACATCCTCCAGGTCGCGGGCCAGGTCGGCTTCCTCCCCGCGGTCGAGGGCCAGACCCCCACCGTGGCGGGCCCGACCCTGCGCGAGCAGACCCTCCAGACCTTCGCCAACGTCAAGGCGATCCTGGAGGAGGGCGGCGCGAGCTGGGACGACGTCATGATGATGCGCGTCTACCTCACCGACGTCGACCACTTCGCCGAGATGAACGACCTCTACAACACGTACTTCGGCGAGCAGGGCCTCAAGGAGGCGCCCGCCGCCAGGACCACGGTCTATGTGGGCCTGCCCAAGGGCCTGTTGATCGAGATCGACGCGCTGGCCGTCCTCGGCTGACCCGGCGCCACCGGCCGTCACCGGCCGAGCGGTACGGCCGCGCGTGCGGCCGTACCGCTCCTCGCCCTGCCCTGATCTCCTCGTCCTGCCCGATCCCCCCCACCGACCGAGGTGTCTGCCATGCCGCTCGCCGCTGACGCGCCAACCGAGGCCCCACCCCATACGGGCGGCCTGCTGCTCCTCCTCGACGGCACCGCCGGTCTGCTGACCGTCGCGGCCCTCGGGATCGTGCTGCTGCTGGTCCTCATCATCAAGGTCAGGCTCCAGCCCTTCGTCGCCCTGCTCGGCGTCTCCATAGCCGTCGGCCTCGCCGCCGGTCTCTCGGTCACCGAACTCTTCGGCACGGTCCAGAAGTCCGCCGCCGTCTCGATGATCGAATCGGGAATGGGCGGCATCCTCGGCCATGTCGCGATCATCATCGGACTCGGCACGATGCTCGGGGCGATCCTCGAAGTGTCCGGCGGCGCCGAGGTGTTGAGCAGCCGACTGCTCCATCTCTTCGGCGAGAGGCGCGCGCCTCTCGCGATGGGGCTCACCGGCCTGATCTTCGGTATCCCGGTCTTCTTCGACGTCGGCATCTTCGTCCTCGCCCCGATCGTCTACGCGGCGGCCAAACGGTCCGGCAAATCGATCCTGCTGTACGCGATGCCGCTGCTCGCCGGTCTCTCGATGACCCACGCCTTCCTGCCCCCGCACCCGGGCCCGGTGGCCGCCGCGGGGCTGTTCGAGGTGGATCTGGGCTGGGTCATCCTCATGGGCGTCCTGGTCGGCATCCCGGCCGTACTCGCCGCCTGGGCCTACGCCGCCTGGATCGGGAAGCGGCTCTTCGTGGCCGTCCCGCAGGACATGGTGGAGGCCGCGGAGGAGTCGAAAGCGGCGGTCGCCGCCGAACAGCGGGCGTCGGGCGTCACCCCGCGCGAGACGCCCGTGGCGCTGGGCACCGTGCTCGCGATCATCGGCACCCCGCTGCTGCTGATCCTGCTGGCCACCTTCTCGTCCATCGCGCTGGACCCGTCGACGCCACGGTCGGTCATCGAGTTCTTCGGCCACCCCTTCGTGGCGCTGACGATCGCGCTGCTGCTCGCGTACTACCTGCTCGGCATCCGGCGCGGCTGGTCGCGCCACTCGCTGGAGACGGTCTCCACCTCGTCCCTCAAGCCCGTCGGCAACATCCTGCTGGTGGTGGGCGCGGGCGGCGTCTTCGGCGCGGTCCTCAAGGGCAGCGGGATCGCCGACGCGCTCGCCGACACCTTCAACGACGTCGGACTCCCGGTGATCCTGCTGGCCTGGCTGATCTCGGTGGTGCTGCGGGTGGCCCAGGGGTCGGCGACGGTCGCGATCGTCACCACCGCCGGCATCGTCGTCCCACTGGTCGAGGGGCAGGGGCTCTCCCAGGCGCATCTCGCGCTGATCATCATGGCGATCTCGGCGGGCTCGATCTTCGCCTCACACGTCAACGACGGCGGATTCTGGATGGTGGCCAAATACTTCGGCATCTCCGAGCGCGATACGTTGAAGTCCTGGACGGTCCTGGAGTCGGTGCTGTCGGTCGCGGGCTTCGCGATGGCCGCGCTGCTGAGCCTGGTCATGTGACGGCCCCGGAGACACGGACGGAACGGGGGAGCGCGCGATGGCGGACGGGCACGGGGCAGCGCGCTACGGCGGGCCCCGATAGGAGCCCCGCCGCCCGGCTCCCCGAGCGGCTCGCCGAACCCGCCCCCGTTTCGGGCGTATACCTCATGGGCCGTGACCAGCGGCGGCGATCCGCGCGCGGTCATCCGGAGTGGCGAGACGCCCTTGCGCGACCACCCCCGCCCCCCTTTAAGTGACTCACGTCACTTAAAGGGGGGCCAGTGGGAGGCGTCGACACGTATGGCAGACACCGTGGAAACCGGCTCGGGTGACACCGTCTCCCGTCCGCGCAAGTCGAGTTGGACCTATATCGGACCGGGCATCGTCGTCGCGGCGACCGGGGTCGGCGCCGGCGATCTGGTCGCCACACTGATCGCGGGCAGCACGTTCGGCTACACGCTCCTGTGGGCCGCGGTCATCGGCTGCGTCGTGAAGATCTCGCTGGCCGAGGCGGCCGGCCGCTGGCATCTGGCCACCGGCCGCACCCTCTTCGACGGCTGGGCCGGCCTGGGCGGCTGGACCACCGTGTACTTCTCCGTGTACGTCGTGGTGTGGGGCTTCGTCTACGGCGCCACCGCCATGTCGTCCAGCGCCCTGCCCATCGTCGCCCTCTTCCCCGACGGCCCCGGGCTCAGGGTCTGGGCCGTCGTCACCGGACTGATCGGCCTGGCCTTTGTCTGGTTCAACCGCTACGCCGTCTTCGAGAAGGTCATGACGGCCCTGATCGCGGTCATGTTCGTGATCGTGATGTACGTCGCGATCCGCGTCGCCCCCGACCTCGGCGCGAGTCTCGCGGGCCTGGCGCCGGTTCTCCCGGACGGCTCGCTGCTCTACACGCTCGGGCTGATCGGCGGCGTCGGCGGCACGATCACCATGGCCGCGTACGGCTACTGGATCAACGCCAAGGGCTGGACCGACTCCGGCTGGATGAAGGTCATGCGCCTGGACAACCGGGCCGCGTACCTCACCACGGGACTCTTCGTCGTCGCCATGCTCGTCATCGGCGCCGAGCTGCTCCACTCCTCCCGGATCGCGCTGACCTCGGGCGACCGGGGACTGATCGACCTCGGGACCGTACTGGAGGACCGCTTCGGCGCGACGACGGCGAAGCTGTTCCTGGTCGGCTTCTTCGCGACGTCGTTCTCCTCGCTGATCGGCGTCTGGCACGGCGTGAGCCTGATGTTCGCGGACTTCGTCGAACGGATGAGGAGGGACCGGGCGGGCGGCGGTGCGGAACCGGCCGGCACGGCACAGGAGGTGGCGGCAGCGGGCGACCGCGAGCGCTCGGTGCCGTTCCGCGCCTATCTGCTCTGGCTGACCTTCCCGCCCATCGCCCTGCTCTTCCTGGACGAGCCCTTCGGCCTGGTCGTCGCCTACGGCGTACTGGGCGCGTTCTTCATGCCGTTCCTGGCGCTGACCCTGATCTGGCTGCTCAACTCGGAGCGCACACCGCCCGAGTGGCGCAACGGGATGCTGAGCAATGTGATGCTGGCGGCGGCGGGACTGCTGTTCGTGGTGCTGTGCGTGCAGCAGGTGCGGGAGATCCCCTGGTAGCGGATCCCCGGTGGCGGCGGGTACGGACGGATCGCGGCGCGCGGGCGCCGCACGCGCGGCAGCGCCGTCGGTGGGGCGTCGACGGCGCTGCCGGCCCTGTGGGGGCTCGGGGGTGTCGCGGAGGCGGCCCGGCTACGGGCCTACGGAGTAACGGAGTTACGGAGTCACGGAGTCACGGAACCACGGAGTTACGGCAGGCCGTGGACGTGCGGGCCGACCGTGTTGGACCAGGCGTTGCCCGCCGTGGCGTCCCAGTTGGTGGACCAGGTCATGGCGCCACGGATGCCGGGGTAGGTCCTGGCGGGCTTGAAGGAGCCGCAGTTGGTGCCCCTGGCCAGGCAGTCCAGCGCGTTGTTCACCACCGAGGGGGCGACATAGCCGCTGCCCGCGCCCCTGGCGGACGCCGGGACGCCCAGGCCGACCTGGGACGGGTCGAGGCCGCCCTCCAGCTGGATGCAGGCGAGGGCCGTGAGGAAGTCCACCGACCCCTGCGAGTAGACCTTGCCGTCGCAGCCCAGCATCGAA
Organism: Streptomyces corynorhini; assembly: GCF_003346515.1. GTDB lineage: Bacteria > Actinomycetota > Actinomycetes > Streptomycetales > Streptomycetaceae > Streptomyces > Streptomyces corynorhini. Next base: position 13,570 of record NZ_QQNA01000225.1, read on the forward strand.
CCGCTGTTGTAGTACTGCATGTTGACGACCGTGAGGATGTCCTTCACGTTGAGCGCCGTCTTGAAGTACTCGCCGGACGTGGACTGCATGTCGATCGTCTGCGGCGCCATCGTGAGCACCAGTCCGCTGCCCGCCTGCGCGGAGAGCTGGCGCAGCGCCGTGGTGAGGTAGGTGGAGTCGATGCCGTGTTCGAGGTCGATGTCGACGCCGCTGAAGCCGTACTCCCGCATCAGCGCGTACGCGGAGTCGGCGAACGCGGTCGCGGAGGCGTCGCTGTTGATGGTGACGTTGCCCAGCTCGCCGCCGATCGACAGGACCACGGACTTGCCCGCGGCTTTCTTCGCGGCGATGTCCGCCTTGAAGTCGGCGGCCGAGCCGTAGCCGACGGCCGGGTCGAGGGTGAAGGTGATCCGGCCGGGTGTGGCCGTCGCGTCGGCGAAGGAGACCGCGATGATGTCGTACTGCGCCGGGACGTCGCGCAGCTTCTGGACGGTCGCGCCGTTGTTGAAGTTCTGCCAGTAGCCGGTCAGGGCGTGCTGGGGCACGGCCGGGTTGCCGGACCCCGGGTCGGAGCCGCCGCTCTGCGCGGTCCTGGCGGTGACGGTGGCGGACTTCGCCGACTCGCCCGCCGCGTTGACCGCCGTGACCTGGAAGTCGTACGAGGTGTTGGCCGCGAGCCCGGTCACGGTCGACGACGTACCGCTCGACGACTGGACCTTCGTGCCCGAGCGATACACCTGGTAGCCGCTCGCCCCGGACACCGCGTTCCAGTTGAGCGTCACGGACGAGGAGGTGACGGAGCCGGCCACCACCCCGGCGGGCGCGCCGGGGATCTGGGGCGCGGGGTCGCCGCCCCCGCCGCCGTCGGGGCCGAAGACGGAGATGTCATCGGCGTAGTAGGGGCTCTGCCCGTACCAGCCGTGGGTGTAGACCGTCACGGACCGGGTCGACGCGCCCGTCCTGAACGTGGTGGTGAGCTGCTTCCAGCCCGAGCTGTCCGGCGTCCAGGTCGACACGTCGGTCGTGCCGGTGCCCTCGGCACCGAGGTAGGCGTAGCCGCCCTGGACCCAGGCGCTCAGTGTGTAGGTGGCGCCCGGCTGGACGGCGACGGTCTGCGCGCACTTGGCGTTGTCCTGCCCGGCGGGCGTGGCCTTGAGGGCGGCGGCGCCCCCGTGCACGGGCGATCCGACGGTGGTGCCGCTGCCCGCCGAGCAGGTCCACCCGGTGAGCCCCGACTCGAAGCCCGCGTTCTTGGCGACATTGATGTCGGCTGCCTGGGCGGTCCCGGCCAGACCGGTCACGCTCAGCGCTCCGGCCGCCAGCACGGCGACGGCGCCGCCGATCCAGCTCCTCGTACGTCTCGTGCCGCTGCCGGCCGAGCCTGGTGCGCGTTCCACTTGCTGCCTCCGTGGGGGCGAGGGGGATGGAGGTGGGTCGGGAGAGGAACGGTGGCCACCGTTGAGCGTAAAGCTGGTCCAGACCAATCGAGTTGTCAAGACCTGTGGCAGTCGTTCGTCCCGTCCCCTCGTCAGTCCTCCTGGAGCCGCTCCACCGCGTAGCCGGTCACACAGCCCAGCACCAGCACCGCGTTGGACATCAGCACGCCCTCGGCGACCAGGCCGTCCCACTGGAGCGCCAGGTTGATCACCTGCGCCACCACCGGGACCGTGAAGGCCGCTGGCAGATGCTGCGCGGGGCTCTCGCGGTACGGGTCGGAGTGCACCCGGCCCGCCGCCCAGGTGGCCAGGGCGATGCACATGGCGTTGGGCAGGTGGATCAGCATCAGCCGGCCGCCGAAGCTCTCCAGGGCGCTGTCGGAGGCGAGGTAGTCGTAGACGACGGTGGCCTGGAGGTACTCCGTGAAGAGCAGGACGACGATGCCGGCCGCCCAGGCGCGCATGAGGGCGAACACCGGGGCGCCGGGCCCGTCGCCCTGCCGTGCGGGCGCTCCCGGGTAGTCGTAGCGCGTCATCGCTCCTCGCTTCCCGACAGTTCGCCGTCCATGGGTTCCCCCGTCGTTCGTTCGCTGGGTCGTACGCGGTGGTCGTCCGCGTGGGTCGTGGTGTGCGGGTCGTGGTGTGCGGGCCGTGGTGTGCGGGTCGTGCTGTGCGGGTCGTGCTGTGCGGGTCGTGCTGTGCGGCCCCGCGCGTCGTGCCGGAGGGGCCGTGCCGGAGCGGCCGGGCCGGTGCCGCCGGGGCGCGCGCCTCACCACACCGTGAGGAGGAACACCGCCGTGAAACAGGCCGCCGCCAGGGCGCACCCCGTGACCAGCAGCGCGTACTGCGCCACCGGGGACCGGTTGCCGGGCCCGGCAACCGTCGCGGTGCGGCCGGGGGCGGCCGGGTCGTAGGCCACCGTCACCCGCGTGCCCACCCGCGTCGAGCGGGTCGCCAGGTCCTCGAACTCGATCTCCGCGCCGTCCGGATCCCCGGCCGGGCGGAACGCGAAGAAGTACCGCCGCGCGTCCGAGCGGTGGTACGGCTCCGTCTCGACCCGTACGCACACCCCCGGCGCCCGGCCGTCCGCCCGCAGCGCGCGGACCACCGCGGCGAGCCTGCGGCCGTAGTGCGCCGCGAGCCAGCCGAACAGCAGGATCATGCCCACGAAGAAGACGTACTCACCGCCCGGGACGTCCATGGCCGCCCCGCTATTTCAGGGTGAGGGAGTCGAGGATCCGCCGCAGGTCACCGTCGCCGAGCTTCCCCTTGACCGCGTCGATCCGTACCGCGTACGTCTTCTTCGCCGTATCGACACCCGCGACGATCACGCCCTTGACCCGGGATCCCCTCTCGGTGAACTCGAAGTCGACGCGCCGTGCCTCCGTCTTCTTCCCGCCGGGGCCCGCCACCTCTATCTCGGACTGCTTGCCCAGCGTCGAGCCGAGCGCGATGCCCGCCTCCGCGCCGATCGCCGCCTCCTCCGCCGAGTCCGCGTCGGTGAAGTCGAGCTGCACGGTGATCATCCCGACGTCCTTGCCGCCCTCGGAGAGCGTCGCCGCCGCCGCGTTGTACTTGCTGCGCTCGGTGGCGCTCTGCGGGGTGAAGCCGGGCGGGTGGGCGACGGTGAGGGCGGAGGTGCGCAGCGTGCCCCAGCCCTCGGGCAGCGCCCCGTCCGCTCCCGTACCGCCGCTCCCCGCCGCGCCGCCGGTGTCCGCTCCGCAGCCCGCCGTCACGGTGACGAGGACGGTGGAGGCGGCGGCCGCGGCCAGCCATCGGAGGATCTCTCTGCTGTTCATCGCGTATGCGCTCCTGTCGCCGGCGGGGTCAGTTCGCACAGTAGCTGTACGGCACATAGGTGCGGCTGTCTCCGTGCGGGGCACCCAGGAACTGTGCCTTGTCGAGTGTCTCTTCCTTCTTCTCGGTGGAGACGGAGAATCCCAGGCTCAGTCCGAGATTCAGCTCGAAGCCGTACTCCGCCGCCTGCGTGTCCCCGGTGTAGTTCGTCCGGCTGGAGAGGCCCTCGTCGAAGAGGAGCCGGCCGAAGGGGTCGTCGGCGCCGGGCCGCTCGGTGGGGGCGTGGTCGTCGAACATGTAGCTGAAGGGCGCGGCGGTGTCGCCGTGGCCGTCCAGCCAGGTCTGGGCGATCGCGCGCTGCCGGTCGCCGTCGGAGCCGGGCGGGACGACCACGGAGTTGGTGACGACTTCGATGTCGCTGCCGCCGTCGCCGTCCGTGACGCTCCCGCTGCCGCCGCGCTTGTCGTCGCCGCTCTTGCCGTTGTCGCCGCCGACCTTCATACCGTCCTTGGTGGAGCCCTTCTCGACGGTGCGGGTCATGTCGATCCGCAGCAGTTCGCCGGACTTCTTGTCGTAGGTGACGGTGATGGTGCCGGTCTGTGTGGTGGACGCCGAGTAGCTCCCGCCGACGGGGCCCGCCTCGTACCCGACCTTGCTGCCGTACTCGATGGCCGCGCTGTACGTGTACGCCTTGGTGCCCTTGAAGTCGTTGTTGGTCCAGGTCACCTCGGGCGCGAACTTGAAGTTGCCGCCGAGTGAGGCGCTGAGCTTCTTCTCGTCGCCCGCCGACAGCTTCAGCCCGCCCGCCGCGCCGGCCTCCAGGCCGATCTTGCCGTAGGTGATGTGGCGGTCGCCGAGCTGCTCCTCGACGTGGTCGCGCAGCTTCTCCTCCTTGGCCATCGGGCCCTTGCCGAAGAGGTAGAGGATGCTGTTGCCGAGGCCGCCGCCCTGCGCGTTGGAGGTGCGGTTGGCCAGCTCGTACGTCTTCAGCTCTTCGAGTTCGTCACGGAAGGCGGCGGCGTCCGCCTCGCTGTCGAAGACCCAGGTGTCCCCGTTGGTCACCTTGATGCCCGCGCCGAGTTCCACCTTGTCGGCTCCGAACTTGCCTATCTTCGCGCCCGGTTTCCAGTCCTTCTTCGCGGCGACGGAGGCGGCGTCGGTGAACGTCAGCATCACCTGCTGGTCGTTCTCGTCGATCTTGCCGTCCCCGTTGACGTCCTTGTTCGACTGATAGGTCGTCTGCTGGAATCCGTACTCCTGGCCCCACTCGAAGAAGAGCACCTTCGCCTTGGCGCCCGCCTTGTCGGTGAACGACGAGATCTGGCAGAGCGGCGGTTCGTAGTCGGCGTCCGTCTTCGGCTCGGGGTCCCTCCCGTCGGGCCCCGCCGCGTCGCAGGTGCCGCTGAAGGTGACGAGACACCGCAGTTGAGCGGCGATGGTCGCGTCCACCCCCGTACTCACGATCGCGCCCCCGATGGCCGCCACGACCACCACGACGCCCACGTACTCGGTGGCCGTGGCGCCGCGGTCGCGGCGTCGCCCTCGTCTCGCTCGCAGTCCCATCCGAACGTCCCCCGTACCTGGCCGCGCATCTTTTTTCGCACACGTAATCGGAATCGGAGCGTACGGATGGGGGCAGGAGTGTCGCGTGGGCCCGTGGACCCAACTTGGGCCCAAAGTCGCCGTCAGGGCTCGCGAATTCGAGCGAAAGGGTTTTTCCTCGAAACGGAAGTGACTGTTGACTGCTTCGTCCGACTTTGCCGGAGGGCGCTGCCCGGATGACCGATCGCGGACATCCGCCAGGTGTTCTCCGTACCCCAGGACGTGGATAAAGTGCACAGCCAGAAGCACGGAGCAGGTAGAGAACTGCGGATGCCGGAACTCCGGCGTCCGGAGCCGAACGGGGAACCAGCGTGCCCACCGCGATCGCAGTCACCAGCCCTGATCTGGTGCTGCCACCAACGGATCACCAGACGCCCACCGCGGCGCTGCTACAGTCGCCCGGAGTCCAGCCCCTGGACGCCGCGCTCGCCGATATGCAGGTCCTGGTGGAGCAGCACGGCTACGTCGTCGCGCTCTACCCCGCCTCGATCCCGGTGGCCCACGAGCGGCGCCTGCACACCGTCAGGGCGATGCTGGAGAGCGACCGGATCGCGCTGCTGAAGCTCGATCTGCCGCCCCTCGGTGTCGCCGTTCTCGTCCGCCAGTTGAGACAGCTGTCGATCTGCGACTTCAGCGCGGGCGTGGTCGCCTCGGCGGCCCGTCTGCTGTCGCACTACATCTACTCCGGAGCGATGCTGCACACCGTCGCCAAGCTCGACCGGGTGCCGGTGAGTCTCAAGGCCCACGCCAAGTCCTGGGTCCCCGGATCCCAGTTCGGGGTGGTGGCCGCTCCGTCGCCCCAACTGATCAAGATCGGGACGGGGAAACTCACCGGCCCGGAGTTCGGCACGCAAATGATCATAGGCAAGGGGCAGTCCACGTCGGACTGGGTCACCGCGACCCTGGCTCCTGCCTGGCAGGTCCAGGGAATCGAGGAGAGCACGCTTCCGGCCGATTCGCGCGTCTGGTGGGGAACCTCCAAGATGGTCGAATTCGCCGCTTTCCTGCCTGATATCTCAGTCCTTTACCAACTTGTTTCCTCCGTGCGCCGGGAAAATTGTTCCTGGTGCGGTATCGAACTCATAGGTGATCGCTGCGGATTCTGTTCGGCCTCGCTCCTGCCCGCCGGTTCGTCGGCGGCGGGCGCGGCCGTGTCGTCCACCGCACCGGCCGCCGCGTCCCCTTCCGCCGCCGCGGCACCGGCCGACAGCCAGAAGCACGCGACCGGTGTCCTGAAACGCGGAGCGATCACGCAGCGCGGGTCCTGACCCGCCGCGCCCGCTCCCTCCCCGCTCCACGCCACCCCATGTCCCCTCCGTCCCGGCCCTGTTCCCTCCCGGTTCTCCCCAAGTCGCGGCTCCCACGCCCAGGCTCTACGTCCCACGTCACCGAACGAGGTTGTCCCGCTCATGAATTCACGGCAACGCCGCGGCGTCATACTGCTTCTTCTCTCGGTCCTCTGCGCCTTCGGTGCCTTCGCCGGTGTCCTCTCGGTGATCAGCGACGTGAACTCGAAGGTCGGCCCCGAAGTGGCCGCGTACCGGCTGAAGGAGGACGTCGCGCCGTACACGCAGCTCTCGCCGGACCAGTTCGAGAAGATCTCCATGCCCCGGCGCTGGCTCTCCAAGAACGCCGTGACGGACCTGTCCGTCGTCAGCGGGAAGATCGCCGTCACCCAGCTCAAGCAGGGTTCGCTGCTCCAGGACGACATGATCGTCAAGCGGCCGGCGCTCGCCAACGACGAGCAGGAGATCGCCATCATGATCGACGCCGCGACCGGCGTCGCGGGCAAGATCTCCCCCGGGGACCTGGTCAACATCTTCGCCACCTTCGCCGGTGACAGCCAGAACGGCGGCAAGTCCGAGTCCCGGATCATCGTCCCCAACGCCAAGGTCATCGACGTCGGCAAGCTCACCGCCCTGGAGCCCGACGAGGACGGCAAGAGCCGCAGCGCCGTCAAGCAGGCCGTGCCGATCACCTTCGCGCTCAAGACCAAGGACGCGCAGCGGATCGCGTACGCGGAATCCTTCGCGCAGCATGTACGGCTCGCGCTTCTCGCCGACGGCAGCCCGACGACGTTGCGGCCCGGCGAGAACATCTACACCCTCGAAGGGGACAAGTGAGGGACGAATGACGACCCGCATCCTCCCGGTCGTCGGCGAAGCCGACGCCGCCCGGTCCATCACCACCCTGCTCAGCCAGCTGCCGGAAGCGGAGCCGGCCGCGCCGGTCGGTGACTCGACCACCCTGATCGACACCCTGGGGCGGCTGGCCGCCGAGTCGATCGACGAACTGCCGGAGGTCGTGCTGGTCCATGAGCGGATCGGCCCGGTGCCCGCTCTGGAGCTGATCCGGGAAGTCTCCCTCCGGTTCCCCGCGGTGGGCGTCGTCCTGGTCACCACGGACCCGAGCCCCGGGCTCTTCTCTGCCGCGATGGACTCGGGCGCCCGCGGCCTGGTCGGCATGCCGCTCTCCTACGAGGAGCTGGCGCAGCGCGTCCAGGCGGCGGCGGGCTGGTCCGTGGGCGTACGGCGCCATCTCGGCCAGGGCAACGATGTCTTCACCGGCCCCGGCGGCACCGTCGTCACGGTCAGCGGCGCGAAGGGCGGCGTCGGCACGACACTGACCGCCGTACAGCTGGCCCTGGCGGCCAGGGCGTCGGGCATGAACACGGCGCTGGCCGACCTGGACCTCCAGGCCGGCGACGTCGCCTCCTACCTGGACGTCCAGTTCCGCCGGTCGATCGTGGACCTCTCGGCCATCCAGGACGTCTCGCCCCGGGTGCTCCAGGACGCGGTCTTCATCCATCCGACCGGCATCGGACTGCTGCTGGCGCCGGGGGACGGGGAGCGCGGCGAGGAGATCAACGAACGGTCCGTGCGGCAGATCGTCAGCGCCCTGCGCCACCGTTACGACGTCGTGGTCATCGACTGCGGCACCCAGATGAACAGCGCGAACGCCGCCGCCATCGAGATGGCCGACACCACGGTCCTGGTCACCACCCCCGACGTGGTCTCGGTCCGCGCCGCGAAACGCATGGTGCGGCTGTGGGACCGGCTCCAGATCCGCAAGGCGGAGGAGACCGTGACCGTGGTCAACCGCCACAACCGCAACACCGAGATCCAGCCGCCGCTGATCGAACGGATCACCGGCACCCGGGTCTCCCGGGTGACCGTCCCCGCCAACTTCAAGGAGCTGCAGGCGGCGGTGGACGCGGGACGGATGCAGGACCTGGAGGCCAAGTCCACCGTGAAGCAGGCGATGTGGGGACTGGCGGGGGAGCTGGGCCTGGTGAAGGCTCCCGACCCCGTCGAGAAGGGCGGCAAGTCCAGGGGCGGCCAGGGCGCGTTCAAGGGAGACCGCGGCTCGATAGGCATCCGCCGGGGACGGTCGAAACCGTAGGCCGGGACTGATCGATACCGACGAGGTCGAGGGGACACGTTGCGCCATGAGTGTGCACAGCAGTGCGAGAGCCGAGGCGCGGCACGGGCAGAGCCCGGCCGCGCGGCGGGGTGACGGACGGATACCCGGCCGCCTGAGGGCGGCCGGGCTCAAGGCGGTGCACGGGCTGTCCGGGCGCGGCCGGCCGGGTAGCGGGCTCCGGGCGCGCGGCGCGCGGGGCGACCGGGGACAGGCGGCCGTCGAGTTCGTCGGTGTGATGCCCGTCCTCCTGGCGACCGCCGTCCTCCTCTGGGAGGCGGCGCTGGTCGGCTACACCTTCTCGCTCGCGGGGAACGCGGCCGACGAGGCGGTACGGGCCGGGGCGGTGGCCGACGGATCGCGTACGGCGGCCTGCCGGCAGGCCGCGCGGGAGCACCTGCCCAGCGCCTGGAGGCTCGGCGACGTCAGCTGCGCGACATCCTCGTCCGGGGAGGAGGTCAGGGCGGACCTCACCCTCGACCTGCCCCTGCTGTTCCCCGGCGTCAACATTCCGATCAGCGTGCCCGCGCACGCCTCCGCCGTAAGAGAGAGCTGACCCATGTGGAAGCGTCCACGCGGCGATGGCCGCGACCGGGGCAGGGCCGGGGACCGGGGCCAGGCCGGCATCGAGTTCGCCGGACTGATCACCCTGCTGCTCCTGGTGGCCCTGGGGGTGATCCAGCTCGGGATCGCGGGCTACGCCGTGCAGCAGGCGGGTACGGCCGCCCGCGCGGCGGCCCGCGCGGAGACCTACCGCGAGTCCCGGATGACCGCCGACCAGGCGGCGAAGGCCGCGACGAGCGACTGGCTGGACGTGACCGTACCGGCGGTGAGCAGGTCCGGCTCCGCCGTGAAGGCCGAGGCGAAGGTCAAGATCCCCTCGATCCTGCCCGTCTTCACCCTCCCCGACGCGACCAGGAGCGTCACGATGCCGCGCGACTGACCGTCGCGTTCGGCTCCGTACGCTCCGTACCGCGCCACAGCGCGCCGTACCCGGCCGTACAGGACGCCACCCCTTGACCACCGGCTACCACCATCGCACCACGCAGAACCAGGGAGTTGAGGACGATGAGCCTCCGGGCGCGCATCAACAGCCCCGAGCCGACGAGCGGCCAGAGCGAGGAGAGCCTCCTCGTCGGTGTCTACCGCGCCAAGCTCCTTCAGGAGATCGACCTCGCGGAGATGTCCGCGCTCGCGGCGGCCGAGCGCAGGGCCCGGCTCGAACGGGTTCTGGGCCATATCATCAGCCGCGAGGGGCCGGTCCTCTCCACCGTCGAGCGCAGCCAGCTGATCCGCCGGGTCGTCGACGAGGCGCTCGGGCTCGGCATTCTGGAGCCCCTCCTCGAAGACGCCTCCATCAGCGAGATCATGGTGAACGGCGCGGACCAGGTCTTCGTCGAGCGCAACGGACGGCTGGAGATGCTGCCCATGCGCTTCACCTCCAACGAGCAGCTCATGCAGACCATCGAGCGCATCGTCTCCACGGTCAACCGCCGGGTGGACGAGGCGAATCCGATGGTCGACGCGCGCCTGCCCTCGGGCGAACGCGTCAACGTGATCATCCCGCCGCTCTCCCTCACCGGCCCCATCCTCACCATCCGACGCTTCCCCCGCGCCTTCACGCTGCAGGAGATGATCGGCCTGGGCTCGCTGGACGAGCAGATGATGGTGCTGCTGGCCGGTCTGGTGCGCGCGAAGTTCAATGTGATCGTCTCCGGGGCCACCGGTACCGGGAAGACCACCCTGCTCAACTCCCTGTCCGGGCTCATCCCCGACGGCGAGCGCATCGTGACCATCGAGGACTCGGCCGAACTCCAGCTCCAGCAGTCCCATGTGATCACCCTGGAGAGCCGCCCCTCGAACGTCGAGGGCAAGGGCCAGGTCACCATCCGCGACCTCGTCCGCAACTCCCTGCGTATGCGCCCCGACCGGATCATCGTCGGTGAGGTCCGAGGCGGCGAGACGCTCGACATGCTCCAGGCGATGTCCACCGGTCACGACGGGTCGCTCGCCACCGTCCACGCCAACAACGCCGAGGACGCGCTGATGCGCCTGCAGACCCTGGCGTCGATGTCGGAGGTCGAGATCCCGTTCGTGGCGATCAAGGACCAGATCAACAGCGCCGTCGACGTCATCGTCCAGCTGACCCGGCACGCCGACGGCTCCCGCCGGGTCACCGAGATCGCCATCGTCGACTCCCACGGCCGTGAGGAGTACCGGATCGTCTCCGTCTGCCGCTACCTGGCGCAGCCGATGAGCGCGGACGGACGCGTCCACGGCACGTTCGCGTACTACCCGCTGCCGCGCCGGATCGCGGACCGGCTCTACCTGAAGAGCGAACCCGTACCGGCGGCGTTCGGCGTCGCCGCCTCCGAGGAGGAACTGGCCGTGCGCAGGGCGGCTGCCTGAGGAAGGGGGCCACGCGGCCCCTCTCCCCCTCCTCGGATCTCCCCGCCCCCACCCCGTCCCCGTCCATCGAGAAGGTCCCGCACGACATGGATAATCTCC
>NZ_QQNA01000226.1 GCF_003346515.1 Streptomyces corynorhini
CGCGCGGTCGAACACGGCGGGCTGGAGATCCCCGTGACCATCACCCCGCCCGCCCTGAGCGTCTTCGAAACCCTCGAATCCGAGGTCCGCAGCTACTGCCGCGGCTGGCCCGCCGTGTTCGACCGCGCGCAGGGCGCCCGGCTCACCGACGAGGACGGCCACAGCTATCTGGACTTCTTCGCCGGGGCCGGCTCGCTCAACTACGGCCACAACAACCCGGTGCTGAAACGGGCGCTGATCGACTACATCGAGCGTGACGGCATCACCCATGGCCTGGACATGGCCACGACCGCGAAGCGGGCCTTCCTGGAGTCCTTCCAGAACGTGGTGCTGCGCCCGCGCGACCTCCCGTACAAGGTGATGTTCCCCGGCCCGACCGGCACCAACGCGGTCGAGTCCGCCCTCAAGCTGGCCCGCAAGGTCAAGGGCCGCGAGTCGATCGTCTCGTTCACCAACGCCTTCCACGGCATGTCGCTGGGGTCGCTCGCCGTCACCGGCAACGCGTTCAAGCGCGCCGGTGCCGGGATCCCGCTGGTGCACGGCACCCCGATGCCGTTCGACAACTACCTGGACGGCCAGACGCCGGACTTCCTCTGGTTCGAGCGGCTGCTGGAGGACCAGGGGTCCGGCCTGAACAAGCCCGCCGCCGTGATCGTCGAGACGATCCAGGGCGAGGGCGGCATCAACGTCGCCCATCCCGACTGGCTGCGCGCGCTGGCCGATCTCTGCCGCCGCCAGGACATGCTGCTGATCGTCGACGACATCCAGATGGGCTGCGGGCGTACCGGCGCGTTCTTCTCCTTCGAGGAGTCGGGCATCACACCGGACATCGTGACGCTTTCGAAGTCCATCAGCGGGTACGGGCTCCCCATGTCGCTGTGCCTGTTCAACCCGGAGCTGGACATCTGGGAGCCGGGCGAGCACAACGGCACCTTCCGGGGCAACAACCCGGCCTTCGTCACCGCGACCGCCGCGCTCAACACGTACTGGGCCGACGGCCAGATGGAGAAGCAGACCATCGCCCGGGGCGAGCAGGTCGAGCAGGCGCTCCTGGCGATCAGCGCGGAGTGCACCGGAGACGTACCCACGTTCCGGGGCCGCGGTCTGGTCTGGGGGATGGAGTTCGCGGACAAGGAGCGGGCCTCCGCCGTCTGCGCCCGCGCCTTCGAGCTGGGGCTGCTGCTGGAGACCTCGGGCCCGCGCAGCGAGGTGGTCAAGCTGCTGCCGCCGCTGACCATCACCGCCGACGAGCTGGACGAGGGGCTGCGCACCGTGGCCCGCGCGGTGCGCGACACCGCCTGAGGGACAGCGCGGAGGAGAGCGGCGGAGAAGAGAAGCGCTCAGCACCGAGCGCACGAGAGAAGTAAGCGAGAACACGAGAGAAGGGGTCGACGCACCGTGATCGTCCGATCGTTCAAGGACATCGAGAACACCGACCGCCATGTGAAGGCGGCTTCGGGCACCTGGGAGAGCAAGCGCATCGTGCTCGCCAAGGAGAAGGTCGGCTTCTCCCTGCACGAGACGATCCTGTACGCGGGTACGGAGACGTCGATGTGGTACGCCCACCACATCGAGGCCGTGCTCTGCGTCGAGGGCGAGGCCGAACTCACCGATGACGAGACCGGCGAGACCCACTGGATCGAACCGGGCACCATGTATCTGCTGAACGGGCACGAGCATCACACGCTCCGCCCGAAGACCGACTTCCGCTGCGTGTGCGTCTTCAACCCGCCGGTGACCGGGCGGGAGGATCACGACGAGAACGGTGTCTACCCGCTGCTGACCGAGGAGGGCTGACCATGACCGCCACCCCCGTACGTACCGACCTGTACCCGACCCGGGGTGTCGGTGAGGTGACCACTCCGCGCCAGGACCCCGTCGTGTGGTCGGCGCCCGATACGCCGGGGCCGATCGCCCCCGCGGACCTCGGCGCCTTCGAGCGGGACGGCTTCCTCGCCATCGAGCAGCTGATCGGCCCCGCCGAGGTCGCGCGCTACGGCGCCGAGCTGGAGCGGCTGATCGGCGACCCGGCGGTACGGGCGGACGAGCGCTCGATCATCGAGCCGTCGTCCCAGGAGGTACGGTCCGTCTTCGAGATCCACCGGCTGAGCGAGGTCTTCGCCGAGCTGGTGCGCGACGAGCGGGTGGTGGGACGCGCCCGCCAGATCCTCGGCTCCGACGTCTACGTCCACCAGACGCGGATCAACGTCAAGCCGGGGTTCGGCGCCTCGGGCTTCTACTGGCACTCGGACTTCGAGACCTGGCACGCCGAGGACGGTCTGCCGAACATGCGGACGGTCTCCGTCTCCATCGCGCTGACCGAGAACCACGACACCAACGGCGGCCTGATGATCATGCCGGGGTCGCACCGGACGTTCCTGGGCTGCGCGGGCGAGACGCCGCGCGACAACTACAAGAAGTCGCTCCAGATGCAGGACGCCGGTACGCCGTCGGACGAGGCGCTGACCTCGCTGGCCGACCGGCACGGCATCAAGCTCTTCACCGGGAAGGCCGGTTCGGCGACCTGGTTCGACTGCAACTGCATGCACGGCTCGGGCGACAACATCACGCCCTTCCCGCGCAGCAACGTCTTCATCGTCTTCAACAGCGTGGAGAACGCGGCGGTCGAGCCGTTCGCGGCGCCGGTGCCCCGGCCGGAGTTCATCGGGGCGCGGGACTTCACCCCGGTGCGCTGACACCGGGGGTACGAGAGGCGCGGGGCCGGTCGTGACGACCGGCCCCGCGCCTCTCGCGTACGCCCCCGCGGTCAGCCCTCCAGGGCCGGGTAGTCGAGGTAGCCCTGGTCACCGCCGCCGAAGAAGGTGGCCGGGTCGGGGGTGTTGTACGGGCCGCCCGCCTTCAGCCGGGCCGGCAGGTCCGGGTTGGCGAGGAAGAGCACGCCGAAGGAGATCAGGTCGGCCGTGCCGTCCTCGATCAGCTTCAGTTCGTCGGCGCTGGTGGGGCCCTCGGTCTTGGCGTTGAGGATGAACGTGCCCGAGTAGAGCTTGCGCACGGCGAGGGTGAACTCGCGGTCGTGCTCGATCAGATGCACGAAGGCGAGGCCGAGCGTCTCCAGCTCCCGCACCAGCGCGGTGTACGTGGGCTCGGGGTCGGGCTCCTCGGTGCCGAGCAGGCCGATGGCCGGGGAGAGCCGGATCCCGGTGCGCGCGGCGCCGATCTCGGCGACCACCGCGCGGGAGACCTCGACGGCGAAGCGGATGCGGTTCTCGACGGAGCCGCCCCACTGGTCGTCGCGCAGGTTGGTGTTGGGCGCCAGGAACTGGTGGATCAGATAGCCGTTGGCGCCGTGCAGCTCGACGCCGTCGAAGCCCGCCTCGATCGCGTTGCGGGACGCGGAGACGAAGTCCGCGATGGTCGCCTCGATCTCCTCGGAGGTCAGCTCGCGCGGGACGACGTAGTCCTTGGGGCCGTCGTGCAGATAGACCTGCCCAGGCGCGGCGACCGGCGAGGCGCCGACCGGCACCAGGCCGTCGGGCAGCAGGTCCGGGTGGCCGATCCGGCCGCCGTGCATGAGCTGGGCGACGATCTTCCCGCCCTTGGCGTGGACGGCGTCGGTGACCTTGCGCCAGCCCGCTATCTGCTCCTGGCTGTGCAGCCCGGGGGTGTCCGGGTAGCCCTGGCCGACCACGGAGGGCTGCGTCCCCTCGGTGATGATCAGCCCCGCGGAGGCCCGCTGCGCGTAGTACTCGGTGATCGAATCGGTGGGCGAGTTGCCGGGGCCGAAGGCGCGGCTGCGGGTCATCGGAGCGAGCGCGACGCGGTTGCCGAGCCGGGTGCCGGCGAGATCGATCGGGTCGAACGCGGTGGTCATGAAGGCTCCTGAGCGTATGGGGAAGCGGTGTCACGCGGACGCCGCACCGGACGGCCACCCTGGTGTGTGGTCGACCAAGTAAGTAACCGGGCTTCACCCTAATACATTCCTTGGCCGACCAAGCTAAACTCTCGGACATGACCGCGGAGACTTCGGACCCTGCCTGTACCGACGAGCCGCCCGGCGCCGCGTGGGGCGGCCCCGTGAGCCACGCCCTGTCCCGGGTGGCACGGCTGCACCGGATCGCGGCGGCGAAGCTGCTGCGCAACACCGGCCTCTATCCGGGGCAGGAGCTGCTGATGATGCATCTGTGGGACGAGCCCGCGGTCCGCCAGGCCGAGCTGATCAAGTCGATGGATCTCGACCCGTCGACCGTGACCAAGATGCTCCAGCGGCTGGACAGTTCGGGTTACGTGCGCCGCTCCCCCGACCCCGCCGACCGGCGTGCCGTCCTGGTGTCGGCCACCGAGGACAGCTGCGCGCTGCGCGACGAGGTCAAGGAAGCCTGGGACCAGTTGGAGGAGCACACCCTCGCGGGGCTCGACGACGCCGAACGCGCGGAGCTGACGCGGCTGCTCGCCAAGGTCGAGGCGAGCCTGTGCGCGGAGACCTCGGACTGCCCGGAGGAGCGCGCGCGGACCGGCTCCGCCCGCGGCTGACGGGACCGGCGAGGACGCGGCGCCCTCAACCCGCGCCCTCACCCCGCGCGGGCCGGCCGGACCGGCGGGCGCCACTCGATGTCGCGCGAGATCACGAACCCGACGAGCCCGCCGGACCCGCCGGACCTGCCGGACCTTCCGGGCCCGCCGAATCTTCCGGACCGGCCGTGAACGCGGCGGCGTGGTCGGCGGCCCACTGGCGTAGCGTGCGCGGCGGCCTCCCGAGGATGTCGGCGACCGCGGTGGTGACGTACGCGGGCTGCCCGACGGCCGCGCGCCACGCGGCGAGCAGCATGTCGACGACCGAGCCGGGTGCCGCGCCCGTGGACAGGCTCCGGAACTCGTCCGGCGTCATCTCCTCGAAGGCGATCCGGCGCCCGAGTGCGTCCCCGATGGCGTCCACCTGCGCGGCCTGGGTCAGCGATTCGGAGCCCGTCAGGACGTAGTCGCCCGCGGCGTACCCGTCCTGCCGGAGCGTCCGCGCCGCGACGGCCCCGACGTCGCGGTCGTCGACCGGTGCCGTCTCGGCGGCGCCGTAGGGCCACCGGACGACCGCGCCCGCCCGGATCGCGGGCGCCCACCAGGCCAGCGCGTTCGAGGCGAGCATCCCCGGCCGGATGATCGTCGATTCGAGTCGGGTGGCCGCGACGAGGCGCTCGATGTCGGCGTGCAGCGCCGCCATGGGATTGGGCTGCTGGAAGAAGGGGTGCGGGGTCCGGTGCGGGGAGGAGAGGAAGACGACCCGCCGCACGTGGGCCGCCAGCCGCTCGACGACCGCCGCGGCGGTCAGGGGCGGGGCGGTCCAGACGAGGAAGACCGCACCCGCGCCGTTCAGCGCCGGGTCGAGCGACTCGGGCACGGTGAGGTCGCCGGTGAAGACCTCGGCTTCCGCGGGCAGGGTCGCCGCCGCGTCGGGACGACGGGTGAGGGCGCGGACCGGCACGCCCGCGTCGAGGAGTTGACCGATGACGACGCGGCCGACGCGGCCCGTCGCCCCGGTGACGAGCACGGGGGAAATGTCTGTCCGAGGCATGCCGCCATCAAAACGACACCCGGTCAAAAAAGCAACCCGGTAACAGAATATCGGCTCTCGGGTAAGCCCGGGGTCACCTCGGCGGCGCGGCATGACGTCCGCCCGGCATCCGTAAGAGCGTCCTCTTCGACAAGCCGACCAGCGCGCTCGACCCGGAGCTGGTCGGGGAGGTGCCGGCCACGATGCGCGATCTCGCGCGGGACGGGCTCACCATGGTCGTGGTGACCCACGAGATCGGCTTCGCCCGGGAGGTCGCCGACCGGGTGGTCTTCATGGACGGCGGCCGGATCCTGGAGAACGGCACCCCCGAGGAGGTGCTGGACCACCCGTCGAACCCGCGCACCCGGGCGTTCCTCGGCAGGTTCCTCTGACCGCCCGCCCGACCGCCCCCGCGCCGGACTCAGCTGCGAGGCAAAACGGCACATGATCCTGCAGATGCGAGGCGAATGGACGCCTCCGGCTCCAATCCGCGAGGTGGACCCCTCCGAATAAGCGGTGCGGGAGCCGGAGATCCGGCCCCCAGGACCGGAGGGCGTCGTCCATGTTCACCTTGATCTTGATCGGATTGCTCGGGGGACTGATCACCGCGGTGTCGCCGTGCATCCTGCCCGTCCTGCCCGTCGTCTTCCTCGCGGGCGGCCCCGGCACGGACGGACCCGGCGCGGCCGGCCCCGGCGCGGGCGGACCCGGCGCGGTCGGGACCGGCGCGGGCGGGACCGGCGCGGGCGGGACCGGCGCGGGCGGCCCCGGCGCGGGCGGCGGCGCCGCGAAGGGGAGCGGCGTCGCGGACGGCGCGGCGGGTGACGTCCTCGTGGCGACCGCCGCGCCGAAGGCGCCCAGGACGCGCAACCGGCGGCCCTACGCGGTGGTCGCCGGACTCGTGGTCAGCTTCAGCTTCTTCACCCTGCTCGGGGTGACGCTGATCTCCGCGCTGGGACTGCCGCAGGACATCATGCGGTACGTCGGTCTCACACTGCTGGTGCTGATCGGGCTGGGGCTGATCTTCCCCCGGGTGGAGAGCCTGCTGGAGAAGCCCTTCGCCCGGATCCCGCAGCGTCAGGTCAACAAGGAGGGCAGCGCCCTCGTCCTCGGTCTGGGGCTCGGGCTGCTGTACGTGCCGTGCGCCGGGCCGGTCCTCGCGGCGATCACGGTCGCCGGGGCGCGGGGCGAGATCAACGCCGACATCGTCGCCCTCACCGTCTCGTTCGCCGTGGGCACCGCGATCCCGCTGCTGGCCTTCGCGCTGGCCGGGCGGCGGGTCGCCGAACGCGTCGCCGCCTTCCGTACCCGGGCCCGCAAGCTGCGTATCGTCGCCGGCTGCCTGATGATCGCCCTCGCGTGCGCGCTGGCCTTCAACGTGACCGACGCCGTCCAGCGCGCCCTGCCCGACTACACGGCCGCCGCCCAGCGGAAGGTCGAGGACAGCGACACCGCCAGGCAGCAGCTGTCCGGGCTGTACGACAACTCCAACAAGGAGCTGTCGCGCTGCGAGGACGGCGTGAACGAACTCCGCTCCTGCGGCAAGGCGCCCGCTGTCGAGGGGATCGCCAGGTGGCTCAACACCCCCGGCGGCGCGCCCGTCACCCTCGACTCGCTGCGCGGAAAGGTGGTGCTGATCGACTTCTGGACGTACTCCTGCATCAACTGCCAGCGCAGCCTGCCCCACATCGAGAAGTGGGAGAGCAAGTACCAGGACGCGGGGCTCCAGGTGATCGGTGTGCACTCACCCGAGTTCGGCTTCGAGAAGAACGCGGGCAACGTCGCCGACCAGGCCAAGAAGCTCGGCGTGAGCTACCCGGTGGCCCTCGACAACAAGCTGGCCACCTGGAACAACTACCGCAACCGCTTCTGGCCCGCCAAGTACCTGATCGACGCGAACGGCACCGTCCGGTACTTCACGTTCGGCGAGGGCAAGTACGAACAGACCGAGGACCTCATCCGCGACCTGCTGCGGCAGGCCGACCCGGACGTCCGGCTGCCCGCGAAGACCGATCAGGCGGCCGACGAGCTGACCCGCGACCGGACCCCGGAGACCTACCTCAGCACGCTGCGCATCCGCGGCTACGTCGGCGACCCGATCGTGGACGACAAGCCGACCGCCTACCACTTCCCGGACCGTGTTCCCGCCAACAAGATCTCCCTGGACGGGACCTGGACCGCCGCGTACGAGTACTTCACCGCCGGTGACGACGCGAAGGTCGCCCTCAACTACCACGCGAAGAACGTGAACGTCGTCCTCTCCGGCGAAGGGCCGGTCCAGGTCCTCGTGGACGGCAAGGTCACCAAGAACATCGAGGTGAAGGGGGTGCCCACCCTCTACACCCTGGTCGACCGGGACACCGCGCACGACGCCCGGCTGGAGATCCGTCCCGCGCCCGGGATCCGCGCCTACTCCTTCACCTTCGGATAGACCGGGCCCGCCCACGCGGCTCCTCCGCCCGCGCGGCTCCTCCGCCCATGCGGCTCCTCCGTCCGCGCGCCTCACCCCGCGAGCACGTCCAGCGCCCGGTCCACGTCCGCGGCGGTGTTGTAGAGGTGGAACGAGGCGCGCACATAGCCCGCGCGCAGCGAGACGTACACCTCCGCCCGCCGCAGATCGTCGTGCCGGTGCGCCAGCCCCGGGACGGAGACGATCGCGGAGGGTCCGTACGTCGGGACGGGCTCGTGCCCACGGGAGACGAGCCCGTCCCTGAAGCGGTCGGCGAGGGCGGTGACATGGGCGTGGACCGGCTCGACGCCGATCTCCTCCATGAGCGTCAGGGACTGTTCGGCGCCGTGGTACGAGAGGAACGACGTCGCCTCGTCGTAGCGGCTCGCGGTCCGGCTCAGCGGGGAGACCGGGCCGTAGTTGCTGCCCCACAGGTCCGCTCCGTTGAGCCACCCGGCGTGGATCGGCGTCAGCGACTCCTGGGCCTCCTCGGTCACGGTGAGGAAGGACGTGCCGCGCGGGCAGAGCAGGTACTTGAACGCGCCGGTGACCGTGTAGTCGTACGCCCCCGCGTCCAGCGTCAGCCAGCCCGCCGACTGGCTGGCGTCCAGCAGCGTACGGGCCCCGTGCGCGGCGGCGGCGGCCCGCAGCGCCGCCAGGTCGGCGAGCCTGCCGTCCGCCGACTGGACGCAGGAGAACGCGACCAGCGCGGTCCCCGGCCGCACCTCGTCGGCCAGCCGCTCCAGCGGGACGTAGCGCGGCTTGAGGTCGCCCCGCACCGCGAACGGGGCGACCACCGAGCTGAACTCGCCCTCGGGCAGCAGCACTTCGGCCCCCGGCGGCAGCGAGGCGGCGATCAGCCCGACATGGACGGCCACGGCGCTGCCGAGGGCGACCCGCTCCGCGCCCACCCCCGCCAGCCGCCCGAACGAGGCGCGCGCGGCGGCCAGCGTCTCGAAGCTCCCGGCGCCCTCACCGCGCCGCCCGGTCGCGTTCGCCTCGGCGAGTTCCCGAACGGCGGCGACGGCCCGGCGGGGCAGCAGACCGCAGCTGGAGGTGTTCAGATACGTGGTGTCGGGCGCGAACTCGGCGCCTCCCAGGGGTTCCATGGCTCCACCCTGGAACGCCCGGTACGCCCGGTCAATCGCGCGTGGCTGAACAGAACCCCCAAGGAATCCTTACCGATCCCCCCTGGCCTGCGCGGATACCGCGCCCGGCACCTCGCACGCGCCGTCGGCGTCACACACCGCGGCGCCGTCCGTGCCCGTCCCGCCCGCGGTGGCACCGATCGGGGTGAGGGCCGTGACCGTACGGGACTGCCACGCCTGCTCCAGCGCCCGGGCCAGCACCTCGACCGGCTGCGCGCCCGAGACCCCGAACCGCCGGTCGAGAACGAAGAACGGCACCCCGGTCGCGCCCAGCTCGGCGGCCTCGCGCTCGTCGTCCCGTACGGCCCGCGCGTACGCGGTACGGTCCGCGAGCACTTCGCGGGCCTCGCTCTCCGCGAGCCCGGCCTCGACCGCGAGCGCGACGAGCGTCTCGGGGTCGTAGACGGAGCGTTCCTCGGCGAAGTTCGCCCGGTATACGAGGTCGAGAAGCTCGTTCTGCCGGCCGCGCGCCTTGGCCAGGTGCAGCAGCCGGTGGATGTCGAAGGAATTGTCCTGGTCGCGCCCCTCGGTCCGGTACGGCAGCCCCTCGCCGTGCGCGTGCCCCCGCACCATCTCCTCGATGCCGCGCACCTGCTCCAGGCTCTGCCCGTAATTGGCGGCGATGATGTCGGCCGCCAGCACGTTGTCCCCCGGCCTCCGCTCCGGTTCCAGCTCGAAGGACCGGTGCACCACCTCGATGTCGTCGCGGTGCGCGAACCCGGCGAGCGCCTTCTCGAACCGGGCCTTGCCGATGTAGCACCAGGGACAGGGGACGTCGCCCCAAATCTCGACGCGCATGTGTCTGTCTCTCCCTAACGGTCACGGCATCGCTGCCTCACCTCGATACGGAGGCGCCCTCCGCCTGTACGGGAACACCGGCGGCCCGCG
>NZ_QQNA01000227.1 GCF_003346515.1 Streptomyces corynorhini
CTCGTCCTGGACGAGGGCGGGCATCCGGTCGTTGGCGACGGGCAGCACGGACCGGATGCCCGCCCTCGTCCAGGACGAGCGGCTGCCGGTGATCTCCTTCACCGGATCCGACAAGGTCGGCTACGCCATCATGGATTCGGTCCCGCGCAAGCACTGCACGCTGGAGCTGGGCGGCAACGGCGCGGCCGTCGTCCTCGCCGACTACACGAGCGACGAGGACCTCGACTGGGCCGCCACCCGGATCGCCACCTTCTCGAACTACCAGGGCGGCCAGTCCTGCATCTCCGTCCAGCGCGTGATCGCGGACGCCTCCGTGTACGAGCGGCTGGTCCCCAGGATCGTCGCCGCCGTCGAGGCCCAGACCACCGGAGACCCCGCCGACGCCACCACCGACGTCGGCCCCCTCGTCAGCGAGGACGCCGCCAAGCGGGTCGAGACCTGGGTGGACGAGGCGGTGCGCTCCGGTGCGCGGCTGCTCACGGGCGGCAAGCGGGACGGCGCGAGCTACCCGCCCACCGTCCTCGCCGAAGTCCCCGCGGACGCCACCCTCGCCCGCGAGGAGGTCTTCGGCCCCGTCCTCACGCTGCGCCGGGTCGAGAGCGAGAGCGAGGCGTTCGAGACGGTCAACGACTCGAAGTACGGGCTCCAGGCGGGTGTCTTCACCCATGACCTCAGGACCGCCTTCCGCGCGCACCGCGCCCTGGAGGTCGGCGGCGTGATCATCGGGGACGTCCCGTCGTACCGTGCCGACCAGATGCCGTACGGCGGCGTCAAGGAGTCCGGAGTCGGCCGCGAGGGCGTGCGCTTCGCCATGGACGACTACACCTACGAGCGCGTCATGGTCCTCACCGGCCTGGGCCTCTGACCCCGGGCCCCGCACAGGCCCACACCGGCCGCGCCGCGCTGCACGGCCAGGGCCCGTACCCCCGCCGCCCGCACCCGTCGTCGCCGCACGACTGGTGCGGGCGGCGTCGTTCGGGTAGACGTTCGGGTAGATACGGACACACAGTCCCGGTCGGCAGAACCGTCATGGGACCCGACTCCGCGGCGAGGTGAGTTCCTCATGTCCGCCCCATCCGCCCCTTCAGCAGCATCCGCACCGCAGGAACCGCAGGGCAGACCCACGGTCTCCGAGCGTGAGGCGCGGCAGGTCGCCGAAGCCGCCCGTGAACAGGGCTGGCGCAAGCCCAGCTTCGCCAAGGAGATGTTCCTCGGCCGCTTCCGCCTCGACCTCGTCCACCCCCATCCCGTGCCCGCGCCCGAAGACGTCGGGCGCGGCGAGGAGTTCCTCGCGAAGCTGCGCGTGTTCAGCGAGACGAGGATCGACGGCGCGCTGATCGAACGCGAGGCCCGGATCCCCGACGAGGTCGTCAGGGGCCTCAAGGAGCTGGGCGCGCTCGGTATGAAGATCGACACCAAGTACGGCGGGCTCGGCCTCACCCAGGTGTACTACAACAAGGCCCTGGCGCTCGTGGGCTCCGCGAGTCCCGCGGTGGGCGCGCTGCTCTCCGCCCATCAGTCGATCGGCGTACCGCAGCCGCTCAAGATTTTCGGCACGCGGGAGCAGAAGGAGGCGTTCCTGCCCCGGCTGGCCCGTACGGACATCTCGGCCTTCCTGCTGACCGAGCCGGACGTCGGCTCCGACCCCGCCAGGCTGGCGACGACGGCGGTACCGGACGGCGACACGTACGTCCTCGACGGGGTGAAGCTGTGGACGACCAACGGAGTCGTCGCGGATCTGCTCGTCGTGATGGCCCGCGTGCCGAGGACGGCGGACTCCGCGGGCGGCATCAGCGCCTTCGTCGTGGAGGCGGACTCGCCGGGCATCACCGTCGAGAACCGCAACGCCTTCATGGGGCTGCGCGGCCTGGAGAACGGTGTCACCCGCTTCCACCAGGTCCGCGTCCCCGCCGCGAACCGGATCGGCCCCGAGGGCGCGGGGCTCAAGATCGCACTCACCACCCTCAACACCGGCCGCCTCTCCCTGCCCGCGATGTGCGCGGGCGCGGGGAAGTGGTGCCTGAAGATCGCCCGCGAGTGGTCGGGGGCGCGCGAGCAGTGGGGCAAGCCCGTGGCCCGGCACGAGGCGGTGGGCGCCAAGATCTCGTTCATCGCCGCCACCACGTTCGCGCTGGAGGCGGTCGTCGACCTCGCCTCGCAGATGGCGGACGAGGACCGCAACGACATCCGTATCGAGGCGGCCCTCGCCAAGCTGTTCGGCTCGGAGATGGGCTGTCTGATGGCCGACGAACTGGTCCAGATCCGCGGTGGCCGAGGCTTCGAGACCGCCGATTCCCTGGCGGCCAGGGGCGAACGCGCCGTCCCCGCCGAGCAGATGCTCCGCGATCTGCGGATCAACCGCGTCTTCGAGGGCTCGACCGAGATCATGCACCTGCTGATCGCCCGCGAGGCGGTCGACGCCCACCTCGCCGTCGCGGGCGACATCATCGACCCGGACAAGTCCCTCTCCGACAAGGCGAAGGCGGGTGCGCGGGCGGGCGGCTTCTACGCCCGCTGGCTGCCGAAGCTGGTCGCCGGCCCCGGGCAACTGCCCACCTCGTACGCCGAGTTCCATCCACCCGGACACCGGGATCTGGCAACGCATCTGCGTTACGTGGAACGGACCTCGCGCAAGCTGGCGCGCTCCACCTTCTACGCGATGTCGCGCTGGCAGGGGCGGATGGAGACCAAACAGGGCTTCCTCGGCCGGATCGTGGACATCGGCGCCGAGCTGTTCGCGATGAGCGCGGCGTGTGTTCGGGCCGAGATGCTGCGCGTGAACGGCGATCACGGGCGCGAGGCGTACCAACTCGCCGATGTCTTCTGCCGGCAGTCCCGCATCAGGGTCGAGGAACTCTTCACGCGTCTGTGGTCCAACACCGACGACCTCGACCGCAAGGTCGTGGACGGTGTCCTGGCCGGTACGTACCGGTGGCTGGAGGACGGTGTCGTCGACCCGAGCGGCGAGGGCCCCTGGATCGCGGACGCGACACCGGGCCCGTCGGAACGGGAGAACGTGCACCGGCCGATCCGCTGACCCCGCGGCGCCGCCGCCCGCCCGGGGCGCGTACGTGTGCCGCGTAAGTGCCCCGGGCGGCGCCGCTGGTGGCCGCAGTCCGGGCAGAACGCGCCGCCCTGGG
>NZ_QQNA01000228.1 GCF_003346515.1 Streptomyces corynorhini
GCCGGGGGCAGGAGGCCGGGGGCAGGAGGCCGGGGGCCGGGCCCCGGAAGCCGTTACTGTCGGGGCGCCCGGTTAGCGTGGGACCTTCGACCACTGGGGGAGAGCTTGAGGATTCTGCATACGTCGGACTGGCATCTGGGACGCTCGTTCCACCGGGTCGGCCTGCTCGACGCCCAGGCCGCCTTCCTCGACCACCTGGTGGCCACGGTCCAGGAGCGCGCGGTGGACGTGGTGCTGGTGGCGGGGGACGTGTACGACCGCGCCGTACCGCCGCTCAGCGCCGTGGAGCTGTTCGACCGCGCGCTGCACCGGCTGGCCGGGGCCGGGGTGCCGACGGTGATGATCTCCGGCAACCACGACTCGGCCCGCAGACTCGGCGTCGGCGCGGGGCTCATCGGCCGCGCCGGCATCCATCTGCGGACCGACCCCGCCGACTGCGCCACGCCCGTACTGCTGGCCGACGGCCACGGCGATGTCGCCTTCTACGGGCTGCCGTATCTCGAACCGGCCCTGGTACGCGACGAGTTCCGGGCGGCCAAGGCCGGACACGAGGCGGTGCTCGGCGCCGCGATGCGGCGGGTACGGGCGGATCTCGCCGCCCGGCCCGCCGGGACGCGCTCCGTGGTCCTCGCGCACGCGTTCGTCACGGGCGGCGAGCCGAGCGAGAGCGAGCGGGACATCACCGTCGGCGGCGTCGCCTCCGTACCGGCCGGGGTCTTCGACGGCGTGGACTACGTCGCACTCGGACACCTGCACGGCGCGCAGACGCTCGACGACCGCGTGCGCTACTCCGGCTCCCCGCTCGCCTACTCGTTCTCGGAGACGACGCACCGCAAGACGATGTGGCTGGTGGAGCTGGGGGCGCGGGGCGCGATCGAGGCCGAGCGGATCGACTGCCCGGTGCCCCGCGCGCTGGCCAGGATCCGGGGACGGCTGGAGGAGCTGCTGGCCGATCCGGGGCTGGCCCGCCACGAGGACGCGTGGGTCGAGGCCACGCTCACCGACCCGGCCAGGCCGCACGAGCCGATGGCCCGGCTGGCGGAGCGCTTCCCCCACGTGCTCAGCCTGGTCTTCGACCCCGAGCGCGGGCAGGACGACCCGCTCGCCTCGTACGCCCGGCGGCTGGCGGGCCGCACCGACCAGCAGATCGCGGAGGACTTCGTGGCGCATGTACGCGGCGGCTGCGGCCCCGACGAGCGGGAGGGCGCCGTGCTGCGCGCCGCCCTCGACGCGGTCCGGGTCGAGGCGGCCGTGCGCGAGGTGACCCCGTGAGGCTGCACCGGCTGGCCCTCACCGCCTTCGGCCCCTTCGCCACCGCCCAGGAGGTGGACTTCGACGAGCTGTCGGGCGCCGGGATCTTCCTGCTGCACGGCCCGACCGGCGCCGGGAAGACCTCGGTGCTCGACGCGGTCTGCTACGCGCTGTACGGCTCGGTCCCCGGCGCGCGGCAGAATCCGGGCACGACCCTGCGCAGCGACCACGCCGCTCCCGGCACCCCCACCGAGGTCACGCTCGAACTGACCGTCGGCGGAAGGCGGCTGGAGTTCACCCGGCGGCCCGCGCAGTCGCGGCCCAAGCGGAAGGGCACCGGCCGCACCACCGAGAAGGCCCGGAGCGAGCTGCGCGAGTACGACGCGGCGAGCGGCGGCTGGAAGGCGCTGAGCCGCTCCCACCAGGAGATCGGCGAGGAGGTCAAGCAGCTGCTGGGCATGGTCCAGGACCAGTTCTGCCAGGTCGTGCTCCTGCCGCAGGGCGACTTCGCGCGCTTTCTGCGCGCGGACGCGGAGGCGCGCGGCAAGCTCCTCGGCCGGCTCTTCGACACACGCAGGTTCGCGGCGGTCGAGGAGCGCCTCGCCGAACAGCGCCGCTCCGCCGAGCAGCGGGTACGCCAGGGCGACGAGCGCCTCCTCGCCGTCGCCCAGCGCATCGCCCAGGCAGCGGGCGACGGCGTGGCGGGCGCCCGCTCCGAGGCGCCGCCGCCGGAGGGCAGGCCGGGCGACGTGGGGCTGGCGCCCGCCGTCCTGGAGTGGGCGGCGCTCACCCGCTCCGCCGCCCGGGAACGCGCCGACATCGCCGCCTCGGCGCTGATGGCCGCCGAGCGCGGGGAGGCCGCCGCGCGGCGGGCGCTGGACACCGCCCGCGCACACGAGGCGGCCCGGGAGCGGTACACGCAGACGCTGCGCCGCGCGGCGGAACTCGAAGCGCGGCGCCCCGAACACGACCTGGCCGAGGCGGCGTTGCGCGGCGCCCACCGCGCCGAACTGGTCGCGCCCGCGCTCGCGCTGCGGGACGAGGCGGACCGGGCGCACCGGGACGCGGACCGCGCCCGCGCGTCGGCCCGCGCGCTCCTGCCCGCCGACCGCGCCGAGGCGGGCGCGGAGCAACTCGCCGCGCTGGAGCGGTCGATGCGCCAGGAGCTGGGCGCGCTCGACGCGGCCGGGCGCGACGAGGAGCGCGACGCGGCGATCACCGCGGAACGCGCCGAGCTGGACCGGCAGGCACGGGCCGACGAGGAGATCATCGCCGAGACGGAGGACCCGGCCGGCTGGGAGTCCCGGCGCCGCGCCCTCCAGGGCCGGGTCGAGGCCGCGCAGGAGGCCGCCGCCCGCGCCGAACGGCTGGTCGGACAGCTCGAACCCGCCGTGCAGCGACTGGCCGCCGCCCGGCGGCGCGACACGCTCGACGCGGAGCTGGCGGCGGCGCTCCGGTACGCGACCGACACCGCGAGCCGGGCGGTCGCGGCCCGGCAGAGCTGGCTCGACCTGCGGGAGGAGCGGCTGAACGGCATGGCCGCCGAGCTGGCCGCCCGGCTGGTCGACGGTGCCCCGTGCGCCGTGTGCGGCTCCGCCGACCACCCCGCGCCCGCACGGGCGGCCGAGGGCCAGGCCGATTCGGCGGCCGAGGACGCGGCGCTGACGGAGTATCAGCGGGCCGACGCCGTACGGGAGGAGGCGGAGAGCGCGCACGCGGCGGCGCGGGAGCGGCGCGCGAGCGCCCGCGCCCAGGCCGGTGACTCCACGGTCGCCGAACTGGCCGCGCTCGTCGAGCGGCTGGAGGGCGAGCACGAGCGGGCGCGCCGTCTCGCGGGCGGTACACACGCGGCCCTTGAGACGCTCGCCCGCGCCGAGCGCGAGTACCGGGAGCGGCTCGCCGCGCACCACGAGGCGGAGCGCCGGGTGGCCGCCCGTACCTCGCGGTGCGAGGTGCTCGACAGCGAACAGGACGCGCTCAGGGCCGGGTTGACCCGGGCCAGGGGCGACGCGGGCAGCGTCGCCGAGCGGCGCGGGCGGCTGGCGGCCCTGGCCGGCCGGATCGCCGCCGCCGCGGAGTGCGTACGCGCCGTCGAGACCACCGCGCTGCGGCTGAAGGAGGCCGACGACCGGCTCGCGGGCGCCGCCTTCCGCGCCGGGTTCGACACCCCGCGCGCCGCCGCCGAGGCGCTGCTGACCGACGCCGAGCGGAGCGCGGCACAGCGTCTGGTCGACGCCTGGCAGCGGGAGGCCCACGCGCTGGCCGAGCGGCGCCGGGAGCCGGAGGCACAGGAGGCCGCCGCGCGTCCGCCCGTCGACATGGCGGGAGCGTCCGAGGCCCACCGCGCGGCGGAAGCGGCCCTGCGCGCCGCCGCGTCCGCCGTCGGCACCGCGCGCGAGCGCTGCTCCGAGCTGGCGCGGCTCTCCCGGCGGGCCGATGCCGAGGTGCGGGCTCTGGGGCCGGTGCGCGAGGAGTACGACCGGGTGGCCCGGCTCGCCGGGCTCACGGCGGGCACCTCCGGCGAGAACGAGCGCCGGATGCGGCTGGAGTCGTACGTACTGGCGGCCCGGCTCGAACAGGTCGCCGCGGCGGCCACCGTACGGCTGCGGCGGATGTCCTCCGGCCGGTACGGGCTGGTGCACTCCGACGCGCGCGTCGGCGGCCGGGGCCGCTCGGGGCTGGGGCTGCGGGTCGTGGACGCCTGGACCGGCCGGGAGCGGGACACCGCGACGCTCTCCGGCGGCGAGACCTTCTTCGCGTCGCTCGCCCTCGCGCTCGGGCTGGCGGATGTCGTCACGGAGGAGGCGGGCGGTGTCCGGCTGGACACGCTCTTCATCGACGAGGGGTTCGGCAGCCTGGACGAGCAGGCGCTGGACGAGGTCCTCGATGTGCTGGACTCGCTGCGGGAGCGTGATCGCAGTGTGGGCATCGTCAGCCATGTCGCGGATCTGCGCCGCCGTATCCCCGCCCAGCTGGAGATCGTCAAGGACCGGCGCGGCTCGCTGGTGCGACCGCGGCGCGGAACCCCGGCGCGCTGAAGGGCCGTACGGGACGCGTGGTCCGTCCCGTACGGCCCTCCTTCGGCGCGGCGTCAGTCCGTCGCGCCCGCCGTCACCGCCGGGCCCGCCGTGCCGCGGCGGGCCCGCAGCAGCGAGACCAGGACGGCGACGAGCGCGCCGGCCACCGCGTAGGCGCCGATCACCAGGAGGGGGCCGGTGATGCCCTCGGCGCCGAGGTAGACGACGCGGCGCACGGTGTCGGTGCCCGCGCCGTTCGGCAGCCACCCGGAGATGGACCGCCAGAACGTCGGCAGCAGCGAGGGCTGGTAGGCGCCGCCCGCCGACGGATTGCCGAGGATGACGAAGACCAGGACCGTGATGCCGATCCCGATGACGCCGAAGAGGGACTGGAAGGCCATGGTGACCGTCGCGGCCGAGAGGACGAGCAGCGCGCCGACCCCCCACAGCGCCAGGAAGTGACCGGTCAGCGCGCCGAGGACGGAGTCCGCGACGAGCGCGCCGCCCAGCCCGGAGAGGATCGCGTACGGCACCATCGCGCCGAGCCGGAAGACGGCGCGGCGGGCGGTGAGCGGCCGGGCCCCGGCGGCGACCCCCAGCAGGGCGGCGACGAGATAGCCGCCGACGATCCAGCCGATGACCAGGTAGAAGCCGCTCAGCCCGCGTCCGTCGCCCGACTGGAGCGGCACGATGTCCTGGGCGGTGACCGTGCGCCGCTGGTCGGCGTCGGCCCGGGTGATCACGGCGGTGACGGCGTCGGCCTCCGCCTTGCCGCCGCCGGAGGCGACCAGCAGGGTGTCCTCGGTGCCGCTGGGGTCGACGAGGAGGGCCGCAGCGGCCCGGCCGGTACGGATCCGCTCCTCGGCGGCCGCGCGCGAGGCCACGGGTTCGGCCTCGACGGGGGAGGAGGCGATGCCGTTGAGCCCGGCGACGGTCTGCTGCGACACCTGCGCGGGGGCCACCACCGCGACCGGGATCTTGTGCGGCTTCGGAGCGTGGAAGGCGCCGATATAGGACAAAATAAAGCCAAGTTGCAGCAAGAGGACACCAGCGATGAGCAGTATCGTGCGCAACTGGACGGCGTCCCGCAGTTCGGCCCAGAAGCCCTGCGGGCTCGTTTCGTCCGGTGTGCTCATGAGGGAACCCTTCGGGTGGGGGAGCGGCGCCGATCGCCCGGCCGGTCGGGACCGGAGTCCGCGGGACCGGGGTCGGTCGGATCATCGAATACAATTATGTATCCGATTCAAAAATGAATCGCAAGTTGGAGTGCGACCTTGGGAGTGTCACCGTGCCCGCTGCCCCGAAGCCGTCCGATGCCCCCGGCAAGTCGCCCCGCGTCACCAAGCGCCGGGCCGAGACCCGCGCGCAGCTGCTCGCCGCCGCCGCCGAGGTGTTCGCGAAGAAGGGGCTGGGCCGGGCCTCCATCGACGACGTGTGCGCCGGCGCGGGCTACACGCGCGGCGCGTTCTACTCCAACTTCAAGACCCTCGACGAGCTGATCCTCGCCCTCTACGGCGACCGCGCCGCCAGGCTGATCGCCACGGTCGAGGCCGCCGCCACCTCGGCGGTCGCCGAGATCAGGGCCACCGCCGACCCGGCCGCCGAAGGGCCCGCCGGGGTGGCGGAGCTGGTGGAGGTGGTGACCCGGGTGGTGGCCACGCTCTCGGTCGACCGCGACGACCACCTCCTGCACCTGGAGTTCACCGCGCACGCCGTCCGCGACCCGCGGGCCGCCGAGGCGTTCGTGGCCCACCGGCGCACCGTGCGCGACGCGCTGATCCCGGTGGTCCGCGTCGCGCTGCGCGCCCTGGGCCACGACCCCGGCGACGCGCAGCTGGAGCGGATCACGCGCGCGATGTTCGCCGTACGCGACGGCATGACCAGCCAGGAGGTGCTGGAGCCGGGCAACCCCGAGCTGCCCCGGCTCCACGAGGCGCTCATGGCCGCGACGATCACCGCGCTGGAGTGATAGGGATGGGTCCCGACGGTCGGGTGCGGCAGGGGCGTTGATTCCCGACGCCGAGAAACAGCACCGACCGGCGACGCCCACGGAGGACCCCATGCCCGCACTCCCGCCGCCCACCCCCGACGCACTGCGCCGCGACCCGCTGCCGCTGCGCGGCCGTACCGCCCTGGTCACCGGGGCCAGTCGGCGCGGCGGCATCGGCTGCGCCGTGGCCCGGCGGCTCGCGGCGTACGGGGCGAGCGTCTATCTGCACCACCACGTCCCGCACGACGCGGACCAGCCGTGGGGCGCCGACCCCGAGGGGCCGGAGGGCGCCGCCGCCGCCGTACGGGAGGCGCGCGCCGACCCGGACGCGCGGGTGGTCCACGGCCCCGCCGACCTCGCCGCGCCCGACGCGCCCGCCGCGCTGATCGCCACCGCCGCCGGGGCGCTCGGCGGGCGGCTCGACATCCTGGTCGCCAACCACGCCCTGAGCGGCTCAGACGGCCCGCTCGACACCGTCGACGCGGCCATGCTCGACGCCCACTGGGCCGTCGACACCCGCTCGGTGATCCTGCTCGTCCAGGCGTACGCGCGGCTGCGCGCCGCGCTCCCGGCCCGTACCCCCGGGGGCCGGGTCGTGATGATGACCTCGGGCCAGGACCTCGCGGGCGGGATGCCGGGCGAGATCGCCTACGGGCTGGCCAAGGGGGCCCTCGCCTCGGCGACCCGCTCCCTGGCCACCGCGCTCGCCGACGCGGCGGTCACCGTCAACACCGTCAACCCCGGTCCCGTGGACACGGGTTACCTGACGGGCCCGGCGTACGACGCGGTCGCCGCGCTGTTCCCCGGCGGGCGCTGGGGCATGCCCGACGACCCGGCGCGGCTGATCTCCTGGCTGACCACCGACGAGGCCGAGTGGATCACCGGCCAGGTCATCGACTCGGAGGGCGGATTCCGGCGCGGCTGACCCGCCCGCCGTCCCGAGGCCGCCGACGGCGCCCTACCGCCGGTCCCGGCCCGCGCGGGCCGGGACCGGCGGAAGGACCGGCAGGACCGGGGCCGACGGGATCGGGACCGGCCGGATCGGGTCAGAGCCTGGACAGCTCCTCGACCAGGTCGTCCAGGCCCAGCGAGCCCTGCGACAGCGCCGCCATGTGCCACGCCTTCGCGTCGAAGGCGTCGCCGTGGGCCTTACGGGCGTTCTCGCGGCCGGTCAGCCAGGCACGCTCGCCCAGCTTGTAGCCGATCGCCTGGCCCGCCATCGACAGATAGCGGGTCAGCTCGCTCTCCACGAAGTCCGCCGGACGCCCGCTGTGGTCGCCGAAGAACTCCTGCGCCAGCTCCGGGGTCCAGCGCTCGCCCGGGTGGAACGGCGAGTCGGCCGGGATCTCCAGCTCCAGATGCATCCCGATGTCCACGATCACCCGGCAGGCGCGCATCATCTGCGCGTCCAGGTACCCCAGTCGGCGTTCCGCGTCCGGCAGGAAGCCCAGCTCGTCCATGAGCCGCTCCGCGTACAGCGCCCAGCCCTCCGCGTTGGCGCTGACCTGCCCGACCGACGCCTGGTAGCGGGAGAGCTGATCGGCGACGTGGGTCCACTGGGCGATCTGGAGGTGGTGTCCTGGCACGCCCTCGTGGTACCAGGTCGAGACCAGGTCGTACACCGGGAAACGGGTCTCGCCCATGGTCGGCAGCCAGGTGCGGCCGGGGCGCGAGAAGTCCTCCGAGGGGCCGGTGTAGTACGGGGCGGCGGCGCCGCCGGGCGGGGCGATGCGCGACTCCACCTTCCGTACCCGCTCGGCCAGTTCGAAGTGGGTGCCGTCCAGCGCCTCGATCGCCTCGTCCATCAGGCTCTGGAGCCACTCCCTGACCTCCTCCACGCCCTCGATGTGCTTGCCGTGCACGTCGAGATGGGCGAGCGCCTCCCAGGGGCCCGCGCCCGGCAGGATCTTCTCGGCCTCGGTCCGCATCTCGGCGAGCAGCCGGTGGTACTCGGACCAGCCGTACGCGTACGCCTCGTCGAGGTCCAGATCCGTACCGTTGTAGAAGCGCGCCCAGCGGGCGTAGCGCTCCCGTCCCACGGTGTCGGGCGCGTCCTCCACGGCCGGTGCGTACACGTCGCGCATCCAGTCGCGCAGCTCGGCGACGGCGGCGGTGGCGGCGCCCGAGGCCGCGTCGAGTTCGGTACGGAGCGAGGCGGGGCCCGCCGAGGCGAACTCGTCGAACCAGCCGGTGCCCGGTCCCGTGCCCGCCCACTCGGTGAGCTGCCCGACGAAGGTGGCGGTGGGGCGCGGGCCGCCCGGCAGCTTGCGTTCCAGGCCCAGGGCCAGCGAGGCGCGGTATCCGGCCAGCGCGTCGGGGACCGCGCGCAGCCGGTCCGCGAGGGCCGCCCAGTCCTCCTCGGTGTCGGCGGGCGTCACGGTGAACACCTCGCGGACATGGTGCGCGGGCGAGTGCAGATTGCTGACGAGGCGCAGCCCCTCCTCGGCGTCGTGGACGGCGAGTTCGGCGGTCAGCCGCTCGCGCAGCAGCCGTCCGCAGCGCCGCTCGGCCTCGCTGTCCGCGCCGGGCAGGGCCTCGGCCGCGTCGAGCCGGGCGAGCGTGGCGCGGGCGAGGGCGGCGAGGGCCTCCTGCCCGGCCGGGGAGAAGTCGGGGAGGAGGCGGGAGGACTCCGCCACCCCGAGGAAGGTGCCCGTGATGGGGTCGAGTGCGATGAGTGCGTCGACGTAGGCGTCGGCGACCTGGCGGGGCAGCGCGCTGCCGGGGGTGGTGTCTGACATACGGCCATCCTCTCCAACGGGGAGCGCCGCGTCACACCCATGGTGCCCAGGACGTACCGGCATTGGCCTGATCCAAACGGAAGATCCTGGGTCCTGCCGTCGAAGTCCCGCCTGCCGCGCGGCGCCCGGCACGCACGCGCGCGGCGTTGTCGGGGGCGCCCCCGTACCTCCGGTACGGGGGCGCCCCTCCGCCGTGCGGGAGTGCTCGGCATCCGTGGGAAGCGTCGAACGCCGAGGCGCGGGGAGCGGAGCGAGCGCGGCGCACCGGGCGCCGAGGGGCCCGCCTTTGGGACGGACGGCGCTACTTCGCAGACAGGTCCTGGCGGCCGGCCTGCTCGTGGCCGGCCGGCAGGGAGCGTACCGCCGCCTGTTCCAGCCGGGCCGTGATCACGAGCGTGCCCTCGTCGATCTGGTAGTCGAGCGGCAGTCCGAGGCCGCGCATGGTGGCGACCATGCCCGTGTTGGACGCCTGCGTCACCGCGTACACGCTGTCGCAGCGGGCCTCCTCCGCGAGCGCCACCAGTCGGCCGAGCAGCTCCGAGCCGATACCGCGCCGCTGCCAGGCGTCCTCGACGATCAGCGCCACCTCCGTCTCGTCCCCGTCCCAGAGCAGATGCCCGAGGGCGACGAGCCGTCCCGAGGCCGTCTGGACGGCGAGCGTACGGCCGAAGCGGGGGCTCAGCAGATGGGCCAGATAGCCGTCCGCGTCGCCCACCGGACCGTGGTAGCGCAGCCCGAGCGTGCGCGTGGAGCAGCGGGCGTGCAGGGCGAGGGCGGCTTCGAGGTCGTCGCCGTCGGCGCGGCGGACGGTGATCTCCTCGCCCGCCGGGAGGGTCAGCACGTCCTGGCCGCGCGGGATGCGCGGGCCGAGCCGGGCGTCCAGCTCCACCAGGGCGCGGGCGCGGGCGAACTCGGTCGGGGTGAAGGGGAGATGGGGGCGCTCGACGCTGATCGTGCCGCCGTTCGGCTCGCGCAGCCGCAGCTCCGTTCCGTCCAGCACGCCTTCGACGGGCACGGAGTCCTCGACGGCGTGCCCGTCGGCCGCCGCGGCGGGCCGGGAGTGGATCGTGCAGCGGCCGAGCAGCTGGCGCAGGGCGAGCGGCAGCTCCGCCGCGTCCAGGGCGGTACGGGTGGCCAGGCCCAGGACCCGGGTCGGGGTGTCGACCAGGTCGTGGGCGTCGGCGCGCTCGATCCAGGTGTCGACGCCGCCCGCCGCCGCGACCTCACGGGTCAGGTCCTTCGCCTGGAGCGTGGCCGGGGCGCGCAGCAGGAACTCGTCCACCGTGCCGTCGGCCAGCGGATGCGTCTGGAGGGTGAGGATGTCGACCCGGTGCGCGGCGAAGGCGCCGCACAGGGCGGCCAGGCTGCCCGGCTCGTCGCGGACGGTGGTCCGCATCCGCCACAGGGCGCGTTCCCCGGGGACGGCGGCGTCCCGCTCCGCGGCGACCGGCGCCGGTCCGCCGGGTGCGGGCCCGGCGCCCGACGCCGGTGGGGCATGGCCGTGCCTCCGTGCCCACCAGACGTGGAACATGGCGGTGGCGATCAGCGCCACCGCCGAGGCGACCAGCAGGAAGGCTCCGTCGGGTCCGTGCGCGATCATGTTCGCCAGGGCGTCGGCGACGGCGACGGCGGTGAACAGGGCGGCCAGTTCGACAAGGTCCCGCCGCCAGTGGTGCGGACGGCGGGCACTCTTCGCGGAAGTCACATCGGTCATGACCTCACTCTGACGCAATGGTGTTGCGTGATCACGAACGGTTTGTGACTGATGGGTTAAGGATGGAAATGTTCCATTTTGAGCCACGCTCGCCCGTTCATGGCCTGGAACGTTCCCTTCCGCGCCCTCTTCTCACCGGTCGACCCGCCTCACTGGCCGACCCGGCCCGGCTGGAGCACCTTGGTGAACAGCACCGTACCGCCCTGCTCCCGCAGCCGGACCG
This sequence comes from Streptomyces corynorhini, assembly GCF_003346515.1. Lineage (GTDB taxonomy): Bacteria > Actinomycetota > Actinomycetes > Streptomycetales > Streptomycetaceae > Streptomyces > Streptomyces corynorhini. Next base: position 10,934 of record NZ_QQNA01000228.1, read on the forward strand.
TCAGTTCGCCGCTGCCGCCGTCGATGGACACCTCGCCGAAGAGCGGCGGGGTCTCCAGCGGTGACGCGTTCTCCCGGCTGGGCGCCTTGACGAAGACCCGGTCGGGACCGAACGTGGCGTCCAGCGCGCTGGCCGGGAACTGCCCCGCCGCGAGCGGGCCCGTCACGAACTCCCAGAACGGCTCGAAGTCCTTGAACGCCGCCCGCTCGGGCGTGTAGTGCTGCGCCGAGGTGTGGTGGACGTCCGCCGTCAGCCACAGCGTGCCGGTGATCCGCCGGTGCTTGATGTACCGCAGCAGCTCCGCGATCTGCAGCTCGCGACCCAGCGGGGCGCCCGGGTCGCCCTGCGCGACGGCCTCGATGTCCGTCGCCCCGTCCGGCACGACCAGACCGAGCGGCATGTCGGCGGCGATCACCTTCCACACCGCGCGCGACTTCGACAGCTCGCGCTTCAGCCAGTCGAGCTGCTCCGCGCCCAGGATGCCGGTGGTGTCGTCGGTCTGCCGGCCGGGCGAGTTGGCGTTGCGGTACGTGCGCATGTCCAGGACGAACACGTCGAGCAGCGGGCCGTGGCCGATCACCCGGTGGACCCGCCGGTCCTCGCCGCGCGCGTGCGGGGCCGAGAGGGGGAAGTACTCCTGGAACGCCCGGGAGGCGCGGGCGGCCAGCACGTCGACGCTCTTCTCGGTGTACCGCTCGTCGTCCAGGGTCTGCCCGGGATACCAGTTGTTGCGCACCTCGTGGTCGTCCCACTGGGTGATCGAGGGGACCTCGGCGTTGAAGCGCCGTACGTTGGCGTCCAGCAGGTTGTAGCGGAAGTTGCCCCGGTACTCGTCGAGGGTCTCCGCGACCTTCGCCTTCTCCCGCGTGGTGATGTTGCGCCACACCCGGCCGTCGGGCAGCGTCACGCTCGGCGCGATCGGCCCGTCGGCGTAGATGTTGTCGCCGCTGGAGAGGAAGAAGTCCGGGTTCAGCCGGCGCATCTCGTCGTACACGCGCCAGCCGCCGATGTCCGGGTTGATGCCCCAGCCCTGCCCCGCGATGTCGCCCGACCACACGAACCGCACGTCCTGGCGGCGCCGGTCCGGCGCGGTACGGAACGTGCCGTACACCGGCTCGCCGGTACGGCGCGGGTCGTCCGGGTCGGCCAGCGTCACCCGGTAGTGCACCTGCTCACCGGCGGGCAGCCCGCGCAGCGGCACGGTGCCGGTGAAGTCCGTACCGGTGCCCAGCAGCGGGCCGTGCCAGCGCTGGGAGCGGCGGAACGAGGAGGTGGCGGAGGTCTCCACGACCATCCGGGCGCGCCGGTCGGAGCGCACCCACACCAGCCCGGACGACGAGGTCACATCGCCCGCCTGGACCCCCCACGCGGCGCGCGGCCGGCCGGAGAGAGCCTGCGCGGGCGCGGCGGCGGCCAGCGCGCCGCCGGGCAGGGCCAGGGCCGCCGAGGCGGCGAGGGAGCCGCGCAGCACGCTGCGCCGCCCGGGGGTGGAGGCGGTGGGATCGGGAGTGTTCGTGGTGCCGTGCGACATCGGTGTGTCTCCTGGGCAGATCGGGACGCCGTGGGTGTCCCGTCATGCCTAACGCCCCGCGGCGGCCTCGGGGCGAACCCCGAGTGAACAACCGCCCGGAGCCGCTCGGCGGCGGCGTGGTCCGGCGGGCGGCGACATCTCCCGTGAACTGGACAACCGGCGCGGCGTCGGCTGGGATGGCGGGGTGGCGACCGACACCGCGGACACCGACGAGTTCGAAGCCCACCGGGGCCTGCTGACCGGTGTGGCCTACCGCATGCTCGGCCGTGTCGCCGACGCGGAGGACGTGGTGCAGGAGGCGTGGCTGCGCTGGAGCGCGCACGACACGGCGGACGTCCGCGAACCGCGCGCCTATCTCGTGCGGATCACCACCCGGCTGGCCGTCGACCGGCTGCGCCGGGCGTCCGCGCACCGCGAGGCGTACGTGGGTTCCTGGCTGCCGGAACCGGTGGTCACCGCCTACGGGCCCGCCGTGCCGGACACGGCCGAACGCGCCGTGCTGGCCGACTCGGTGTCGCTCGCGGTCCTGATCGTCCTCGAATCCCTCTCTCCACTGGAGCGCGCGGTCTTCGTGCTGCGGGAGGCGTTCGGCTTCCCGTACGCCGAGATCGCCGCCGTCCTGGACCGGGGCGAGGCGGCGGTACGGCAGCTCGCGGGCCGCGCCCGGCGCCATGTCGAGGAGCGCAGACCGCGCTACGACGTCGACCCGGGCGCCCGCCGCGAGCTGACCGAGCGGTTCCTCGCGGCGGCGGGCGGCGGCGACCTGGAGGCGCTGCTCGCCCTGCTCGCGCCGGACGTACGGCTGGTCTCCGACGGCGGCGGCAAGGCCAAGGCGGCGCGCAGGGACATCGTGGGCGCCGACAAGGTGGGCCGTTTCCTGGTCGCCATCGCGGCCGAGGCCGCGCTCTACGACCTGCGCGTCATGGAGTTCAACGGCGCGCCCGCCCTGCTCGCCCTCATCGGAGGACGGCCGGACCTCATTCTGCAACTGGAGAGCAGGGAAGGCCGGGTGGAGACCGTCCATATCGTACGCAATCCCGACAAGCTCGACGGCACCGAGCCGGGACGCCTCACGGTGTAGCGCGCCCCGCGCCCGTACGAAAAGCCTGTGAACACCCCGTGTTCCGGCACCGTTTCTGCCCGCAACCCGCGCAGGATTGGTCTTGACCAACGACCGGGGTAGTCCTATCGTCGCTTTTAGTGCAGGAACCTTTAATAAACAAGGGCACGGAATACCCGCCGGTAGACGGCGATTGCGGAGGATCAGGGTGGGGACCACGCAGCTGGGAACGGTGCCGGAGCCCAAGTACTGGCATCTGAGGACCGTGCTCGCCGAAGCGCTCGACACCGAGTTCGCGGTGGGTGAGATCCTGCCCAACGAGCGCGAACTCGCCGCCCGGTTCGGAGTCGCCCGCGCCACGCTCCGGCAGGCGCTCGAACAGCTGGAGCTGGAAGGCAGACTGCAGCGCCGCCGGGGCGTCGGTACGACCGTCGCGCCGCCGCGCCTGGGCGTGGACGTCTCGACCCCGACGCACGTCTGGCCCGGCGCCGACCAGGACGCCTGGCAGCCGCGCGACTGCGTCCTGGCGCCCGCGCCCGCCCCGGTGGCGCGGCTGCTGGAGACGGCGGCCGACGAGGCCGTCCACACCGTCCGCCGGGTCCGGGTCACGCACGGCCAGTCCGTCGCCGCCGAGCTGATCTACGTACCGTCCGCCTCGGTGCCCGAGCTGTCGGCCATCGACGCGCCCTCGGGACCGGCGCGCGCCCGCAGCGTGCTGCGCGAACTCCGGCGGCCCGCGCTGGACGGCCAGGACCGCGCCGTGGAGCTGGGCTCCGCGCGCGCGGACGACGCCAAGGAGCTGGACCGGCTGCCGGGCGCCCCGGTCCTGGTGGTCACGACGCGCTACGCGGTGGCGGGCCGGATCGCCGCCGTATCGGTGGCCACGTACCGCGCGGACACCTGCCGCCTCACCTTCGGCGAGTCGGGCGACCTGGAGATCAGCGACCAGCCGCAGGAGCGCCGGGCCTCCTGACGCCGCCGGTCCCGCCGCTGACGGTACGGGCC
>NZ_QQNA01000229.1 GCF_003346515.1 Streptomyces corynorhini
CTGCGGACGCCCCGGTGATCAGTGGCGCTGGACGCCCGCCGCTGATCACCGGGGCGTCCGCAGTCCCGTGATCATCATCTGGATCAGCAGGTCGTAGCTCTCGTCCAGTTTCTCGGGGAGACCGAAGGCGCCCTGGGCCTCCAGTACCGCGAAACCGTGCACGGCCGCACGCAGACACCGCGCCGCGTGGATCGCGGCGGAGTCCTCCATTCCGTAGGCGCGGAGGGTGGCCGTGATGATGTCGAACAGCCGGGTCGCGGCCTCGGCCGTCCTCGGCTCGGGGCTCTGGATGAACGCCGAGTAGCGGTGCGGGTATTGCTGTACGTACCGCCGCCACGCGGTCATGAACGCGTGGATCGCCTCGTCGGCGGAGCGGCCGAGCACGGCATGTCCCGCCCGGTCCGCGATGTCGTTCATGACGCGGGCCGAGACGAGCGCGCGCAGCTCGGCGAGGCCGCTGACGTGCTTGTAGAGGGACGGGGTGGTGACGCCCGCCCGGCCGGACACCGCCGACAGGGTCAGGGCCCCGGGGCCGTCCTCGTCCAGGACCCGCAGCGCGATCTCGACCACCGCGTCCGTGGACAGCGCCGCCCTAGCCACGTGCGTCACCCCGGACGAAGTCCAGGACGGCCGTGCCGACTTCGGCGGGGAACTGGACGTGCGGGTAGTGCCCCGCCCCCTCGATCAGTTCGAGTCGGCCGAGCCCGGCGGGCAGCCCGGCCACGATCCCCGCGCCTTCCGCGGCGGGGTCGGGCCAGTCGGGATCGAGCGTGCCCATGAGGACGAGAGCCGGGCAGCGGACATCCGCGAGCCGGGCACCGGCGTCGGTCGGGGCGGACATGCCCATTTTGCCGACGACGGCCATCCGGCCCGGTCGGCGCAGGTTCGCCTCGACCGTCGCGACGTAGTCGCCGAAGCCGTCGGGGCGGGGCCCCGGGAAGGCGTGGTCGAGGTAGCGCTTCCACAGCCGGACGCTGCGCAGCAGGCCGGCGCCCAAGAGCAGGAGCATGCCCTTGCGGTAACGGGCGTTACGGACCAGGGCGCCCAGGTCGGCCCGCTGGGCGCGGGTGAACGGGCCGATCTCGACCACGGCGTCGACCAGCTCCGGTGCCTGGGCCGCGGCGATGGTCGCGGCGCCCCCGCTGAAGGAGTGGCCCACGATGACGGCGGGGCCGCCCAGGTGCCCGATCAGGGCGAGGATGTCACCGGCCGCATCGGTACGGGTGTACGAGGCCCAGCCGGTGCTGGACTCCCCGTGGCCGCGCAGGTCCATCCGCGCGACACGGAACCCGGCCGCCGAGAGCCGGGCGGCCACGGCGCGGTAGGCCACCCTGCTCTCGCCCATGCCGTGCGCGAGGACGATCAGCGGGCCCTCGCCGGTCACGTCGTACGCCAGTACGCCGCCGTCGACTTCCAGGAGTGCGGTGGCGCCGGCTTCTTGGTTAATGTTCATAACCAAGAAGTTAACACCATTAGCCAACGTTGCCAACAGGTGCCGGGCCCCGGTCGTGCGCGTTGCCGTGTGCGATGTCGCGCACGATGTCGCGCACGATGTAGCTAAACCTTCTTGATAAGGTAGCCTTAGTAATATGACGGATGATCCGGACCCCGGTGAGGTGGCCGCCGCCCTGCTGGCGAGTCTCAGCGTGCTGGTGCGGCGGGTACGGCACGTGCCCGTCGACGGCGGGCTCACGATGCCCGAGCGAACCGCTCTGTCGCAGCTGGAAAGCTCGGGCCCCACCACCTCCTCCGCGCTCGCCCGGGAGGCGCAGATCACCGCCCAGGCCATGGGGGCGACGCTCGGCGCGCTGCGCGCCCGGGGCCTGGTCGAACGGCGTACGGATCCGAACGACGGCAGGCGCGCCGTACTGACCGTCACCGATGCCGGCCTGCGCGCGCTGAAGGACAAGCGCAACGCGCGGGCCGAACTCATCGCCCAGGCCCTGACCGGCGGCGCGTTCACCCCGGCGGAGCTGGCACAGCTCGGCGCCGCCGCGCCGCTGCTGGACCGGCTGGCCCGGAACGTGTGACCCGGACCGGCTGGCCCGGCACGTCCGGCCCGGCACGTCTGGCCCGGCACGTCTGGCCCGGCACGTGTGACCCCGACGGAACCGTGAGGAAGCGAGCCATGACACTGACAACGATCGATCCCACGCCCGCGCTCGTCGTGATCGACCTCCAGAAGGGCATCATCGCGGCCCACCCCGGCCCTCCGGTCACCGCCGCCGTCGAGCGGGCGGCCCACCTGACCGCCGGGTTCCGGCGGCACGGCCTGCCCGTGGTCCTGGTCAACGTCACCGGCCGCGCGCCGGGGCGCACCGAGGCGGGCCGCTCCGCGAGTGGTCGGTCCGCAGGCAGGCGATCCGCGGGCGAGCGGGCCGCGGGTGGCCCCGTACCGTCGGCGGACTGGGCCGACCTCATCGACGCACTCGATGTCCGACCGACCGACCACCTGATCACCAAGCGGCGGCGCAGCGCGTTCCACGACACCGGACTCGACACGCTCCTGCGGGATCTGGGCGTCACACAGATCGTGCTCGCGGGCATCTCGACCAGCGCGGGCGTCGAGTCGACCGCGCGCTCGGCCGCCGACTACGGCTACCACGTCGTCCTGGCCACCGACGCCATGACCGACCCCGATGCCGAGGCACACCGGCACAGCGTCGAACGCGTCTTCCCCAAGCTCGGCGAGACCGCTACCACCGCCGACGTCATCGGCATGGTCGGGGCGACGCGATGACGCTGCTCGGCCGGCTCCTGAAGAACCGCAGGGCAGGGGAGGCCCACACGGCGTGGCAACGGGCCGACCTGCGCGGGCCCGAGCTACTGACCCTCACCAGCCGGGACTTCGCCGACGGCGGCGCGCTGCCGCTGGAACATGGCGCGAAGTTCATCGGCGGCGAAGACCTCTCCCCCCACCTGGCCTGGACACCGCCGCCACCGGGCACCGCCCAACTCCTCCTGGTCGTCGAAGACATCGACGTCCCCCTGGGCAAGCCCGCCGTGCACTGCCTCGCCCTCGTCGACCCGGCATCCGGGCACCTGGATCGCGGCGCCCTCGGCGCACGGCGGCCGGCCGCCGGGGTACGGCTGCTGCGGTCCACCGTCGGACGCGGCTACCACGGCCCCGCGCCCATCAAGGGCCACGGGCCGCACCACTACGTCTTCCAGCTGTTCGCCCTCGCCACCAGGGTGGGCGGCGCCCCCGGCACGGCGCCGGGGGACCGGACGAGACCCCGCGCCTTCCTGGCCGCTCTGACCGCATCCGACCCCGGAACCGCACCCGCGCTCGTCCTCGCCCGCGCCCGCATGACCGGCACCTTCGAACGCTGACCGCCCCCACCGCCCTACCGTCGGCTACCGCCCCCACCGTCGGCTACCGCTCGTGAGCATTCCCCCGTGAGCATTCCCCGTGTGCCTTCCCCGTGCGCTTGCCAGGCGCGGCCTCAGCTCTTCACGTCTTCACGGCCTCCGCGATCCGCGCGGCAGCCTGGGCGGGCGTGAGGCGCGCGGTGTCGATGACCTCGGCTTCGCCGTGCAGCCACGTACGGGCGGCCTCGAAGTAGGGCTCCACGTAGGCGAGACGGAACGGGGAGGGGCCGAGATCGGTGTCCCCCTCGATGCGCCCGCGCAGGGTGTCCTGATCGGCGTGGAGGACGAAGTGCCGTACGGGAATGGCGTGGTGGGCGAGGCCCGCGCTGATCTCGCGCCAGTACTGCTCGACCAGGACCGTCATGGGCATCACCAGCGTGCCGCCGGCGTAGTCGAGTACACGGCGGGCGGTCTCGACCACGAGCGGCCGCCACGGCGGCCAGTCCTGGAAGTTGCCCGTCCAGGGCAGCCCAGGCGTGATGTCCATGAGCGTCTCGCCGACCTTCTCGGCGTCGAACACCCGCGCATCCGGGATCAGCGGCTGCACGAGCGCACTGGTCGTCGTCTTGCCCACACCGTGGGTGCCGTTGAGCCATACGATCATGCGACTCACCCCCTCGATGTCTCGGGCTCGTGCGCGACGAAGAAGGCTGGCCGGCCCTGCCGGGGCCTCGCGCGCTCGTCGGTCCCACGGATCATCCGCGCGTCCAGAACGAGGCCGGCTCCGCCCATCGGGTCGGCGATGCGGTCGGCGGTGCGGTCAGGGGCCATCCAGTCGACGGCGGCGATGGCGACGGCGGCGGCGTCGCTGTCGTAGGCGGTGCGAGTGGTCTGCGGATAGCTGGCTTCGGTCATGGTGGATGACAGTAACCGCGTGGCCGCGAGCGTGGATGGCGTCGGGGACCCGGCTCAGGCCGAGTCGCCGCCCGGGAGCGTGAGTTTGGCGGCCACGGCGTCGAGGACCCATTCCAGGCCGGTCGCGAAGGACGCCTCGGCGTCCACGTCCGTGCCGTCGTACACGGCCTTGGCCAGTGCCGGGAAGCGGCCGGTGGCCAGCATGCTCATCACGTGCGGGCCGGAGGCCCGCTGCCAGTCGTGCTCGGACAGGCCCGTGGCGCGCTCGGCCCGCAGGTTCGCGATCTCTCGCCTGATCGCGCCGGTGAAGTAGGCGCTGACGGTCTCCACCGCGCGCAGGACGGTGTCGACGTCGGCGAGGCCGTCGAGGGCGGCCAGCGTGGCCTCGGTCACGGCAAGGCCGTTCGGGCCCAGCGCCGGGCGGCCGCCGAGAAGGTCGGCCAGCCATTCGTGGCGGAGAGCGGCCTGCCTGGTGCGCTGGGCGAGGACGCGCAACGCCCCCCGCCAGTCGCCGGGCTGCTCCTCTGGGCGGATCTCGGCGTGGACCTCGTCCACCATGAGATCGAACAGCTCCTCCTTGGTGGCGATGTGCCGATACAGCCGCATCGGACCGGCGTCCAGCCGGGCGGCCACCTTGCGCAGGGACACCGCCTCCAGCCCGCCCTCGTCGGCCAGCGCGACGGCGGCGGCGACGATCCGCTCACGGTCGAGCGGCACGGGTTGAGTCGGCGGCTCCGGCCGGTCCCAGACAGTCATGGTGCCACCGTACCGTTGCGATTCATCGTCCCGAGGCAATACGGTGTATCGATATGAGCCATCGTATCGCAGTGGTCGGGAGCGGTCCTGCCGGCCTTGCCTTCGCCCGCGTCCTGCACCGTCATGGTTGCCCCGTCACCATCCTCGAACGCGACCCCGCCCCCGACGCCCGCCCGCCGGGCGGCACGCTGGACCTGCATGAAGGGCTGGGCCAGCTGGCGCTGGACAAGGCGGGGCTGCTGGCGGAGTTCCGGGCGCTGTCCCGTCCCGAGGGGCAGGCCATGCGCATCCTGGACGTGGACGGGACCGTCCTGCGCGACTGGCGACCCGGTCCTGACGACCGCGCCCATCCCGAGATCGACCGCGGACAACTCCGAGACCTGCTGCTCGGCCCTCTCGGCGTCCGGTGGGGGCGGGACGTGACGCGGGTGGGGCCGGGGAGCCGGGACGGCGTGCCGGTCCATTTCGCGGACGGGCGGCAGGAGACGTTCGATCTCGTGGTCGGCGCGGACGGGGCTTGGTCCAGGACCCGCCCGGCGGTCTCGTCGGTGACGCCGCACTACACCGGGGTCACCTCCGTCGAGACCTCCCTCGACGACGTCGACACCGGCCACCCCGACCTGGCCCGGCTGATCGGCGACGGCTCCGTGGCGGTGTACGGCGTGAACCGCGCTCTCGTCGCCCAGCGCGGCAGCGGCGGTCACGTCAAGGTGTACGCGCAGTTCCGCGCGCCGCTGGACTGGCACGCGAACCTGGACCTGGCCGACGCGGGGGCCGTTCGATCGAGCCTGCTGGCCCTGTTCGACGGCTGGGCCGCTCCCGTCCTCGACCTCCTGCGCCACGGCACCGCGTTCACCCACCGTCCCCTCTACGTCCTGCCCGTATCCCACAGCTGGCCCCACGTCTCCGGCGTGACGCTCTTGGGCGACGCCGCCCATCTGATGCCCCCTCTGGGGGCGGGCGCGAACCTCGCGATGCTCGAAGGCGCCGAACTCGCCGAGTCCATCGCCACCGGCCCAGGAGATCTGGACGGGGCCGTCCGCGCCTTCGAGGAACGGATGTGGGCGCGGGCGGGCAGGTGGGCGCAGATCACGACGGCCGGTCTGGAACGCCTGGTGAGCCCGGACCCCGCCGAAGCTCTCGCTCTCTTCGACCGCGTCCAGCCATCATGACCGCCACGTGCGGGAGCGCCAGAACGGGCACGAGCACGAGCACCGGCAAGGGCACGAGCACCGGCAGCAGCACCAGCAGCACCAGCAGCAGCACCGACACCCGCACCGGCAGCAGCACCAGTAGCAGCACCCGCACCCGCGCCCGCACCCAGGACTCGCACCCGCACCCGGGACTTGCCACGGCTTCCCGGGGCGGCAGCAGGGCACTGTGCGGGATCGGACAAGTTCAGACGCGGAGTTCGGGCGGGAAGCCGGTCCAGCGCAGTTCCGCGGGCAGATGCCGCATGTCGTTGTAGAACAGCACGGAGGACTGCCTGCCGGGTGCGTATCTGATGGCCGTAAGGGCCGCGTTGCCGTGGTTGAGGCCCATCCAGCGCCACTCGGGCGCGTCGAGGGCGGCTCGGATCAGCCACCCGATGAGGAAGTTGTGCGTGACGACCAGTTCATGGCGGGGACGATCGCCGTCGACCGTGCCGGTGAACTCTTCGAGCGCTTCCCTGGCCAGCGCTGGACCGCGGTCGCGCTCCTCCTCGGGAACCTGAGCGAGGAAGCCGAGCATGGCGTCGGCCGCATCCGGCGGCAACTCCTCCTTCGTGGGCAGGTAGGGGACGTAGTCGCCGGCCAGTTCCGACTGGTGCAGTGGAACGGCGTCGAGTTGCGCGCCGATCAGCCGCGCCGTCTGCCGCGCCCGGGGCAGCGGCCCATGGTGTATCGCTGACAGCGGGGTGCCCCGGAGCCGTTCACCGAGCAGAACGGCTTGGCGCCGGCCGCTCTCCGTCAAGGTCGTCTCGTCTTCCGACGCTTCACCGTGCCGGGCGAGGTAGAGGTGTCGAGCGGCGGTGTCGGCCATGTCCCGGGTCTCCGTCTTCATCCGTGATCTGGTACGTCAGGGATGGACGCCGAGGTCTCCGCGCGCAGTTCCGCCGGGGCTGTGCCGGCTCACGCGAGCGCTGATGGCGGCGGTGGCTGTCAGAGGTGTGCAGTACGTTCGCGTCATGGCAACCACCATCGATCTGACTCTCGATTGCGCGAACGCACAACTCCTCGCGGATTTCTGGAAGACGGCGCTGGGCTACATCGACGAGCCGCCGCCCGCTCCCTTCAAAACGCGTGAGGAGTGGCTCGCGCAGTTCGACCTGCCGGAGGACGAATCGGAGGACGACGGGGCGTGGCTCTGCGATCCGGACGGCGTCGGCCCCCGCCTCTGCATCCTCAAGGTCCCCGAACCGAAGACGGCGAAGAACCGGCTTCATATCGACGTTCGAGTGCCGGGACACGGCAGTGCCGGTGAACGCTGGGCGCGGATCAAGGCGGAGTCCGAGCGGCTGGTGAAGGCGGGCGGGGCCGTCCTGCGGGAGTGCGACGAGCACCACGTCGTGATGGCCGACCCCAACACCTCTAACTACCAGTTCTGAGCATACGCGCACGCCAACGCCAACGACAGAGCCCCGCCCGGCACTTGGCCGAACGGGGCTGGTCTGCTGTCTGGGGACCGGGCTACGGGGCTAGGTAGCGGTCCCTGGGGGTCGGGCGGACCGGGGACCGGTAGAGGCAGTCAGGGCATACGTGCTGGACGTATCCGGGGCCGCTCACGCGCTCGACGTAGCCGATCTCAATCGGGGCTCCGGTCGGGGTGCCGCACGCGACGCAGACCGCATCCGGGACGGTGGCGGTGTCCGGGACGGCAACGCGTTCCCATGCCTGCCCCCATGCGTTGCGGTGGTCGCCCTCATGGTCGGTACCGAGGACGCACGGGATGCTGTTGATTCCGATGTGCGGTCGCCCCTCGAACCCGGGACGCTGCGCGCCGCACGTCTCCGTGAGGGCGTTCACGCGGTCACCGCCGTACGGACCTGGTGTACGCCGTGCCCGGTGTACGGGTAGTCGACACCGTGGGCAGCGAATCCCGCAGCGTAGCGCCGTTCCCGCTGTACGGGTGTGAGCACCATGGACTCTTCGGCGCGGAAGACGGCTCGGGCTTCCGCCGAGCTTGGTCCGGCCCAAGGCTTGGTCCAGGGGCTGACGGGGGGCACGCTCGGGGCGGTGCTGGCCGCTCGGCGCTTCCCGGTAGCGGGCAGCATGGCGGCAAGGATGAGGCGCAGGCATGCCACGAGGGCACGCGCGATAGAGTGACGCACGTCGGCAACTCCTGAGGTTGTCGTCCACGCCCCGGGAGTGTTGACGCACTCGCCGGGGTCTCTTTTTTGTTGTGAGAGGGAACGGTAGCACCCTCCGCAATATCCGCGTGTTGGATTGCGTGAACGGCGTTACCCCTACCAGAACCAGTGAGGGAACATCTGCCGCGCCTGGCGTACTGCCTCCTTGGCGGCGGGGTCGAACGTCTCCCAAGAATGCTCCCGCGAGTGCTCCAGGAAGAGAAAGCACGCGTCCCCCGCTTCCGTTCCGCCCTCGGGAACTCCGCACCATGAGTGCGACTCGAACTGTACGGCGCCGTCCGGCTTCCACAGGGCCCACAGCGCGGTGCTCATGTCGTGCGCCCACTCCCAGACAAAGGCGGCGTGTTCGTCGGCATGCCAAAGCGCAAGCTCACAGCGGACCGCGTCGTCAAGGAGCGCCAAATCATCAGGCACCACCGAACCCTGCCCTGCAATAATTGCCAACACCGCTTCACGTACGGGAATTTCGGCGGTCGCGTTGCACACACGCATTGTTCAGCTCCAATTGAAAAGCCCCGCCCATGCGCCGGGGGTAACGCACGGACGGGACTCTCCACCGGCAGAGTGGGGGCTCTGCCGACTACCCTTTACCGGGCTCTGCGTCACCGGCAAAGGGAGACCGCTCCGGCCCTGGATACGGGGGTGACCGGAGCGGCGTTTCGGGGCCCGTACCGGGGCCGTCCCCGCCGGTCGATTACGGGCCCGGTACGGGGGTTCATTAGCGGCGGGTCGCTACGAAGGTGATGAACCACCCGATCAACCCAGCGATAATCAGGCAGGCGAGCGCCCACCCACAGCACACGAGCCGTACGAGGATCTTCACCAGTACAACTCGCCCTTCTCGGGTTTCCGGGGCACGGGCTGGTCATCATGCTGGGGATGTCTCCGCAGCAACACGATGCAGTCGATGACGTCCCCAGGTTGACCGTTGAGTTCGGCGGTTCGCTTTGCGGTTTCCAGCTTCCTGCATTTTGTGCAGTTCTTGGCAGTCATTCGGCACCGTCCACGGTCGGCGCGGGATGCCCCGTAACCCGCTCGAAGAATGCTTTGGTGTCAAGCTTTTGAAGCCCGGTGAGTATCAGCTGCGTACGCAGTGAGACTTGCTCGTCCAGGGCCTCATCGATGGCGCGTTCAAGTTGGCCGGCCCGGTGACGGAGTTGGGCGTACGCGAGGGTGAGATTCAAGGGCGTTGGCTGGTCGCTCACGGATATCCCCCGCTTGAGCGAATGTTCCGCTGCCCCAACCGAGCGCGGATTCCCTCCATGACGGTGCTGTGCGACCTGTCGTCGTCACCCTTGTCCGTCGGCGCTGGCTTATCCGGGCACTCGGGATGTCCGCACTGGCACGGTGGCCACCGGAGCACGGACTTGTCCGGCTGACCTCTGGTGGGGCTCACCACGTCTCACCCGGGCCCGGTACGGAGAGCGCAAGAAGCTTGTCCGCCATCCGGTGGAGCCCGCCCTTGCCGGGGACTGTGTACCCGGTGCGCGGTACCCAGTCCGGAGCAAGTCGCCAGAAGCCCCCCGCCCGGATGAGTTCGTATAACTGGTCCGCGTCGCTACTGGGGGCCGTCGCTGGTGTCCCCTGGTCATCCATGGTCGCCCCGCTTCCTGGAGTGATCTCGACTCGCTCTAGGCAACTGGACGACTACGCACAGCGCTACGCTTGTCACAGCGTGAAGACATAAGAGCCATAAGACCGCTGTGAGGGGATGGGGCAGTGAGGACACTGGAGCCGAACACAGCACTTGAGCGGCTGTACCGCGAGAGCGGGTGGACGATGCGTCAGTTCGCCCAGGAGGTCAACCGCATCGGGACCGAACGGGGAACCCCTCTCAAGTACCAACAGCCCTCTGTCAGCCAGTGGTTGAAGGGGCAGTTGCCCAAGGAATCCGTCCGCCCGCTGATCTTGGAAGCATTTGCCCGGCGGTTGCGACGACCCGTCACGCACGCCGAAGCAGGGTTTCCGTCCATAGCGAGCGAATCACAAGGACGCGGCGATCCCAACACGGTGGAAGAGATGATTGATCTCGGAAGCCAAGATATGTCACCCTCGCGCCGGAGCATTCTCGGAGCAAGCATCTTCTCGGCTGCCTTAACTTTCCCCAACTGGCCAGAAATTGTAGGACGAATGGAGTCTGTGCAGGCAGGAAGTACGTCGCGCATAGGGATGCCAGACGTTGAGATGATTACCAAAATGACGGACCACCTGTACACGCTGTATGACCAGTTCGGCGGTCGCCATTCACGCCCCATGGCTGCAACCTTCCTAGTCAACACCGTTGCGCCATATCTTCGGGCCGACGCTCCGGAGGGAGTCCGCAAAGCAATGATGTCGGCGGCTTCATACTTGTGCTATCTGACTGGCTGGATGGCGGTAGACGAGGGGTTGCACGGGCTTGCTCAGAGCTATTACGTGAAAGGGCTTGAATTCGCGGGCGCCAGCGCGGACCACATGACTTACTGCCACATCCTGCGAGGAATGTCGGTGCAAGCGGTAGATCTGGGGCATGGTCCCGCAGCAGTACGCTTGGCTGATGCCGCTTCGGCAGCTTCACCGGAATCAGGACCTCGCATGAATGCATTCATGGCAGGACAGCAAGCGCATTCCTTTGCTGTAGCTGGTGACCGCGTGAACGCGCTCCGCAGTATTCGGCAAGCAGAAAAGGCCATGGATATGGCAGAAAGCCCTCTGGGCACATTCGGTGGTTACAACCCCGCAACTCTGGCCTATCACGTGTCTCAAGTTCGATACGCCTTGGGTGATATTCCAGGTAGCGTCGAATCCCTCCAATTGCATTTTCGCTTGAGAGATCCAACGGATACCCAAGTGTCCGCTATGCGTTTTAGTTCCATGTTGGCTGAACGCCAACTAAAAATGGGCCATTTGGAGGCAGCATGCAAGACGTGGAATCAAGTTCTTGATCAATACCCGGCAATCCATTCCGGAAGAGTAGACGAGCAGGTTGCAAGCATTCGTGCGCTCTTGGGACCTTATCGCTCGAATTCAGTGGCCCGTGAAATCTATGAACGGTCGCTGCGAGCCGCCTAGCAAAACAGAAAACCCCCGCACCCGCCGCCCAAGTCAAAGGAGGCGAGCACGGGGGCTCTGCGGCGCCGCGTGTTAGTCCCAGATATCCGAGTCGTCATCATCGGATTCCGGAGCGGTAATAGCGGTTCGTGCACTCGGCGAGAGGCCCAACTCCCTGATGTACCGGACGAGTTGGGTCCGGTACTGCGCTGCGATGGTGGCCGCGCCGTTCTTCACCGTTCCGCGTTCTGCGGTCACCATGAGCCCACGCTCTGAAAGATCCCGCTCGGCCTGGTCGATACGCGCGACACACACGCACAGATCCTTGACGGTCGCATGGTCCACCTCGCCAATACCGGCGGCGGCTTCCAATACCGGTACTACGCGCCGCCATTCGACAGATGCCACCTTGCGGCAACGCTCGTTCGCTGATTCAACAGCGGGATCGGAGGATGTCTTGAACACCTCGCCCCAATCCGGCTCGGTAAGGATCGCGCGAGGGATTATCACTCCCTCTTTGATCGGTTTCTTTGACGGGTTACCTTCGCGTGCCCGCTGGACAGCGGACATGGGCCGGTATCGGTCGGCCACGAATTCTCGCTTTCTTTTGGCGCGTTCAATTTGGGGTTCCAAAAATGCTTTCAGCTCCGGTGAAAGATTTCTGCCTCCCTCTCGCTCAGGATCGGACGGGGAAGGGAGTACCCCCCTGGTCAGAACAACGGACGCTCACCCGATTCACGGCGGGATTTCGCTTCCGCAGCAAATCCGCCCGGCTGATTCCGTGCCGTTTCGCGGTTATGGCACGCGACACACAACGGCCGAAGATGCTTCGCGGAATCCGGATTCGCCTCGCCCCGTGCCATCAACTCGCGTCGTGACAGCGGGAAATGGTCCGCCACGTTCGCCGGCCTACCGCACAACACGCACCACGGGTTCGCGTACAGGTACGCCCTGCGGATGCGCTGCCAACGCGTCG
>NZ_QQNA01000023.1 GCF_003346515.1 Streptomyces corynorhini
CCGCCGGCCGTACCCGTACCCCCGTCCGACCGCACACCCCTACAGAGAGCGGATCCTCGCAGATGAGTACTTCCAAGACCGGCGGCCAGCTCGTCGTCGACATGCTGACCTCCCTGGGCGTCGAGTACGTCTTCGGCGTCGTGGGCGGCCAGACCCTCGCCATCACCGACGCGATCATCGACACTCCCGGCATCCAGCTCGTCCACACCCGGCACGAGAACGCCGCGGCGGTCATGATGGACGCCTACGGCCGGCTCACCGGCAAGCCCGCGGCCTGCATCGCCACCACGGGCCCCGGCGCGACCAACCTGCTGACCGGCGTGGGCGGCGCCTACCGCGACTCCAGCCCCGGTTACGTACTGACCTGCAACAACAACGGCGAGAACATCCACAAGGACGACGCCCAGAACGCCGACCACGTCGCGCTGTTCAAGCCGCTGGTGAAGTACTCCCGGCTGGTGGCGCACGCCTCCTCGATCAAGCAGGCGATGGAGGAGGCCCACGTCAACGCGGTCACCGGCAACCCCGGTCCCGTGCACCTCGACTTCGCCCGCGACACCATCGAGGGGCTGATCACGGACCCGCCGACGGTGCCCGCCGTCCATCCGAGCCGCGCCTGGGTGAGCGAACGCCCCTCCGCCAACCCCGCCGCGCTGGCCAGGGTCGCCGAACGGCTCGCACGAGCCGAACGGCCGGTCATCTGGCTGGGCAACGGCGGCAACCGGGCGCGGGCGAGCGAGGACGTCCTGGCGCTCGCCGACGCGCTCGCCATCCCGGTCGTCACGACCTTCAACGGCATCGGATCCGTACCGACCACGCATCCCCTGGTGTTCGGCGCCGTCACCCGCATGGGCACCGCGCTCGCCGGCGACGTCCTGGACGACGCCGACCTCGTACTCGCGCTGGGCAACAGCCTCAACGCCGTCTCCACCACGCGCTGGCGGCGGGCCCTGCCCGAGGTGATCCAGGTCGACGTGGAACCGGCGATGATCGGGCGCTACTACTCCGAGATCACCCAGGGCGTGGTGAGCGACCTGGGCTCCTTCGCCCGGGACCTGGCCACCGCGGCCACCGGGTACGCGGCCGCGGCCAGGGAGGGGCGCGCCGGGTGGATCGCCTCGCTGGCCAAGGCGCGCGACGCGTGGTGGCAGGGCACCGAGGTGGCCGACGCCACCGCCGAGGGACCCCTCTCCCCGGCCGACATCGTCCGTACGCTGCGCGAGGTGGCACCCGAGGAGACCGTACTGATCCCGGACGCGGGCAACCCCGGTGTCTGGTCGTTCCTCTGGGAGATCCAGCGGCCGGCCAGCTACATCAAGCCCGTCGGGTTCGGGAACATGGGCTTCGCCCTCCCCTCCGCGATCGCGGCGTCGCTGATCGACCCGGCGCGCCCGGTCCTCGCGCTGATCGGCGACGGCTCCCTCGGCATGAGCCTGGGCGAGATCGAGACACTGGCGCGCACGGGCGGCAACGTCTGTGTCGTCGTCCTCAACGACTCCAGCTACGGCAACATCCGGCAGGAACAGGAACTGCACTTCGACGGCCGCACGACCGGTGTCGACTTCGGTACGGTCGACTTCGGGATGGCCGCCCGCGCGATGGGGGTCGACGGCGAGGTCGTCACCGACCTGTCCACGCTCCGCCGACGTGTGGCCGAAGCCTTCGCGGCGGGCACGCCCGTGGTGCTCGACGTGCCGATCGACCGCGACGTCAACGCCTGGACGTTCCCGTCGTTCACGGCGCGCAAGAGGTAGGGGAAGCACATGACAGCAACGAAGCCGAACGAGACTCCGGGACCGCTCGACGGCGTGCGGGTGCTCGACCTGTCGCGCTTCATCGCCGGGCCGCTCTGCACCCAGATACTGGCCGACTTCGGGGCCGAGGTGGTCAAGATGGAACGGCCGGACGGGGAGGACTCCCGCCATCACGGCCCGTACCACCGGGACGAGAGCATCTACATGTTCCTCTACCACCGCAACAAGTACGACGCCGCTCTGGACACCCGCCACCCCGAGGCGCTCGGGATCCTCGAACGGCTCATCGCGTGGGCCGATATCGTCGTGGAGAACTACCGCCCGGGGACCATCGAAAAGATGGGCATCGGCTACGAGCGGATGAAGGAACTCAACCCGGACATCATCCTGGTGTCGATCTCCGGCTTCGGCCAGACCGGCCCCGACTCGCGCCGTGCCCTGTTCGACGCCATCTCCCAGGCGTCCTCCGGGCTGATGAGCATGACGGGGGAGCCCGACGGCAAACCGACGCTCAGCGGCACCTACATCGCCGACTACACCACCGGCTACCAGGGCGCCATCGGGGCCCTGATGGCGTTCCTGCACCGCGAACGCACCGGCGAGGGACAGCTCGTCGACATCGCCTCCTTCGACACCATGTTCTCCGCGCTCGGCATCCGCCTGATGTCGCAGCTGATGCTCGGTCAGGACATGCCCCGCAGCGGCTCGCGGGACCTGCTGACGGCCCCGGTCAACGTCTACGAGGCCGCCGACGGCCCCCTTTACATCCAGGCGGGCACCGCCTCGCTGTTCCCGAAGCTCTGCGCCGTGATGGAACGGCCCGACCTGGCCGGCGATCCGCGGTTCGCGACCGTCGAGGGCCGGATGGCGGAGCAGGAGTACCTGGAGGGCGAGATCGGCGCCTGGACCGCGGGGCGTACGGTGGAATCCATCGAACGGGCGCTCGACGAGGCGGGCATCCCCTACGCGAAGGTCGCCTCGGTGGCGGAGGTCGCCGCGTCACCGCAGATCGCCGCCCGTGACATGGTCGTCGAAGCCGAGCACCCCGAACTCGGCACCATCCGGATGCCCGGCAACCCGATCAAGATGGAGAAGACCCCGCCCATGGTCCGTAAGGCCCCGCCCCGGGTCGGCGAGGACAACGCCTACGTCTACCAGCACATCCTCGGCCTGTCCGCACAGGACATGGCCGGGCTGCGCGCGTCAGGAGCGATCTGAGTCATGTCGCGCGCCCCCAGGTACCAGGTCATCCACGACGACCTCGTCTCACAGATCCGCTCCGGCATCCTGATGCCCGGCACCCGGCTCCCGAGCGAGACCGAACTCGCCCGGCAGTACGGCGTCAGCCGTATGACCGTGCGTCAGGCGCTGGACCAGCTCGACTCGCACGGCTTCGTCGTGCGGCGGCAGGGCAGCGGTACGTACGTCAGCGAGCCCTCCGAACGCGGGCGGCGGCTCAACCGTCTGCGCTCCTTCGCCGACGAGATCTCCGGCACCGGGGGCGAGGCGTCCTCGCGGGTGATCCGCTGCGAGAGCGCCGCCGCGCCCGCCGAGGTGGCGGAGGTCTTCGGCTGCGCCGAGGGCGACACGGCCAACCACCTCACCCGGGTGCGTCTCATCGGCGGCGCACCCGCCGCCCTGCAGGACGCGTGGGTGCCCTACGCGGTCGCCCCCTCGCTGTGCCGCGAACCGCTGCTCAACGACTCCCTGTACCGCACGCTGACCGAACGCTTCGGCGTCGAGCTGCGCCACGCCGACCAGTCCATGGCGGCCACCGTGCTCACCGCGGAACAGGCGGCGCCGCTCGGCACCGATCCGGGCGGCGCGGCCCTGGAGGTGCACCGCACCACCTACGGGTCGCGGGGCGAGATCGTCGAGTTCACCACGAGCTGGACCCTGCCGGGCTTCCCGTTCCTGCTGCGGATCGACGCCGAATGAGCGCCGGTGTCGTCGCCGTCGACATCGGCACATCGGCTGTCAGGGCCGCCGTGGTCGACGCCGAGGGAAGAGTCCTCGCGCACGAGCGCGTCGTCCGCGGATCGGGGCTGGGCGGCGACAGCTTCGACGCCATGGAGCTGGACCGCGACGTGCGCGCGGCGCTCGCGGGGGTGTCCGGGCAGGCTTCCGGGCGGTCTTCCGGGCGGTCGGCCCCCGCCGCGCTGGCCGTGGCCGCCCACATCGGGACGGTCGCCGTCGACGCCGACCTCCGGCCCGTGGGCCCCGGCAGCGGCTGGGCGGACTCCCGGGGCATCCCGCGGCTCGCCGCGCTCGGCGCGGACACGGTGCGGCGACTGCTGCACGCGGCGGGCCGTCCCGCGCTGACGGGCGGCGCCCTCGCCCACCTGCTGGAAATGGAGGCGTCGCGCACGGCGAGGGTGCACGCCCTGCTGTCCCCCAAGGACTTCGTCCTCGCGCGCCTCACCGGCCGTCTCACCACCGACACCATCAGCGCCGCCTACACCCTCGCCTCCGACGTGCGCCGCCGCGAGTGGAACCTCGGCCTGCTCGCCCGGACGGGGCTGGACCCCGCGCTGCTGCCGCCCCAGTCGGAGCCGTCGGCCGTGGTCGGCGCGCTCACCGAGGAAGCCGCCCGCGCCACGGGCCTGCCGGTCGGACTCCCCGTCGTCGCGGGCGGACCCGACGGCTCCGTCGGCATCGGACTGCTCCTCGGCGAGAACGAGGACGTCATCGCCGACATCGCCGGCACCACCGACGTCGTCGGCCGCCTCCTTCCCGGCTCCGACGACCCACCGGACGGCGCCGTGCTCAACCCCTCCGTCCTGACCGGGCGGTTCGTCGCGGGCGGGGCGACCGGGCTCACCGGAGGCGCCGTCGCGCGGTGGCGCTCCCTGGTCGGCACGGTGGAGGACGAGGAACTCGCCGCGGTGCCTCCCGGCGCCCACGGCCTCACCGTTGTGCCGAGCATGACCGGTGCCCGCTTCCCCGACTGGCGGCCCGGCAGCCGCGGCGCGCTGCTCGGCCAGCGCCCCGAACACGACGCCGCCTGCCTGCTCCGGGCGGCCCAGGAGGCGGCGGCGTTCACCGTGCGCCAGGGAATCGACCGCCTCGACCCCTCGGGCGGTCTGCCGGTCGCCCTGGCCGGCGGCTCCTCACGCAGCGCCCACGTGGCGCGGCTGCGCGCCGACGTCCTGGACCGGCCGCTACTGGTCTGCGCCGAGCCCGACGTCACCCTGCTCGGAGCCGCCGCCCTGGCGCTGCGCGGCTCCGGGAGCGACCACGGCGCGGACGCCCTGCGCGCACGCCTCCTCAGCACCACACGTACCGTCGAACCCGACCCCGCCCGCGCGGCCCGCTACGCGCGGCTGCACGCCCGCTGGCAACGCCTGCGCGACGCGGCCGACGGCGCGTACGAGGAGTACGCCGCACCGGACGGGGAACACACCGCGCAGGACCCGGACGGGCGTGGCCGGTCCGCGCGGACCGCGACCTGAGAGGCCGTATGTTCACCACCCGCCCCACCCTCCAGGGCACCTTCGGCATGGTGTCGTCCACCCACTGGCTCGCCTCGCAGTGCGCCATGGCCGTCCTGGAGGACGGGGGCAACGCCTACGACGCCGCCGTGGCCGCCGGATTCGTGCTGCATGTCGTGGAGCCGCATCTGAACGGCCCGGCCGGAGAGGTGCCCATCGTGCTGGCGCCCGCCGGGGGAGAGGTGCGCGTGCTGTGCGGGCAGGGCACCGCGCCCGCCGGGGCGAGCATCGCGCACTACCGGTCCCTCGGCCTGGACCTCGTCCCCGGTACCGGCCCGCTGGCCGCCGCCGTGCCCGGGGCGTTCGACGCCTGGATGGTGCTCCTGCGCGACCACGGCACGCGGCCCCTCGCCCACGTACTGCGCTACGCGGTCGGATACGCCGAGGACGGCCACCCGCCCGTCGAACGGATCGGCGAGACCGTCGAGACGGTGCGCGCGCTGTTCGAGACGGAGTGGACCTCGTCCGCCGCCGTGTATCTGCCCGGCGGTCGCGCGCCCGAGCCCGGGACGCTGCTGCGCAACCCCGCCCTCGCCGCGACCTGGCGTCGGCTGACCGCCGAGGCCGAGCGGCGCGGCGGGGACGACCGGGTGGGCCAGATCGAGGCCGCCAGGGAGATATGGCGCACGGGCTTCGTCGCCGAGGCGCTGCTCGCGCAGTCCGGCCGGCCGACCATGGACACCAGCGGCTCCCGGCACACCGGCACCCTCACGGCCGTCGACCTGGCCGGCTGGTCCGCCACGTACGAGGCGCCCGTCACCCACGACTGGGACGGCTGGACGCTCTGCAAACCGGGCGGCTGGAGCCAGGGGCCCGTCCTGCTCCAGCAGTTGGCGCTTCTGCCGCCGCGCGCCGCCGACCTGCCGCCCTACGGCTCAGGCGCCTACGTCCACCGGCTCATCGAGGGCTGCAAGCTCGCGATGGCCGACCGGGAGGGCTGGTACGGGGACGCCGCCGACGTCCCCCTCGACACGCTGCTCTCCGCGCCGTACAACACCGCGCGGCGCGCCCTGATCGGCGAGCGCGCCTCGTACGAACTGCGGCCGGGCAGCCCCGACGGGCGCGCGCCCGCGCTCAGCGCGCACGTCCGCGCCGCCGCCTCGGGCCGGTCCACCGCGCCCGCGCCGGTGCTCCCCGGCGCGGGCGAGCCGACCGTGGCGGGCGACGGCGGCACCCGGGGCGACACCTGCCACGTCGACATCGTCGACCGCTGGGGCAACATGGTCTCCGCCACCCCCAGCGGCGGCTGGCTCCAGTCCAACCCCGTCGTGCCCGAACTGGGCTTCCCTCTCGGCACCCGGCTCCAGATGGCGTGGCTCGACCCCGGTCTGCCGAACTCCCTGACCCCGGGCCGCCGCCCCCGCACCACCCTCAGCCCCTCCCT
Organism: Streptomyces corynorhini; assembly: GCF_003346515.1. Lineage (GTDB taxonomy): Bacteria > Actinomycetota > Actinomycetes > Streptomycetales > Streptomycetaceae > Streptomyces > Streptomyces corynorhini. The sequence goes on from NZ_QQNA01000023.1 coordinate 6,630, forward strand.
CGCCCTGCGCGACGGAGAGCCGGTGCTGGCGTTCGGCACCCCGGGCGGCGACCAGCAGGACCAGTGGCAGACCCACTTCCTCCTGGCGCTCGCCCTGCGGCCCCCGGTACGCGGCGGACTCGACCTCCAGGGCGCCGTCGACGCGCCCAACTGGCACAACGACAGCTTCCCCGGCTCCTTCCACCCGCGCGGTACGCGCCCGGGATCCGTGACCGTCGAGGAGGGTACGGATCCGGACGTGATCGCGGAGCTGCGCCGCCGAGGCCACGACGTGACCGTCGGCCCGCCCTGGTCGGAGGGGCGGCTGTGCGCGGTCGCCCGCGACCCGGCCACGGGTGTCCTCTCCGCCGCCGCCAACCCGCGCGGCATGCAGGGTTACGCCGTAGGACGCTGACCGGTCACCCGGTGCGCCCCGCCGCCCGGCACGGCGGCGTGATTGGCTGGGCACATGATCGATGACTCTGTGTTCGGAACGGTTCCCCTGCGCGGCCCGGCCGACGGCCCCGCCGAAGGGCCCGGCGTGGCCGCCGTCGAGGCGGCGGTGCGCGCCGCGGCGGCGGCCGAGATCATGCCGCGCTTCCGGCAGCTGGCCGCGCACGAGATCGTGGAGAAGAGCGGCCCGCACGATCTGGTGACCGTCGCCGACCGGCTCGCCGAGGAACACCTCACGGCCGCCCTCACCGAGCTGCTGCCCGGCTCGGTGGTGGTCGGCGAGGAGGCCGTCCACGAGGACCCGGCGGTCTACGACGCGCTGCGCGGCGACGCGCCCGTGTGGATCGTGGACCCGGTGGACGGCACCCGTCAGTTCGTACGCGGCGAGCCCGGTTTCTGCACGCTGGTCGCGCTCGCGCAGGAGGGCGAGCTGCTGGCCTCCTGGACCTTCGCGGCGGCGCTGGACACGATGGCGATCGCCGTACGGGGCAAGGGCGCCGTCCTCGACGGCGTCCCGCTGCGCTCCGGCGCCCCCGAGCCCGGCGTGACGCTGCGCGTCGCGCACTCGCACCCGGACTACACCTCGCAGGCGCAGAAGAACGCCCTGCTGGGTCTGGACTGTCCTGACATCGAGGCCCGCCCCTGCGGTTCCGCGGGTCTTGAGTACCTGTCCGTGGCGCGCGGCGCGCTCGACGCGGTGGCCTTCAACTGGGAGCTGGCCTGGGACCACGCGGCGGGACTGCTGCTGGTGACGGAGGCGGGCGGCGCGCAGACGACGCTGGCGGGCGAGCCGTACCGCATCGCAGGCGGCAACGTGCTCCCGTTCACGGCGGCCCGGGACGAGCGCACCGCGCGGCGGGTACGGGACCGGCTGCGGGCCGGGGCGGCGCGGCACGCCGGTTGAGCGGGACGCCGGGACGCCGGGACGCGGGGACGCGGTGACGCGCGGGCGGACGCGGCGCCGGACCGCCGGGGGACCGGCCGGGGGAGCACGCGGGAGCCGGACCTCAGGTGAGCAGCCGGAGCAGCCGCTCGCAGGCCGCGCCCTCGCCCGGGTCGCGGGCGACGACCTCGTACACCCCCCGCTCGTAGGCACCGGTCTCCCACGCCCCGTCCCCGGCCCTGCGCAGGAACAGGAAGTCGGGGGGCGTGGGGACCGGTTCATGGACCCCCTCGATGCGGTAGTAGCCGTCGGGTACCCCGGCCGCGCTCAGCGCGGCCCGCAGCGTGTGGCGGTCCATGGCGGTGACGCTACGCGCCGGACGGCACGAGATAGCCCTGGTCCAGCAGCCACTTCACACTCAGCCGCTCACCCGGACCCGGGTCCAGGAACACCGGGTCGAGCTTGATCTGCTGACCCCGGCCCGGCTGCTCGAACCACGGGGCGATGCCGCCCTGCCACACGGTGAACGGCTTGACGACCTGGTAGACGTGGTAGTCGCAGGGGAACGCCGCGTCCCGGGTGTTGAGGTTCTGCGGCGGCAGCGCGCGCTGGGCGTACGCGTCACCGGCCGGCGCCAGGTAGGAGCCGAACTCGGAGCCGAACCGGTCCAGCCGCTCACCGGCGCGCAGCACGGTGACGTTCTTGTCCGGCACACCGTTCACGTCGGCGAACCCGTCGTTCGGCGGGTACTTCCAGCTGCCCGAATCGGCGGGCCCCTCCCAGTACTTCTTCAGGAAGGCCGCGGGCGACAGGTGCCCGGTCCTGTGATAGCCCTTCAGCAGCGGGCCGACCGGCTTCTGCCACCGGTCCGGCAGGTACTCGGGGCCGAGCCGCGCGTCGTCCCGGAACTCCCCGGTGCACGGCTCGTGCCGGGGCGGGAGCGGGATCGCGGCGGGGGCGGCCGGGGCGGTCGCCACGGCCCGGCCCCTCTCCACCGGCTGCTCCTGGGGAGCCGCGTGGGCGGCGGGCGCCATGGCCAGGAGGGCGGTGATGCCCAGCCCGGCCAGGAGCGTGCGCATACGGTTCACTGAACGCGTCCCTTCACATGCGGATGCCTCGTCGGACGACGAGGCGCGGTGACGCAGGGTAGTAGATCACGTGCGGTACGTGATACCCCGCCCCGGGGTCGCGTCGCGGGACCCGTGCCCGCCGCCGGTCGCCCCCGGTCGCCCCCGGCCGTCAGCCGCCCGTCAGCCGCCCGTCTGCGGCCCGGTGCCCGACGAGGCCCCCGCCTCCGGTCCCCGCTCCAGCACCGCCCGTACCTCCCGCACCAGCGCTTCCGCCTCCGCCACCGCCCGCGCGGCCGGTGCGCGGAGCGCCGCCGCGACGCGCCGGGCGAACTCCGGCGGGGTGTGCGGGAGGGCCGCCGCGGCGGCCGTCGCGCCCTTCTCGTTGAGGCACCACGTCCGGTGATGGGCGTGCAGACACTGGACGAGGACACCGAAGGCCCGGGACAGACACAGCGCCACATACAGCGCGTCGTCGCCCTCGCCCTCGCCCTCGCCCTGACCGTCGCCGTCGCCCCCGCCCCCCTCGCCGGTCGCGCCGCCGTCGCGTCCCAGCGTCTTGCGGGCGGCGGCCACCGAGAACCCCGCCTCCCACACCGCGCCGGTCAACGCCGCGCGCAGCGGCTCCGGGTAGTGCGCGCTCTCCTCCCGCAGACGCGTCAACTCGCCGTGCGGATCGGCCAGTACGCGGCAGAGCGCGACCTCCCCGGCGTACGCGGGCGACCAGAAGCCCAGCGGATGACCGGGCTGGATCCCCACCTCGTACCGGCCCTCCCGGCAGTCCGCCCAGACCCCCTCCACCCGGTCGAGATCGCGCAGGATCCAGTCCACCGCGACGCCGTTGACGGTCAGCCAGGCGCCGCCGTTCACCCAGGGCCCCCAGCCGCCGGGACCCGCGACCTCCACCGGCCCACCGCCGGTCACCTCCGCCGCCAGCGCGGTCAACGCCCTTACGTCCGGCGCCCCCCGGTAGTAGACGCCCAGGTCCCAGTCGGAACCGGGGCGCTCTGTGCCCCGGGCGCGGCTGCCGCCGAGGGCCACGGCGCGTACGCCCCGCACCCCGGTCAGCCGCGCCGCCATCGCCCCGATCACGTGCTCCATGGACGCCTCCGCCGGGCGGTCCGCTCGTGTGCTCATGGCCGGGGACCGTACCCGCCCCCGGGCTGTCGGTGCCCGGGAATATCCTGGGGTCGGCGGTAGGTGACCGACAGAGCTGACAGAGGAGCCGAAGGTGACGTCGATGCTCGATGCGGTCGTCGTGGGGGCGGGGCCCAATGGGCTGACCGCCGCCGTCGAGCTGGCCAGGCGCGGGTTCTCCGTGTCCGTGTTCGAGGCCAAGGAGACGGTGGGCGGCGGGGCGCGGACCGAGGAGCTGACCCTGCCCGGATTCCGGCACGACCCGTGCTCGGCCGTCCATCCGCTGGGCATCGGCTCGCCGGTCTTCCGGACCATGCCGCTCGCGGAGTACGGACTGGACTGGCTGCACCCCGAGTTGCCCATGGCCCACCCCTTCGACGACGGTACGGCGGCGGTGCTGTCGCGCTCCGTCGCCGAGACGGCCGCCTCGTTCGGCCCGCGCGACGCGGGGGCGTACCGGCGCCTCGTCGCCCCGTTCCTCGGCAAGTGGGACTCCTTCGCGGCGGACTTCATGTCCCTGCCGCTGACCGCGCTGCCGCGCGACCCCCTCACCCTCGCCCGGTTCGGACTCGTCGGACTGCCGCCCTCGACCTGGCTGATGCGCCGCTTCCGCGACGACCGCGCCAGGGCGCTGTTCGCCGGACTCGTCGCCCATGTCATCGCCCCGCTGGGCGGCTTCGCCACCGGCGCCGTCGGACTGGTCTTCGCGCTCGCCGCGCACGCGAACGGCTGGCCGATGCCGCGCGGCGGCTCCCAGTCGATCTCCGACGCCCTCGCCGCGTATCTGCGCGCCCTCGGCGGCACCGTCCACACCGGATACGAGGTCAAGCGCCTCGACGACCTGCCGCCCGCCCGCGCGTACGTCTTCGACACCTCCCCGACCGCCCTCGCGCGGATCGCCGGTCTCGGCCGCGCCTACGACGGCTACCGCTACGGCGCGAGCGTCTTCAAGATCGATTACGCGCTGGACGGGCCGGTGCCCTGGACGGCCGAGGAGCCGCGCCGGGCGGGCACCGTACAGATCGGCCCCAGCAGCCGGGAGATCGGGACGGCGCTGCGCCGGGCGTCGGGCGGGCAGCCGCCCGACACCCCGTTCCTGATCACCGCGCAGCCCAGCCTGGTCGACCCGTCGCGCGCGCCGGAGGGCAAGCACGTCTTCTGGGCCTACGGCCATGTCCCCAACGGCTGGCAGGGCGACTTCACCACGTCGATGGAGCGCCAGATCGAGCGCTTCGCCCCGGGCTTCCGCGACCGCGTCCTGGCCCGCGCCACGGCGGGCCCGCGCGAACTGGCCGAGCGCAACCCCAACTACATCGGCGGCGACATCGCCTGCGGCGCCGCCTCCGGACTCCAGCTCCTGCTGCGCTCCAAACTCTCCCTCTCGCCGTACACCACCTCCCACCCCGCCGTCTTCCTCTGCTCCTCGGCGACCCCGCCGGGCCCCGGGGTGCACGGCATGTCGGGGCACAACGCGGCGAAGGAGGTGTGGCGGCGGCTGCGCCAGGTCTGAGAGCCTGTCGGGTGACCTTCGATCGGAAAGCGGACGCGGTCTGGTGCGTGCGATTCCAAGGCGCCGGAGTGTCCTCGTAGCGGAGCTACTAGGGCATTTCGGCAACGCGGGAAGCGTGCGGGCCAGGGCGTGGCCGCCCGATCAGAGGTCACCCGACAGGCTCTGAGCCCCGGGGGTGACGCGGTGCGGCCCCCCGACGGCCGCCGGGGGGTGCCCCACCCTCCGCACGTCTGAGCGAAGACGTCGCGGTGTGGGACGCCGTGCGGGGGAGCGTGGTGGCGGTCTCACCGACCGGAACCTCCGATCCCGCCCGGGGCGTACCGCACGACCGGCCCTCCTCGGTACGGGCACACCCCGCCCCCGCTCGGCCCGCGGAGCTGACGGCCGCCCGGCAGGCCGAAGGGCCATGTCGTTTTCTCGCCAGTCGAGACGGTGCCGGTGCTGGATGATGGAGCCATGCACACCGACACCGAACGCTGTGTACGGGCCGTCAGATCCAACGACGCGAGGTTCGACGGCTGGTTCTTCACGGCCGTCCTGACCACCGGGATCTACTGCCGGCCCAGCTGCCCGGCCGTACCGCCCAAGGCCGAGAACATGACGTTCTACCCGAGCGCCGCCGCCTGCCAGCAGGCCGGGTTCCGCGCCTGCAAGCGGTGCCGGCCCGACACCAGCCCCGGATCGCCGGAGTGGAACGCCCGCGCCGACACCGTCGCCCGCGCCATGCGGCTCATCCACGACGGGGTGGTGGACCGCGAGGGCGTCCCCGGGCTCGCCGGACGGCTCGGTTACTCCGCGCGGCAGATCGAGCGCCAGCTCCTGGCCGAGCTGGGCGCCGGACCGCTCGCCCTGGCCCGCGCGCAGCGGGCGCAGACCGCCAGGCTGCTCATCGAGACGACCGCGCTGCCGATGGCGGATGTCGCCTTCGCGGCGGGATTCGCCTCCATCCGCGCCTTCAACGACACCGTGCGTGAGGTCTTCGCCCAGTCCCCGAGCGAGCTGCGGAGCCGCGCCGCGTCCCGCGCCTCCCGCACCGCCGACTCCCCCCGAGGGGTCATCTCGCTGCGCCTGCCGTTCCGCGCGCCGCTCACCCCGGACAAGCTCTTCGGTCACCTCGTCGCCACCGCGGTACCGGGCGTCGAGGAGTGGCGCGCGGGCGCCTACCGGCGCACGCTCACGCTGCCGTACGGACACGGCATCGCCGCGCTCACCCCGCGCCCCGACCACATCGCCTGCCGGCTCTCGCTCACCGACCCGCGCGATCTCACCCTCGCCATCAGCAGCTGCCGCCGCCTGCTCGACCTGGACGCCGACCCCGTCGCCGTGGACGAGCAGCTGCGGGCCGACCCCGAGCTGGCGCCACTGGTCGACAAGGCCCCGGGGCGGCGAGTGCCCCGTACCGTCGACGCCGCGGAGTTCGCCGTGCGCGCCGTACTCGGCCAGCAGGTCTCCACCGCCGCCGCCCGGACGCACGCGGCGCGGCTGGTGACCGCGCACGGGGTGCCCGTCGAGGACCCCGAGGGCGGGCTCACCCATCTCTTCCCCGCCCCCGCCGCACTGGCCTCGCTCGATCCCGGCGCGCTGGCCCTGCCGCGCACCCGGCGCACCACGCTCACCACCCTCGTCGCCGCCCTCGCCGAAGGATCGCTGCGGCTGGGAGCCGACAGCGACTGGGAACAGGCGCGCGCCCAGCTGGCCGAGCTGCCCGGATTCGGGCCGTGGACGGTCGAGGTGATCGCGATGCGCGGGCTGGGCGACCCCGACGCCTTCCTCCCCACCGATCTCGGCATGCGCCGGGCCGCCCAGGGCCTGGGCCTGCCGGCCACCCCCGCCGCGCTCACCGCGCGCGCGGCGGGCTGGCGACCGTGGCGCGCGTACGCCGTCCAGTACCTGTGGGCCACCGAGGACCACGCCGTCAACCGCCTGCCCGTATAGCCCCCACCAGGAAAGGAGACTCCCCATGACCACCATCCCGCGCACCGCGGACACGGCCCGGGTCGTCCACACGGTGATCGACAGCCCCTACGGCCCGCTGACCCTCGTCGCCACCGACGGCGCCCTGAGCGGCCTCTACATGACGGAGCACCGCCACCGCCCGCCCCAGGAGACCTTCGGTGTCCCCGATCCCGGTCCTTTCACCGAGGCGGCACGGCAGCTCGGCGCCTATTTCGACGGAGAGCTGACGGAGTTCGACCTGCCGCTGCGGATGGCGGGCACCCCCTTCCAGCGCGAGGTCTGGGCGGAGCTGGAGAAGATCCCGTACGGCGAGACCCGCTCCTACGGCGAACTCGCCGAGGCCCTCGGCAGGCCCGGCGCCTCGCGCGCGGTGGGGCTGGCCAACGGCAGGAACCCGGTCAGCGTCATCGTGCCCTGCCACCGGGTGATCGGTTCGACCGGCAGCCTCACCGGTTACGGCGGCGGGCTCGACCGGAAGCAGCGGCTGCTGGCCTTCGAGTCGGCGGGCACCGCGGGACCGGAGACCGCGACGCTCTTCTGAACGCGGCCCACGCAGCCGTCCGGCCGGATCCGTTCGAGGACCCGGCCGGGCACCCCCGCGTCCGGAGGCACCCCCGCGTCCGGCCGGGCACACCCGTGCGTGAACCGCCGTCCCGGGTCGCCGGTCCCGCGCCGTCGGTGTTCTACGTTGTGACTCCCCACGGCACAGGCACACTCCAGGGACGCGACGCATGAGCACCCTCAGCACACCGCCCGACGAAGCGGTGGGCGAACGCTCGACGGGACGGCTGTTCGGTCTCTCCGACGCGGTCTTCGCGATCGCCATGACCCTGCTCGCGCTCGACCTGGGCGTGCCCGAGCTGGGCGAGCACCCCACCGAGGGCGCCCTGCGCCACGCGCTCGCCGCGCAGGGCTCGCACTACCTGGCCTTTCTGCTGAGCTTCTACGTGACCTCCGTCTACTGGCGCCGCCACCACGCGGAGATGCGCGGCGTGCGCGTCACCCACCCGGCGCTCGTACGGCGCACGATGATCCTCCTCCTCGCGGTGAGCGCGCTGCCGTTCGCCTCCAACCTGCTGGGCGCCTACGGCAGTGAGGCCGGGATCGTGATCGCCGTCTACGCCGGGGTCAACGCCGTCGCGATGGGAGCGCTGCTGCTGATCCGCTGGACGGCGCGCCACCACGGGCTCGACGCCGGAGCCGGTCCCCGGCCCGAGGACCCCGAACTCTGGCTCGATCTCGTCGCGATGCTGCTCGCTGTCCCGGCCGGTTACCTCTTCCCCGGCCACGGAGTGGTCGCGCTGATGGCCCTGCTGGTCATCAGCGGCCGGGTCGGCTGGTTCGTGACGCGCCGACGGCGGAGAAGGGGTTCGGGGTCCGCCCCGTCCAGCGGTGCAGCACCGCGCGACCCGTCTGGAGGGTGACCCCGTCGACCCGTACCGTGCCGGTCTCGGCGACGTAGTAGCGCCCGTCGTCGAGCGAGACCAGCCCGTACTGCCCCGCCGACTCCCAGCCGTACAGCCCGGTCCCGGCGTCGTGCAGCCCCTGCGGCAGGAGCGACAGCAGTGGGCCGCGCTCGGGCGCGGGCTGGCCCCGGACGACGCCGTCGACAGGGCGCCTCGCACCGTCCAGGACGAAGAGCGCGTAGTGGGGGAAGCGCGGCTTGGTGCCCTTGTAGACGGCGAGCAGCCAGTTGCCGGTGTGCCGGTCGTACTCCAGGTTCTGCGTGCCGTAGGTGGTGTTGCCGGTGTACACGAAGTACTTGCCGTCGGGGGCGGCCGGGCCGCTGGTGTGCGGGGCCCGCTCGGTCAGCGGGCGCTCGTACTTCTTCCACCGCTTCACGTCGTACTGGAGCAGTACCTGGTGGTCGTTGTCCTCGCGGGCGGTGTGGGCGTAGACGCCGTACGCGACGGTGAGCCGCTCGCCGCCCGTGCCGTCCAGGGCCGGGCCGAAGGCGACCCCGTCGATGCCGCTGCAGCCGTAGCGGTGGTCGGGGGTGGCGGCGGTGTCGCCGTCGAAGACGCCGTTCCCGTCCATGTCGGCCGTGTAGTCCTCCACGACCTCGCGGAGATGGACGGTGGAGACCACACCCGTGTCGGCCGCGTCCATGTTCATCCGGGTGATACGGGCCCCGTCGAAGACGGCGATGTAGAACGCCTTCGCCGCCTTGTATTCGAGGGAGCCGTAGACCCGGCCGTCGCGTTCGTCGAAGTCCAGGTCGCCGAGATGGCCGGTGAAGCCGGTGACGGAGCCGAGGGGTGTGCCGCGCAGATCCGTCTTGACCAGCAGGTTGGTGAAGGAGAAGTACAGGTGCCCGGCGCGCCGGTCGACGGCCATGCCCTGCAGATGACCGGACGGCCAGGCGCCGCCGTCCACGGACGCGGGCAGCGGCGGGAGCTTCCGTGCGGTGGAGACGGGCGTGACGGGCGCGACGGGCGTGGCGGTGGCGGCGGTCGCGACGGCCGCCGCGGTCGCCACGCTCGCGGCGCCCGCACGGGCGACGCCGTCGGCGGGCGCGGTCCTGGGCCCGCCCCCGCCCGCCAGTATCACCGCGGTCAGCACGGCCGGTACGACGGCCCCGGACGCGCGCAGGACGGCGGCCGTCCAGCCACGCGCCCGGGAGCCGCCGGTGCGGGAGCCACTCGTTCGGGTGCGACGCGTCAGGGCGCGCGTCGAGGTGTCGGACGCCTGACGGTTCCTCGGTCTGCTGGATCGCGTGCGCATCGGGGCCTCCGCGAGTCGTGGGGGACTCCAGGATGATGCCGCCCCCGCGTGCACGGGGGACCAACGCGGTGTGAACGGCCCGGCGTGCCCCCGACGGTCCATCAACTCACCCGTGGGGAAAGGCGCTCACGGCTCGCCCGGCCCCCGGGGCCGGGCGGCGCGGAGCGTGATGGCGTCCGTCCGCGCGCGCTGTTCCTCCCCGGGCAGGCGCCGCTCCGCGTGGAGCATCCGCAGGACGGTGGCGAGACGTGCCGCGTCCCCGGGACGGCCGAGGCCGCCCAGATACGCGGGCAGGAGCAGCCCGAGCGCGTCGAGATCGGCCCGCGCGCACCGCCGCGTCAGCGGGAGCGGACCGGATCGTCGGCCGCCGTGCTCGCCGCCGTCTCCCCGGAGTCCCGGAGTCCCGGAGTCCCGGAGTCCCGGAGTCCCGCAGCCCCCTGGCCACGCACAGCCGCAGCCAGTCGCCGTACGGGCCCTGCGGTACGTCGGCCGGCCGCTGGGCCGCCTGCAGGAAGTGCTGACGCGCCGGGCCCGGCGCGCCGAGTTCGAGGTGGGCGCGGCCCATGGCGCCGTGCAGGGACGCGCAGAAGCCGCGTACGCGGTCGTCTCCCACCCGGTCCGCACGGTCCGGGCACACCTGGTTCCAGCGCGGTGTCTCCCACCCGGTCCGCTGATGACGGGCCACGTAGTGCGCGGCGACGCACGCGTCGTAGTCGTCCTCCGCCGCCCCCCACGCCCGCAGGAACAGCGCGCGCGCCTCGTCCGTCCTGCCCTCCGTCTCGGCGGCCATGCCGCGGGCGCACAGCCGTACGACGGGGTTCCCGGTGTCCAGGTCCTCGGCCATGTCGATCAGCCCGTCCGCTCCGGCAGGGCGACGGGCATCACCAGGGTGGTGAAGCCGCCCTGGTCCGCCGAGCGCACCACGACCGGTTCGGTCGCGGTGGCGATCTCCAGCAGGACATCGGGGCCGACGCTCGTCTCCAGCGCGGCGCCGAGCACGGCGGGACCGAAGCCGATCCGCAGCGCCCGGCCGTCCGTACGGGCCGCCTCCAGCCGGGTGGCCCCGGAGCCGTCGGGCAGCGCGACGGTCACCTCGTCCGGGCCGAGGGCCAGCGCGACGCCCGGGGCGTCACCGAGGGCGCCGAGGGCGGTCAGCAGCGCCGCCCGGTCCACGATCACCCGGTGCCGGTGCGGCGTCAGCTCCCTGAGCATCTCGCGGTAGGAAGGGAACTCGCCCTCGAAGAGCGGAAGTTCACGCACCTCCGTACCGTCCGTGTCCCGGGCTCGCGCGCCGTCGGGCCCCGCTTCCAGGGTCACCGCCGCGCACCGCGCCGCCCAGGCACCGATCTCCGTCAGCCGTTCCGCCGCCACCAGCAGGGGACGCGCCGGCCCCTCCACCGTCATCACCGGCTTCAGGCCCCGTATCGCCATGCGGTAGCGGTCGGTCGCCACGAGCCGTACCTCGTCCGGGTCGATCTCGACGAGGACGCGGCCGAGGACCGGGAGCGCCGGGTCCGTGCCGGCCGCCGGGACGACCTGCCGTATCGCGCTCGCCAGTTCGGCCCCGCCGAGCCGCACCCGGGTGGTGCCCGGGGCCGTGCCGTCCCCGGCGGCGGGGCAGTCCGGGCCCGGCATGGCGCGCAGCACGGCCGCGATCGCGGCGTCGGCCGCGCTGCCGCGCTGCCGTACGGTGGCGCGGTGCCGCTCCAGTACGGCGCGCGCCTCGGCCACCTCGCCGTCGAGGACGACCGTGACGTCCGCGAGCGGAAGTCCGGCCTCCCGCAGGCTTCGCAGCATATTGGCGCGGATCGCCTGGTCGGGGCTGTAGGAGCGGTAGCCGGTGACGGCGTCCACCCGGGCGGGCGCCAGGACGCGGCAGTCGTCGTAGAAGCGCAGGGCGCTGGGGGTGAGACCGACGCGCCGGGCGAAGGCGCCGATGCTCAGCAGTTCGGGCGGTGCCCCGAGGGTGAGATCGACGAGGGTGCCGCGCGTCGCGCCGCCCGTTGCGCCTGTACCGCCCGTGCCACTCGTACCGCCCGTGCCGTCGGTCCCGTGCGCGGTGTTGTCCGTAGTGCTGTCCATGGCGGCGATTGTCGGCGTTCACGCTGCCTGAAAGTCAACTCCGCCCGGGACCGGCCCGTTTCCGTCAGACGCGGTGGCCGTTCTCCAGCTCCACCGTGCCCGTGCCCGCGCCCGGTTCCAGCGCGTCGAGCGCGATCAGCACCCGCCGCCCGAGCGAGCCGGGCAGATACGCGGGGACCTCGGCGCGCCCCACCAGGCGCCACGACAGCAGCTCGTCCTCCTGGACGACGATCGCCGCGAGCCGCTCCTCGCTCAGCACCCCGCCGTCGTAGAGGTACGAGGCGACCGGCGGCCGGTTCTCCCCCTGCACCCAGTCCACGGTCAGCAGCCTGCCCGGCTCGATGTCGAGGCCGATCTCCTCCAGCGTCTCGCGCCGCGCGCCTTCGCGCGGGGTCTCGCCGTCGTCGGACTCGATGGTCCCGCCGGGCAGCGCCCAGCCCTCCCGGTAGTTGGGCTCGACGATCAGTACGCGGCCCGCACCGTCCCGCAGGAGCACGGCGGCGCCCGCGAGGACGCGGGGCAGCGAGGCGATGTACGCGGCGTACGCGGCGGCTTCGGCTTCGGCGTCGGACGCGTGGGCGGGAGCGGGGGCGGGGGGCTGGTGGGTATCGGTGTCCGTCACACCCGAAGAGTATCCGGGCCACAGGACCGCGCCTTACCCAGGCGAATGTCCCTGATCGGAGTGTGCTAAAGGAGTGTCCGCGAAGTAGCTCGGTCTGCCCGTAGGACGGGGTCGGCAACGTCGGGCACGCACGCGCACTCGCCGCGCTGCCGGAGTCGCCCCAGTAGGTCCAGCAGACGCCGCGAGCCCTGCCCCGCTGGCGGACGGCGCTCTTCGTCGGACAGGCCCAGGCCGTTCCTGACGGAGGGTCCGTGCTCTCGGCGATGGGCATCCCCGCGCCGTGCGGATAGGGTCGGGACCGGCGCGACACCTGGTCGACAGCGAGGGATGCAAAGGTGACGGACGGAGCGGTAGAGACGGTCGGCGGTTCCGCCCGCGTACTGATCGCGGCGGACAAGTTCAAGGGCTCACTCACGGCCGTGGAGGTCGCACAGCGGGTCACGGCCGGTCTCCACTCGGTCGCCCCCGGGGTGCCCGTCGAGACGCTGCCCGTCGCCGACGGCGGCGACGGCACGGTCGCCGCGGCCGTGGCCGCCGGATTCGAACGGCGCGAGGTGCGTGTCACCGGGCCGCTCGGCGACACGGTGACGGCCGCCTACGCGCTGCGCGACGGCACGGCCGTCGTGGAGATGGCGGAGGCGTCCGGCCTCCAGCACCTCCCGGAGGGGGTCTTCGCGCCCCTCACGGCGACCACGTACGGCTCGGGCGAGCTGCTGGGCGCCGCTCTCGACGCGGGCGCCCGCTCCCTCGTCTTCGGGGTCGGCGGCAGCGCCACCACCGACGGCGGCGCGGGGATGCTCAGCGCGCTCGGCGCCCGTTTCCTGGACGCCGACGGGCAGCCCGTGGCCCCGGGCGGCGGCGGGCTGCTGGAGCTGGCCACCGCGGACCTCTCCGGGCTCGACCCGCGTCTCGCCGACGCCGACATCGTGCTCGCCAGCGATGTCGACAATCCGCTGACCGGCCCCAAGGGCGCCCCCGCCGTCTACGGACCGCAGAAGGGCGCCACCCCCGAGGACGTCGCCACGCTCGACGCGGCGCTCACCCGGTACGCCAAGGCGCTGGAAGCGGCCGTCGGGCCCCGCGCCGCGCATCTCGCGTACGCCCCCGGCGCGGGCGCGGCGGGCGGCATCGGCTACGGCGCGCTGGTCGGCCTCGGCGCGCGCTTCCGGCCCGGCATCGAGGTGATGCTCGACGTCCTGGGCTTCACCCGGGCGCTGGCCGGGGCCACCCTCGTCATCACCGGCGAGGGCTCACTGGACGAGCAGACGCTGCACGGCAAGGCCCCGGCGGGCGTCGCGGCGGCGGCCCGCGCCCGGAACATCGAGGTCATCGCGGTCTGCGGGCGGCTGAGCCTGCCCCCGGAGGCGCTCGGCCGCGCGGGCATCCGCCGCGCGTACCCCCTCAGCGGGCTGGAGCCTGACCCGGCCGTGTGCATCGCCGAGGCGGGCCCGCTGCTGGAGCGTCTCGCGGCCGACATCGCGCGCGACTTCCTGATCTGACCCGATCGCCGTACCGCCGCGCCGCCGTACCGCCCTTGCCGTCGCGGACAGCGGAATCACCGCGCCGGTCACCACCTGGAGCGCACAGCCGGTCTGGAGCAGCAGCTGACCGCCCGGCGCGTCGAACGCCCAGGCCGCCAGCAGCCCCATCGCGGCGACGATCCAGCTGAGCATCGCGACCGCGAGCACCCCGCGCGGCTTGGGGTACTCGACCCGGCTCACCATCAGCCATGCCACGCCGATGATCGCCAGGAGGGTCGGGACGAAGGGCAGCTCAAGGAGCACGATCGAGATGACCGTGAGCGCGCCGAAGGGGCTCGGCATGCCCTGGAACATGCCGTCCTTCAGCGTCACGCAGGAGAATCTGGCCAGCCTGAGCACCACGGCGAGCAGCACCACGATCGCCGCGAGCGCCGACACCCGTTGATGGGCGTCGTCCGCGACCATTCCGTACACCAGTACGAAATAGGCCGGTGCGAGACCGAAGCTGATCAGGTCCGAGAGGTTGTCCAGCTCCGCGCCCATCGGGGAGCTGCGCAGCTTGCGCGCCACGATCCCGTCGAACAGGTCGAAGACGGCCGCGGCGAGCATGAGGATCACGGCCGTCGCGGCGGAGTGCCGCGCCATGCCGCTCTCGTCGCTGCCCGTGAGGTGCGGGATGAGGATGCCGGTCGTGGTGAAGTAGACGGCCATGAAGCCGCAGGTGGCGTTACCGAGCGTGAGCGTGTCCGCTATCGACAGCCGCAGCGAGAGCGGCATCTCGTCGACCTCGGCCTCCGCCTCGGCTACCTTGGCCTCCGCCTCGGCCACCCAGTCCGTCTGTGTGTCGGGATCAATCACGGTCAATTCGAGTCACCCCTGCGGTCGTGGTCTGACCGACCTCGACAGCGACATCGACACCTTCCGGAAGGTAGATGTCGACGCGCGAGCCGAACCGGATCAGGCCGATGCGCTCGCCCTGTTCCACCTTGGTCCCCTGGGGCAGGTACGGGACGATGCGCCGGGCGACGGCGCCCGCGATCTGCACCATCTCGATGTCGCCCAGCTCGGTGTCGAAGTGCCAGACAACGCGCTCGTTGTTCTCGCTCTCCTTGTTGAACGCCGGAACGAAGCCGCCGGGGATGTGCTCCACGGAGGTCACGGTTCCCGCGAGGGGAGCGCGGTTGACGTGCACGTTCAGCGGGCTCATGAAGATGGCGACCCGAGTGCGCCCGTCCTTCCACGGCATGATGCTCTGCACCACTCCGTCGGCCGGGGAGATGACCCGGCCCTGCGTGATCTCGCGCTCCGGGTCTCTGAAGAACCACAGCATGCCCGCCGCGAGCGCGGTGGCGGGCACGGCGAAAGCTGCCGCGCGCTTGGAACGGCGTGCGCGGGCCAGGCCGATCGCGGCGGCCGTGACGGTCGGCAGGAGCCACGGCGATGCTCCGCGTGCGATGCGGACCCGGCCGCTGGGTGCAGAGGTTTGGCTGTGGGGCATGGATGACCTTCGTAGCGGATGATGCCGCGCTGGCAACGGGGGACGGCGGCTTTCCAGCGATGGTACTGGTTGTGCGCCCGAACTGAGCAAGCCAGCACCCGAGTCGGGCGGCTGGAAGCATGCGACACGGGCCGGTGTGGTGTGATCTTCTTCGCCGTCAAATCGGTTCAAAGGCGATAATTAACCCTGGAATCGGTACTCCTCCAGCAGTCGGCGGCCGATGATCATTTTCTGAATCTCGGCGGTACCCTCGCCGATCAGCAGCATCGGCGCCTCGCGGTAGAGGCGCTCGATCTCGTACTCCTTGGAGAACCCGTAACCGCCGTGGATACGGAAGGCGTCCTCGACGACTTCCTTGCAGTATTCGGAGGCGAGGTACTTCGCCATCCCTGCCTCCAGGTCGTTTCGTTCCCCCGAGTCCTTTTTGCGTGCCGCGTTGACCATCATCGCATGGGCGGCCTCGACTTTGGTAGCCATCTCCGCCAGCTTGAACTGGATCGCCTGGTGCTGGGCGATCGGCTTTCCGAAGGTGTGGCGTTGCTGGGCATATGAGACGCCGAGTTCGAAGGCGCGCTGGGCGACCCCGCAGCCGCGCGCCGCGACATTCACCCGGCCGATCTCGACACCGTCCATCATTTGGTAAAACCCTCGTCCCGTGGTGCCGCCGAGTACCCGATCGGCCGGAATGCGAAGTCCGTCCATCACCAGCTCGGTGGTGTCGACGCCCTTGTACCCCATCTTGTCGATCTTCCCGGGGATGGTGAGGCCGGGCCGCACCTCGCCGAAGCCGGGCTCCTTCTCCACCAGGAACGTCGTCATCGACCGGTGCGCGGGGGCGTCCTGCGGGTGGCCCTCCTCGCTCCGGCACAGCACCGCGACCAGATGGGACGTGCCGCCGTTGGTCAGCCACATCTTCTGGCCGTTCAGCACGTACACGTCCCCGTCCCTGACGCCCTTGGACGTGATCGCCGAGACGTCCGAGCCGAGCGCCGGCTCCGACATCGAGAAGGCGCCGCGCACCTCGCCCTCCGCCATGCGCGGCAGGAAGGTGTCCTTCTGTTCCCGGGTGCCGTACCGCTTGAGGAGATACGCCACGATGAAATGTGTGTTGACGATGCCGGAGACGGACATCCAGCCGCGCGCGATCTCCTCCACGCAGAGCGCGTAGGTGAGCAGGGACTCGCCGAGCCCGCCGTATTCCTCCGGGATCATCAGCCCGAACAGCCCGAGTTCCCGAAGCCCCTCGACAATCGCGGTCGGATATTCGTCGCGGTGTTCCAGTTCCGTGGCGACCGGCAGGATCTCCTTGTCGACAAAGTCTCTTACCGTCGAAAGGATCTCCCGTTGAATATCGGTCAGCCCGGCGGTCTGCGCGAGTCGGCTCATCTCACTTCTCCCCGGACTTCGGCGTGGACTTCGGCGCTGAGTGCGGTACGGATTTCGGCCGCGGGCGGCCGGGCTGCTCTCCGCCGCGCTCCTTCACGTAGGACTCGGTCGGGACCATTACCTTGCGGCGGAACACGCACACCACGGTGCCCTCCTGCGTATAGCCCCGCGTCTCGACCTGGACGATTCCGCGGTCGCTCTTGGACCGCGACGGCGTCTTGTCCAGGACCGTCGTCTCGCCGTAGAGCGTGTCGCCGTGGAAGGTCGGCGCGATGTGCCGCAGCGACTCCACCTCCAGATTGGCGATGGCCTTGCCGGAGACGTCCGGCACCGACATTCCCAGCAGCAGCGAGTACACGTAGTTGCCGACGACGACGTTCTTTCCGAAATCCGTCGTCCGTTCCGCGTAGTGCGCGTCCAGATGCAGTGGGTGATGGTTCATGGTGAGCAGACAGAAGAGATGGTCGTCGTACTCCGTGACCGTCTTGCCGGGCCAGTGCTGGTAGACCGCGCCGACCTCGAACTCCTCGAAGGTGCGTCCGAACCGCATCGCGCTCACCCCTTCGGCGCTTCGAACGAGGAGGTACGGGAGAGTCCGGCGGCCCGCCCCTTGCCGGCGATCACCAGCGCCATCTTCCGGCTCGCCTCGTCGATCATCTCGTCCCCGAGCATCACGGAGCCCTTCCGGCCGCCCGCCTCCGAGGTGTGGAACGCGTACGCGTCGAGGATCAGCTCGGCGTGGTCGTAGTCCTCCTGCGCGGGCGAGAAGACCTCGTTGGCGGCGTCGATCTGGCCCGGGTGCAGCACCCACTTGCCGTCGTAGCCGAGCGCGGCGGCGCGGCCCGCCACCTCGCGGAAGCCGTCCACGTTCCTGATCTGGAGGTAGGGGCCGTCGATGACCTGGAGGTCATGGGTACGGGCCGCCATCAGCAGCTTCATCAGGATGTAGTGGTAGGCGTCCGCGGGATAGCCCGGCGGCTGCTCGCCCACCACCAGGGTCCGCATGTTGACGGAGGCCATGAAGTCCGCCGGGCCGAAGATGATGGTCTCGGTGCGCGGTGAGGCGGCGGCGATCGCGTCCACGTTCACCAGCCCCTTGGCGTTCTCGATCTGCGCCTCGATGCCGATCCGGCCCACCTCGAAGCCCATGGTCCTCTCGATCTGGGTGAGCAGCAGGTCCAGCGCCACGATCTGCTGCGCGTCCTGCACCTTGGGCAGCATCACGCAGTCCAGATTCTGCCCGGCGCCCTCCACGACCGTGATGACGTCGCGGTAGGTCCACTCCGTCGTCCAGTCGTTGACCCGCACCACCCGGGTCTTGCCCGTCCAGTCGCCCTCGTTGAGCGCCTTGACGATGGTGTGCCGGGCGTCCGGCTTGGCCAGCGGCGCGCAGGCGTCCTCCAGGTCCAGGAAGACCTGGTCGGCCGGGAGCCCCTGGGCCTTCTCCAGGAAGCGCGGACTGGAGCCCGGCACCGCGAGGCAGGAGCGGCGCGGTCGCGACCGGCCGACGGGCGTGGTGGCGGGTGTCGTGGCGGACGGTGCGGGGGGCGGGGTCATGCGGGAACCTCCAGGGGGTCGAGCTTGTTGGCTTTACGGATCTCGTCGACGATACGACCGATGATCTCGGTGATCCCGAAGTCCTTCGGGGTGAAGACGGCCGCGACTCCGGCCGACCGCAGCAGCGCCGCGTCCGCGTTCGGGATGATCCCGCCGACGATCACCGGCAGTTCGCCCGCGCCCGCCTCGCGCAGCCGTACGAGCACATCGGGCACCAGCGCGGTGTGCGAGCCCGACAGGATCGACAGCCCCACGCAGTGCACGTCCTCGGCCAGCGCCGCGCCCACGATCTGTTCCGGCGTCAGCCTGATGCCCTGGTAGACCACCTCGAAGCCGGCGTCCCTGGCGCGGACCGCGATCTGCTCGGCGCCGTTGGAGTGCCCATCGAGTCCCGGCTTGCCGACCAGCAGCCGCAGCCGTCCCGTGTCCAGCTCCCGGGCCGTACGGGACACCTTCGCGCGTACGGCGGCCAGCGGGCTGCCCGCCTCCGCGGGCACCGCCACCGGCGCGCCGCCCACGCCCGTCGGGGCGCGGAACTCGCCGAACACGTCGCGCAGCGCCCAGGACCACTCGCCGGTGGTCACCCCGGCCCGCGCGCACTCCACGGTGGCGGCCATCAGATTGCCGGTGCCGGCGGCGGTCCGCTTCAGCGCGGCCAGCGCCTCGGCGGCCCTGGGCTCGTCCCGGGAGTCGCGCCACTCGTGCAGGGCGGCCACCACCCGGGCCTCGTTGGCGGGATCGACCGTCATGATCGCGGTGTCGAGATCCGCGGTCAGCGGACTGGGCTCGGTCGACTCGTAGCAGTTCACCCCGACGACCTTCTCCGCGCCGGACTCGATCCCGGCCCGGCGCTCGGCGTGCGCCGAGACCAGCCGCGACTTGAGATAGCCGGACTCGACGGCCGCCATCACACCGCCCATCTCCTCGATCCGGCCGATCTCCTCGAACGCCTCGGTGACCAGGGCCGCCACCTTCTCCTCCACGACACGCGAGCCCTCGAAGAGGTCCGCGTACTCCAGCAGATCGCTCTCGTGCGCCAGGACCTGCTGGATACGCAGCGACCACTGCTGGTCCCAGGGCCGGGGCAGCCCCAGCGCCTCGTTCCAAGCGGGCAGCTGCACCGCGCGGGCGCGGGCGTCCTTGGAGAGCGTCACGGCGAGCATCTCCAGCACGATCCGCTGGACGTTGTTCTCCGGCTGCGCCTCGGTGAGCCCGAGCGAGTTGACCTGGACGCCGTAGCGGAAGCGGCGCTGCCCCGCGTCCTCGATCCCGTACCGCTCCCGGGTGATCCGGTCCCAGACGCGCGAGAAGGCGCGCATCTTGCACATCTCCTCGACGAACCGCACGCCCGCGTTGACGAAGAAGGAGATCCGCCCGACCACCTCGCCCCGGCGCTCCTCGGGGATCCGGCCCGACGCGAACACCGCGTCGAGTACGGCGATCGCGGTGGACATCGCGTAGGCGATCTCCTGGACGGGGGTCGCCCCCGCCTCCTGGAGGTGGTAGCTGCAGATGTTGATCGGGTTCCACTTGGGGAGGCGGGCGACCGTATAGGTGATCATGTCGGTGGTCAGCCGCAGGCTCGGCACGGGCGGGAAGACATGGGTGCCGCGCGACAGGTACTCCTTGACGATGTCGTTCTGCGTCGTCCCCCGGAGCTTGCCGGGATCGGCGCCCTGCTCCTCCGCGACCACCTGATAGAGCGCCAGCAGCCACATGGCGGTGGCGTTGATGGTCATCGAGGTGTTGGTGCGCTCCAGCGGGATGTCCCGGAACAGCCGCCGCATGTCGCCGAGGTGCGAGACGGGCACCCCGACCCGGCCCACCTCGCCGCGCGCGAGGACGTGGTCCGGGTCGTAGCCGGTCTGGGTGGGCAGGTCGAACGCGACCGAGAGCCCCGTCTGGCCCTTGGCCAGGTTGCGGCGGTACAGCTCGTTGGACGCCTCGGCGGTCGAGTGACCGGCGTACGTCCGCATCAGCCAGGGACGGTCCTTGTGGCGGTCGGTCACGTCGCGCTCCCGCGGTGCTGGTCGGTCCGCTCCGCCGGGGCGTCACGGCGGTGTTGGTCGGTCCGTTCCGCCGGGGCGTCACGGCGGTGTTGGTCGGTCCGTTCCGCCGGGGCGTCACGGCGGTGTTGGTCGGTCCGTTCCGCCGGGGCGTCACGGCGGTGTTGGTCGGTCCGCTCCGCCGGGGCGTCACGGAACAGATTGATCGCGTCGAGGTGCCGGGCCCGCAGCTCCTCGTCCCGTACCCCCAGCCCCTCGCGCGGCGCCAGCGCCAGCACCCCGACCTTGCCCTGGTGGAGGTTGCGGTGCACGTCGTACGCGGCCTGGCCGGTGTCCTCCAGCGCGTACACCTTCGACAGCGTCGGATGGATCCGGCCCTTGGCGACCAGCCGGTTCGCCTCCCACGCCTCGCGGTAGTTGGCGAAGTGGGACCCGATGATGCGCTTGAGCGACATCCACAGATAGCGGTTGTCGTACTCGTGCGTGTAGCCGGAGGTGGAGGCGCAGGTGACGACCGTGCCGCCCTTGCGGGTCACGTACACACTGGCGCCGAAGGTCTCGCGCCCCGGGTGCTCGAAGACGATGTCCACGTCCTCACCGCCCGTCAGCTCGCGGATCCGCTTGCCGAAGCGTTTCCACTCGCGCGGGTCCTGGTGGTGCTCGTCCGACCAGAACCGGTAGTCCTCGGCGGTGCGGTCGATGACCGCCTCGGCGCCCATCCGGCGGCAGATCTCCGCCTTGCGGTCGCTGGAGACCACACAGACCGGGTTGGCGCCGCCCGCGAGCGCGAACTGCGTGGCGTACGAGCCGAGTCCACCGCTCGCGCCCCAGATCAGGACGTTGTCGCCCTGCTTCATGCCGGCGCCGTTGCGCGACACCAACTGGCGGTACGCGGTCGAGTTGACCAGACCGGGGGCCGCCGCCTCCTCCCAGCTCAGATGGGGCGCCTTGGGCATCAGCTGATTGGACTTCACCAGGGCGAGTTCGGCCAGGCCGCCGAAGTTGGTCTCGAACCCCCAGATGCGCTGCTCGGGGTCGAGCATCGTGTCGTTGTGGCCGTCGGACGACTCCAGCTCGACGGAGAGACAGTGCGCCACCACCTCGTCGCCCGGCCGCCAGGCGTTGACCCCGGGGCCGGTGCGCAGCACCACGCCCGCGAGGTCGGAGCCGATGACGTGGTACGGCAGATCGTGCCGCCGCGCCAGCTCGCTGAGCTTGCCGTACCGCTCCAGGAAGCCGAAGGTCGGCAGCGGTTCGAAGAGCGCGGTCCACACGGAGTTGTAATTCACCGAGCTGGCCATCACGGCCACGAGGGCCTCTCCCGGGCCGAGCGGGGGCACCGGCACCTCGTCGATGTGGAGCGAGGCGCGCGGATCCTTCTCCCGGCCGGGGAGGTCCGTGAACATCTCCGTCTCGTCCTTGTGCACGGTCACGGCACGGTACGCGTCGGGGACGGTCAGCGCGGCGAAGTCGGCTGACGTACTGTCCGGCGACTGGATCGCGTCCAGGATTTCCTTCACGTTGTGGCCTCCGGCGAAGCTGAGGGTGCGACGAGTACGGCTGAGGACGAGGGCGCGCGGGCGGATGGCGACGGGTCCGCCGACGGGGCGGAGGTGTGCCGTCGGTTCGGCGGACGGTGCTGACCGCGTGGTGCTGACCGCGTGGTGCGGTGCGCGTGGTGCGGTGCGCGTGGTGCGTTTCGCGCTGATCGCGCTGAGCTGTGGCGCCGGGGTGGGCGCGCGGGTGCCTGTGACGCAGGCGTCCGGACACACGAGCGGGAGGGCTTGTGGGAACAGCCGGACACCCTCAACGTATGGCACACGGTGACAGCTGACAAGGCACTGAGTGCCAAAAATCTGTCTCAATTGACGGCTGGGTGGCACGCATGAGCGATGTCTACCGCTCGGGGTGCCGTGGATATCACTTCCGACCCGCGGGCTGGCCGGATGGCGGCGCGGGCGGTGACGTGGTGGGGGCGGGCGCTACGCGCCCTTGAGGGCCTGCTTGATGGTGCGCATGACCTCGTCGAGCGGGGCGTCGGTGTGGGCCACCGCCACCACCACCTCCCCGCTGGTGCGCGCCGCGGCGGCGGGGCGGCGGGGCGTCTCGCCCATGGTGCGGCCCGCGCCGATACCGCTGCCGAAGGTCTCGCGGACGATCGCGAAGGCGTGGTCGAGCTGTGTCTCCACATCGCCCTGGCCGTCGGCCCGCAGCCAGCGCCGCAGCACGTGGTTGTGCGCGGTGACGACGGCGGACGCCGCCACCTCCGCCAGCAGCGGATCGTCATTGCCGTCGGTGTGGTCGCGCTCGTCGAAGTGGCCCAGCAGATAGCGGGTGAACAGCCGCTCGTAGCGGGCCACCGAGGCGATCTCCGCCTCCCGCAGCGTGGGCACCTCGCGGGTGAGCTGGTAGCGGGCCACGGAGACGGCGGGGGAGCCCGCGTACATCCGCATGACTTCCTTGATGCCCCGGCAGACCGTGTCCAGCGGGTGCTCGTGCGCGGGGGCCGCGTTGAGCACCGCCTCCGCCCGTACCAGCGTGTCGTCGTGGTCCGGGAAGATCGCCTCCTCCTTGGACCTGAAGTGCCGGAAGAAGGTCCGCCGGGCGACCCCGGCCGCGGCGGCGATCTCGTCGACCGTCGTCGCCTCGTACCCCTTGGTCGCGAACAGTTCCATCGCCGCCGCCGCCAGTTCACGGCGCATCTTGAGCCGCTGAGCGGCGGCGCGGGTGCCCGCGGCGCTCTCGGGAACGTCGGACTTGCTGCTGGAGCGGGCGGACCTGGCGGGCTGGGACATGAGGTGAACGTACTGCATCGGCGCCGCGCGGCGCGCCCGAGGGGGCGGCGCGGGGGACGGCCCGCGCCGCGCCCCGCTCCGTCCTTCGCGCTGCTCAGGGCCGCGCGCCACCCCGCCGGGGGGACCGGCTCAGCGCCGCTTGGCGTACTCCCGGAAGCCGCGTCCGCTCTTGCGTCCCAGGCAGCCCGCCGCCACCAGCTGCTCCAGCAGCGGCGCGGGGGCCAGGGAGGGGTCGCGGAACTCCTGGTGCAGCCCCCGCTCGATGGCGAGCGAGACATCGAGGCCGACCACGTCGAGCAGTTCGAAGGGGCCCATCGGATAGCCGCCGCCGAGCCGCATCGCGGCGTCGATGTCGTCCATCGTCGCGTAGTGCTCCCCGACCATCCTGACCGCGCTGTTGAGGTACGGGAACAACAGCGCGTTCACGATGAACCCGGCGCGGTCGCCGCAGTCCACCGGGTGCTTGCCGATGTCCGCGCACACCTCACGGACGGTGGCGTGGGCGCTGTCGCGGGTCAGCACCGTGCGCACCACCTCCACCAGCCGCATCGCCGGCGCCGGGTTGAAGAAGTGCATGCCGAGGACGTCCTGCGGGCGGCCGGTCGCGCGGGCGCAGGCCACCACCGGCAGCGAGGAGGTCGTCGTCGCCAGCACCGCCCCCGGCCGGCACACCGCGTCGAGCGCGGCGAACAGCCCCCGCTTGACCGCCAGGTCCTCGGCCACCGCCTCCACGGTGAGATCCACCGCGCCCAGCGCGTCGAGCGACCCGGCCGGGGCGATCCGCGTCAGCGCGGCGTCGCGGGCCTCCGGGGCGAGCCGCCCCTTCGCCACCGAGCGGTCCAGGGAGGCCGCGACCCGGGCGGCGGCGGCCGTCGCCCGCTGCCGGGTGCGGGCGGCGAGCACCACGTCGTACCCCGCCGTCGCGAAGACCTCGGCGATGCCGCTCGCCATCGTGCCGGAGCCGACGACGCCGACCGAGGCGACGGGCCGCCCCGGCGCGGTGCGCGCGGCGGGCGAGGGAGTGAGCGCGTCCGGCACCGGCGTACCGCCGCCCGGCGCCTCGTACGTGTAGAAGCCGCGCCCGGCCTTGCGCCCCGTCAGCCCGGCGTCGGTGAGCTGCCGGAGCACCGGCGCGGGCGCGTGCAGCCGGTCGTGCGACGCGGCGTGCAGCGCGTCGAGCACGGTACGGGCGGTGTCGATCCCGATCAGGTCGAGCAGCGCCAGCGGCCCCATCGGCAGCCCGCACCCCAGCCGCATCGCCGCGTCGATGTCCGCACGCGAGGCGTACCCGGACTCGTACATGGCCGCCGCCCGGTTGAGATAGCCGAACAGCAGCCCGTCCGCGACGAATCCGGGCCGGTCGCCCACGGCCACCGGTTCCTTGCCCAGCGCGCGGGCGAGCGCGGTGACCGCCGCGACCGCCTCGGGCGCGGTCAGCACCGACGACACCACCTCCACCAGCCGCATCGCGGTCGCGGGGTGGAAGAAATGCAGGCCGAGCACCCGTTCCGGATGCGCGGAACCGGCGGCCAGCCGGGTGACCGACAGCGCGTTCGTGCCGGTCGCGAGGATCGCGCCGGAGCCGACGATCCCGTCCAGCTCGCTCAGCACGCGCCGCTTGGTCTCGTACTCCTCGGGCACGACCTCGATCACCAACGGGGCCTCCGCGGCGGCCCGGAGGCCGGAGAACGTACGGAAGCGGGCGAGCGCGGTCAGCCGCTGCGCCGCGCCGAGCCCGCCGCGCGCCACCGCCCGCGCGGTCGACTCCTCCACGGCGCGCACGGCCCGCGCGGCGGCGGCCGGGTCGGGATCGATCCCGATCACCTCGCGGCCGGAGCGGGCGAGAAGCTCGGCGATGCCGGTCCCCATCGTGCCGAGACCGACGACGGCGACGGTGGGCAGGGGAAGGGTGGCGGGGACGGGGACGACGGGGCCGGGGACGGGAACGGTCGGGCCGGGGGTGTCCGTACGGATGTCCATCGGGGGACTCCAGGGGATGAGTGACGGCGGAGGGCGCGCGCGAACGGCGGCGCGGGAAAAGGGAGTCGCGGCGGGCCCTGTCCCGGGGCCACGCCGTACGACCGGTCCGGCGGGCCGGACCGGGACGGCTGCGTCACCAGGCCGTCGAATCGCGGAGATGATCCGCTCATCTGAGATTAACTGACGAGTAACGAGCGCGCCAGGGGTCTGCGGGCGTCCGGTCACTGTGTGGCGCGTCACCGTCACCGGAGTCGATACGCTGACCCTCATGGATGAGGCCGCCATGGATGAGGACTTCCGCTCACTCGCGGACCGGGTGCGGGAGGAGTCCGGCGCCTCCGCCCCGTGCGAACGGCTGATCGCCACCGAGGACACGGAGGAACTGGCCGCGGTCCTCACCGCACCCCGGCAGCCGCTGTGGGCAAGGGAGACGGCGGCCTTCCGGCTCGGCTGCGCGGGGGACCGGCGGGCCTTCGAGGCGCTGGTGCTGCTCCTCAACCACCGCGACCCCGAGCGCTGCGTCAGCGCCTCGTACGCGCTGGCCAGGCTCGGCGACCCGCGCACGCCCCGGGCCGCCGCCGCGCTCGCGACCAACGAACTGCGCACGGCGTACGCGCTGCACCCGGTGCGGCTCCTCGCCGCACTGCGCGCCCCCGAGTCCGTACCGGCCCTGACCGCCACGCTGGGCCGCCTGCTGGCACCGGACGAGCCGCACTGGCGGGTGGCGCTGGCCTGCGTGGAGGGTCTGGGGCGGCTCGGCGACTCCCGCGCCCGCCCCGTACTCGAAGCGGCCCGCACCCACCCGAGGCTGGGCGCGGCGGCGCGGGAGGCGCTGGGCCGCCTCGCGTAACGCGTCTCGCGCGCGGTGAGCGGGCCGCCGTCTCACCCCAGCGTCAGCTGGGTGGCCCCGGGTTCGGGGGCGGGGGCGGGCTCCCGGGGCTCCGGGATGCGGCGGGCCGCGCGGCGGCCGGTGGGGCCTATCCCGTACTCGGCGGCCAGTTCGTGCACCTGCCGGGTGATCCGGCGCTGGTAGGACGTGGGCGCGTACGCGCCGTCCGCGTACAGCCGTTCGTACCGGTCCACCAGGCCCGGGTGGTGGTGGCCCAGCCAGGTCATGAACCACTCGCGCGCGCCGGGGCGCAGATGGAGGGCGAGCGGGGTCACCGACGTGGCGCCGGCGGCGGCTATCGCGCTCACCGTGGCGCGCAGTTGGTCCGGTCCGTCGCCCAGGAAGGGGATGACCGGCGCCATCAGCACCCCGCAGTCGATCCCGGCGGCGGTCATGGCGCGTACGACGTCGAGGCGGCGCTCAGGGGAGGGGGTGCCCGGTTCGACCGTGCGCCACAGCTCCCGGTCGGTGAAGCCGACCGAGACGCAGACGCCCACCTCGGTGACGGCGGCGGCCTCGCGCAGCAGCTCCAGGTCGCGCAGGATCAGCGTGCCCTTGGTCAGGATGGAGAAGGGGTTGGCGCGGTCGCGCAGCGCCGCGATGATGCCCGGCATCAGCCGGTAGCGGCCCTCGGCCCGCTGGTAGCAGTCCACGTTGGTGCCCATCGCGATGTGCGCCCCCTGCCACCGGGGGGAGGCGAGCCGCTCGCGCAGCAGCTCCGGCGCGTTGATCTTGACGACGATCTGCGAGTCGAAGCCGGTCCCGGTGTCGAGGTCCAGATAGCTGTGGGTCTTGCGGGCGAAGCAGTACACGCAGGCGTGGGTGCAGCCCCGGTACGGGTTCACCGTCCATTCGAACGGCATCCGGGACGCGCCCGGCACCCGGTTCACGATCGAACGGGCGCGGACCTCGTGGAAGGTGATGCCGGCGAACTCGGGTGTGTCGAAGGTGCGGGTGGTCACCGCGTCCGTACGGAAGAGCGCGATGTCCCCGGTCGGCCCGTTCGTCGAGGCGTTCTCGACCAGATTGTCCCAGCGCATGGGGACCTCCTCTGTAGCACTGTCCGCAGAATAGAACATTTGTTCCCTTGATCGCCGGGACCCGGATTTGGGCGGGCGTGCCGGAGGGTGGTTGGGTGGCCGCACCCCACCGAAATACCGAGTGCTGGAGGAAGAGCCATGGCGCAGGTCGAGGCCACGACGGAGCGAATCATCGCGGCGGACCCGGAGACGGTGTTCGATGCTCTGGCCGACTACGAGAACACCCGCGCGAAGCTCCTGCCGGGCCAGTTCAGCGAGTACGAGGTGCGGGAGGGCGGCGACGGTGAGGGCAGCCTCGTCCACTGGAAGCTCCAGGCCACCAGCAAGCGCGTCCGGGACTGCCTGCTGGAGGTGACCGAGCCGACCGACGGGCAGCTGGTCGAGAAGGACCGCAACTCCTCGATGGTGACCACCTGGATCGTCACCCCGGCCGGTGAGGGCCGTTCGAAGGCCGTCGTCACCTCGGTCTGGGACGGCGCGAGCGGCATCGGCGGCTTCTTCGAGCGGACCTTCGCGCCCAAGGGCCTCGGCCGCATCTACGACGAGGTGCTGGCGAAGCTCGCCGCGCACACCGAGGCCGGGGCGAAGCCCGGGGCCGGGTCCCCCGAGGCGTAGGCACCCGCGCCGGGCTCCGGCAGATCGTTGCCGGAGTCACCGATTCGAGTGGTCTTCCCCGCGGCGTCGTGACCGTGCCGTCGCGCGTCGCCCGTGCGACACGCCGCGGGAAAGCCCCTGATGAGCGCCTCGGCGCCGCCGGTCCCCGGTCAACTTCCCCTCGTCACCACCTCCTTCGGGCGCGGAGAATCCCGCTTGCTCCCGCTCGGCGCGCGATGTGAACAATGACGCCGCGCAGGTGTGACGAGGGGAGCAGTACGTGGGCGGGACCACTCTGGTGAAGGGCGTCGGGCGGGACGCGGGCGGGGGCGCCGGACTCGCCGCCGAGCCGTTCCCCGCCGCCGCGGCCGGGCCGCCGCCACCGCCCGCGCCCGGCGCGGCCACCGGATACCTCGGCCCGCGCCAGGTGCGGCTGGTCTTCGTCGGGCTGATGCTCGCCATGCTGCTCGCCGCGCTGGAACAGATGATCGTGGCGACCGCGCTGCCCAGGATCGTCGGGGAGCTGCGGGGCCTGGACCGGATGTCCTGGGCGATCACCGCGTATCTGCTCACCGCCACGGTCGGGCTGCCGGTCTACGGCAAGCTCGGGGACCTCTTCGGCCGCAAGGGCGTCTTCCAGTTCGCCATCGTCGTCTTCGTCATCGGATCCGCGCTGGCGGGCTGGTCGCGCACGATGAACCAGCTGATCGCCTTCCGCGCCCTCCAGGGCGTCGGCGCGGGCGGTCTGATGATCGGTGTGCAGGCGATCATCGCGGACATCGTGCCGCCCCGTGAGCGCGGCCGGTACATGGGGCTGATCGGCGGCTCCTTCGGAGTCGCCTCGGTGGCCGGTCCGCTGCTGGGCGGCTTCTTCACCGACCATGTCTCCTGGCGCTGGTGCTTCTACTTCAACGTGCCCTTCGGGCTGCTCACGCTCGCCGTGGTCAGCGTGGTGCTCAAGCTTCCCCGGCCCCCGGTCAGGGCCCGGTTCGACGTGCTGGGCGCCCTGCTGCTCGCCGCCGCCTCCACCTGCCTGGTGCTGCTGACCAGCTGGGGCGGTACGCAGTACGCGTGGGGCTCGCGCGTCATCCTGGGCCTGACGGCGGGCGCCGTCGCGAGCGCCGTGCTCTTCGTGGCGGTCGAGCGCCGCGCCGCCGAACCGATCATCCCGCCGCGGCTGTTCCGCGATCCGGTCTTCGTCGTGTGCGGCCTGACCGGCATGGTGGTCGGGGTGGCGCTGTTCGGGGCGGCCAGCTATCTGCCCACCTTCCTCCAGATGGTCGACGGGGCCAGCGCCACCGAGTCGGGGCTGCTGATGCTCCCGATGATGGGCGGCATCGTCGTCGCCTCCGTCACCTCCGGCCAGCTGATCTCCCGTACCGGCCGCTACAAGCGCTATCCGGTGCTCGGCGGCGTCCTGTCGGTGCTCGGGATGTGGCTGCTGTCCCGGCTGGAGACCGGCACCTCCCGGCTGGAGTGCGGTATCGCGCAGGCGGTGCTCGGCCTCGGGATCGGCCTGGTGATGCCGGTGATCGTCCTCGCCGTGCAGAACGCCGTGCCGCCCGCCGACATCGGCGCGGCCACCAGCGCCAACAACTACTTCCGGCAGATCGGCGGCAGCGTGGGCGCGGCCGTCTTCGGCACGCTCTTCGCCGGGCGGCTCGCCGACGCGCTGGCCGACCGTATCCCCGCCGGGGCCGCGCCGCTGGGCGCCGAGTCCATCACCCCGCAGTCGGTCCGCGCCCTGCCGCCCGCCGTACGCGACGGCTATGTCCAGGCGTACGCGGACGCGATGCCCCGGATCTTCCTCTACCTCGTGCCGGTGCTCGCCCTCGGCCTGTTGATCACCTTCTTCCTCAAGGAGAAACCGCTGGTGTCCCAGAACGCCCCCGCCGCCGAGTCCGGCGCGGTCCCCGCCGCGCCCACCGTCCTCCCGGAGCCGCGGACCGCGCCCGCCGCCGTCCCGCACACCCCGGGGGTCGCCGTCTGCGGCACCGTGCAGCACCACGACGGCACCGTCGTGCCGCGGGCCGCGCTCACCCTCATCGACGTCCAGGGACAGCAGATCGGGCGCGGGGCGAGCGGCGCTGACGGCCGGTACGCGCTGAGCGTGCCCGGCTCCGGGTCGTACGTGATGATCGCGGCGGCGGGCGGGCACCAGCCCCAGGCGGTCACCGTGACCGTCGGCGAACGGCCCGTCGAACTCGACGTCGTCCTCGGCGGCGCGGGCCGCCTCGCCGGGTCCGTACGCACCGCCGACGGCACCCCGGTGCGCGACGCCGCCGTGACCCTCACCGACGTACGCGGGGACGTCGTGGCGTCCACCCGCAGCGGCCGGGAGGGCGCGTACGTCATCTCCGAACTGGTGGCCGGGGAGTACACGCTCGCGGCGAGCGCGCCCGCCTTCCGGCCCGCCGCGCTGCCCGTCAGCGTGCAGGCGTCACGGGAGGCCCGGCAGGACATCGAACTGGCGGGCGGAGCCGTGCTGCGCGGCACCGTGCGCGCCGGCGGCGGCCGTCCCGTCGAGGACGCGCGCGTCACCCTCCTCGACGCCGCGGGCAATGTGGTGGACACCCTCACCACCGGTCTCGACGGCACCTTCCGCTTCGTCGACCTGTCGTCCGGCGAGTACACGGTGATCGCCGCGGGCTATCCGCCGGTCGCCACCGTGCTCCGGATGGCGGGCGGCGGACGGACCGAACGCGACCTCCAGCTGGGCCACGAGGACTGACTGAATTTCAGTCAATCAGCGGTTGTGCGCGGGCGCACAACCTATTGGTTCAATGCCCGGCGCCGCGCCCGCGGAGGGCCGTACCGTGGAGGGTGGAGCCGCGGATTCTGGCAGCAGGGAAGGAGCCTCCCACCCATGGACAGTGGCATTCCGCCGGGGCCGCCGCAGCGGCTCGCCCCGGCCGGAAGGATTCCGCTCGCCGTGGTCGTCGTGGACGGGGACGGCCTCGTGTCGCACTGGTCGTCCGGCGCGCGACGGCTGTTCGGACCCGCGCGGGAGCAGGCCGTCGGCCGGCCCGCCGCCGATCTGATGCCGGTCGCGGGCGCGCTGGCCGACGAGGAGCCGGGCGTGGCCCACGGCGGATACGACCCCGGCGACGAACTGGGCCCCGGGCTGCACGCCCGCGGCTCCTACCCGACCGCGGGCCGCGCGAAGGTCTCCGACCCGGGGCGTGGGCGCACCGATGTGCTCTGGTGGGCCTATCCGCTGATCGGCCCCGGCCCCGGCCGCCACCTCGTCCTGGCGGCGGACGGCGGCCAGTTCTCGGCCGGTGAGGACGGCAGGCCGGGCCCGCACCTGCGGATCACCCCGGGCTTCGCCCTGCACACCGAGTTCCCGGACGCGGACACGCTGGCCGGGCGGCTGCCCGACATCCTGCCGAACATGGGCCCCGCCGAGTCCACCCGTATCGTCACGCAGGTGCTCGACATGGGCTACCCGGTCATGGAGTTCAGCCGGCACGACCGGGTGCCCCTCACCCCCGACTGGGGCGTGCCGCGCCACTCGCCCGAGCGGTACGGCACCGAGGACGTCCCGCCCGCCGCCGGGCGGCTCCCGCGCCGGGCGGCGCCCAGGCCCCAACTCGACCTCGAATACGCCGCCGTGCGCGAGCGGCTGGAGTTCCTGAACGAGGTCAGCGGCCGGATCGGCTCCTCGCTCGATCTGGCGAGCACCATCCGCGAGGTGACCAGCGCCGCCGTGCCGCGCTTCAGCGACTTCGCCGGCACCCATCTGCGCGCCGCCGTCCTGGCCGGTGAGGGGTTCCCGGACGGCGTGCCGGACGTGACCACCGTCTGGCACCGGGTCTGGGTGGAACACAACGACGAGCCGGGGCGCTGGGACGACACGGTGCCGGTCGGCGAGGCCATCGCCTTCCCCGAACACACCCCGTTCTTCCAGTGCATGGTCACCGGCGAGCCCGTGCTGATCCCGCACATCAGCGAGGAGGACGGCAACCGGATCTCCGGACAGTTCGAGAAGCGCGACCTGCGCCCGCTCATCAACCACCGCTCGATGCTGCTCGTACCGCTGAAGGCGCGTGACGTGGTGCTCGGCTTCATGGTGCTGATGCGCAGGGCCGGGCGCGAGCCGTTCGACGACATGGACCGCACGACCGGCGCCGAACTCGCCGCCCGCGCCGGGCTCGTGCTCGACAACGCCCGCATGTACACGTACCAGGAGAACGTCGCCGAGACCCTCCAGGACAGCATGCTGCCCCAGGTCGCGCCGCGCATGGCGGGCTGCGACATCGCCACCCGCTATCTGCCGGGCGCCCTGCTCGGCCGGATCGGCGGCGACTGGTTCGACGCGGTCAAACTCCCCGGCTCGCGCACCGCCCTCGTCGTCGGGGACGTCATGGGTCACGGCCTCAACTCGGCCGCGATGATGGGCCAGTTGCGGACCGCCGTACAGACCATGGCGACCATGGAGATGCCACCGGCCCAACTGCTGCGCAACCTCGACGACCTGGCCCAACGGCTCGGCGAGCAGTACCTCGCGACCTGTCTCTACGCGGTCTACGACCCGATCAGATCCGAGATCCAGCTCGCCAACGCCGGACACATCCCGCCCGTGCTCGTCCGCGCCGAGGACGGCGGCGCCGAGGTCCTCGACATCCCCACGGGCGCTCCGATCGGCGTCGGTCAAGTCGCCTTCGAGACCGCGGCCTTCGCGGTCCGCCCCGGCGACCGGCTGGTGCTGTGCACCGACGGCCTGGTCGAGGTGCGCGGCGCCGACATCGGCGAAGGGCTCGCCGCGCTGTGCGCCTCCGCCGCCCACCCCGCCGCCTCGATGGACAGCGCCTGCGACACCATCATCCGCGCCCTGAACACCCGCGAGGGCCGCAAGGACGACGTGGCGCTGCTGATGGCCAGGCTCAACGGGATCGAGGACGAGGACGTCGCCGAGTACGAACTGGCCCTGGATCCACGGGAGGTCGGCCGGGCGCGCCGCCTGGTGCGCGACAGGCTGCTGGCGTGGGGGCTGCCCGGCGCGGTGGACGCGGCCCAGCTCATGGTCAGCGAGCTGGTCACCAACGCGGTGAACCACGCGCGCTCGCAGCGGGTCGGGCTGCGCCTGGTCCGTACGGACGCCCTGCTGTGCGAGGTGCGCGACGACGAACCGGCCCCGGCAGCGCTGCTCGACGCGGGCCCGGACGACGAGTTCGGCCGCGGGCTGCGGGTGGTGAGCAGCCTCGCGCGCGAGTGGGGCACCAGCACGTCGGCACGTGGCAAGACCGTCTGGTTCGAGCAGGCGCTCGGTGTGAAGACGGGGGTCCGTGCGAACGGACGGTGAAGAAGAGCGCCGCACTCTTGCCCTTCCCGGTGGCGCGGACGTAGTCCGGTCTGCGCAGCTCGCGACAGGCGAGCCCGAGTTGGGGAGCCCGTATGGACGTAACGCCGCGCTACCGCGAGTCGTGGGAAGGCTACTGGCGCGAGACCTCCGACGCCCCGGGCGAGGCGATCTGGGACGCCGACCCGGTCTTCTCCGCCGCGCCCCACAGCGAACTGCTGCTGCCGCACGCGGACGCCTCGCTGCCGGTGGTCGACCTCGGCTGCGGCAGCGGCACCCAGACCCGGTATCTCGCCACCCGCTTCGCCGGGGCCATCGGGGTGGACCTCTCGCGGGCGGCGGTCGACCACGCGCGCCGCGCCGACCCGGCGGGCGTGGCCCGGTACGAGCAGCTCGACCTGGTCGACCAGGCCGCGGTACGGGCGCTGAGCGAGCGGATCGGTGACGTGAACGTCTACATGCGGGCGGTCATCCACCAGAGCGAGCCCCAGGACCGGCCCGCCGTGGCGGGCGCGGTCGCCACCCTGCTCGGCGCGCGCGGCCGGGCCTTCGTCACGGAGCTGACCAGCGGCTCCAAGGACGTCCTGCGGCGGGCGGCGGAGGGTCCCGGCGGCCCGCCGGAGAAGCTGCGGCGGGTCTTCGCGCACGGTCTGCGGCCGGCCGACGCCGAGGACGACGAGATGCCGGAGCTGCTGGGCGCGGCGGGGCTGACCGTCCTGGCCTCCGGGCAGGCGCCGCTGCCCCAGACGGAGTATCTGGCGGACGGTACCCGGATCGAACTGCCGGCGAGCTGGTACGTCCTCGCGAAGCGGTGAGCCGCTCCGCCGCGGTGTGACGCCGGGACGGTAGCGGCGGTCGCCTCCCGTACCGCCGTCTCCCGTACCGCCGTCTCCCGTGCCGCCGTCTCCCGTGCCGCCGCCTCCCGCCGCGCCGACGGCCGCCGACCCGCCCCGCCACCCACCTCGGTGCGGGGCGGGTCGGAGTGATCTACTGGGGCGCCGGTGAAACCGAAGGCAACGTTCGACACCGGCGGCCCCGTCGGCCGCCCGAACCGGGAGGATGGCGCCACCATGAAGATTCTGATCAGCGCCGACATGGAAGGCGCCACGGGGGTGACCTGGCCGGCCGACGTGCTGCCGGGCACCCCGCAGTGGGAACGCTGCCGCGCTCTGTTCACCTCCGACGTCAACGCCGCCGTCCTCGGCTTCCTGGACGGCGGCGCGGACGAGGTGCTCATCAACGAGGCGCACTGGACCATGCGCAATCTGCTGCTGGAGCGGCTCGACGAGCGCGCGCGGATGCTCACCGGCCGCCACAAGTCGCTCTCCATGGTGGAGGGCGTACAGCACGGCGACGTCGACGGCATCGCGTTCGTCGGCTACCACACCGGCGCGGGCACGGAGGGCGTCCTCGCCCACACCTACCTCGCCAACTCCCTGACCGGTGTCTGGCTCAACGGCGTACGGGCCAGCGAGGGGCTGCTGAACGCGCAGGTGGCCGCAGAGTACGGGGTGCCCGTCATCCTGGTCACGGGTGACGACCTGACCTGCGAGGACGCCACCGGATACGCGCCGCGGGCGCACAAGGTCGCGGTGAAGGACCATGTGTCGCGGTACGCGGCGGTGTGCCGCACCCCGGCCCGTACCGCCGCCGACATCCGCGCCGCGGCGAAGCTCGCGACGGCGCTCGCGCACCGGCACGCACCGGTCGGCGGCGGGCCGTTCACGGTGGAGATGGAGTTCGACGCGGCCCATCTGTCCGACGCCGCCACCGTGGTCCCGGGCGTCGAACCCAGCGGCGAGCGCCGGGCCGCCTATACGAACGGAACGATGTACGAGGCCATCAGGACCTTCAAGGCGGTCACCACGATCGTCTCGGCCTCGGTGGAGGAGCAGTATGGCTGACATGACGCACGACGACACGGCGGGCGCGCTCGACGCGACGGCGCTGGAGGAGGTGGTCACCTTCACCTCCGAACTCATCCGGATCGACACCACCAACCGGGGCGGCGGCGACTGCCGCGAGCGGCCCGCCGCGGAGTACGTGGCCGAGCGGCTCGCCGACGCCGGGATCGAGCCGGTTTTGCTGGAGCGCACCCCGGGCCGCGCCAACGTGGTGGCCAGGATCGAGGGCACCGACCCGTCCGCCGACGCGCTGCTGGTCCACGGCCATCTGGACGTGGTGCCCGCCGAGGCCGCCGACTGGAGCGTGCACCCCTTCTCCGGAGAGATCAGGGACGGGGTGGTGTGGGGGCGCGGCGCCGTCGACATGAAGAACATGGACGCGATGGTCCTGTCCGCCGTCCGCGCCTGGTCCAGGAGCGGCGTCCGGCCGCGCCGGGACATCGTGATCGCCTACACGGCCGACGAGGAGGCCAGCGCCGAGGACGGCTCCGGCTTCCTCGCCGACCAGCACCCCGAGCTGTTCGAGGGGTGTACGGAGGGCATCAGCGAGTCCGGCGCCTTCACCTTCCACGCGGGCCCCGGCATGGCCCTCTACCCGATCGGCGCGGGCGAGCGCGGCACCGGCTGGCTCAAGCTCACCGCGCACGGCCGGGCCGGTCACGGCTCCAAGGTCAACCGCGCCAACGCGGTCAGCCGGCTCGCCGCCGCCGTCGCCAGGATCGGCGACCACCCCTGGCCGGTCCGGCTGACCCCGACCGTACGGGCCGCCCTGGCGGAACTCGCCGTGCTCTACGGCATCGACACCGACGTGTACGCGGCGGACTTCGAGCCGGACGACCTGCTCGGCAAGCTCGGCCCGGCCGCCGCGCTGGTCGAGGCGACGATGAGGAACAGCGCCAACCCGACCGTCCTGGAGGCCGGTTACAAGGTCAACGTGATTCCCGGACAGGCCACGGCCTATGTGGACGGCCGGATGGTGCCGGGCGGCGAGCTGGAGTTCCGCACCACCATGGACCAGCTCACCGGCCCCGACGTCGACTGGGAGTTCCACCACCGCGAGGTCGCGCTCCAGGCGCCGGTCGACTCGCCCACCTTCGCCAAGCTGCGCGCCGCCGTCGAGCGCTTCGACCCGGACGGCCACGTCGTGCCGTACTGCATGTCGGGCGGCACCGACGCCAAGCAGTTCTCCCGTCTCGGCATCACCGGCTACGGGTTCTCCCCGCTCAAACTGCCCCCGGACTTCGACTACCAGGCGCTGTTCCACGGCGTGGACGAGCGGGTACCCGTCTCCGCGCTGCACTTCGGCGTCCGGGTCCTCGACCACTATCTGAAGACCGCTTAGGAGCGTACGTGGACAGAGTGGGAAGCGCGCGGGAGCGTACGGAACGGGACGCGGCGCGCGTCGAGCCGTACGGGAGCTGGCCGTCCCCCGTCGACGCGGCTCTGGCCGCCTCGCGCGACGGCCGGCCCGAGTACGTGGGCGTGGTCGGCGACGAGGTGTGGTGGACCGAGCCGCGCCCGGCCGAGGCGGGCCGCCGCGCGCTGGTGCGCCGCCGGGCCGACGGCCGCGCGGAGCCGGTCCTGCCGGCCCCCTGGAACGTCCGCAGCCGGGTCGTCGAGTACGGCGGGACGCCGTGGGCCGGTGCCGCGCGCGCCGACGGCGGCCCGCTCGTCGTCTTCGTCCACTTCCCCGACCAGCGGCTCTACGCGTACGAGCCGGACGGCGCGGCGGAGCCCCGGCCGCTCACCCCGGTCTCGGCGACCGGCGGCGGGCTGCGCTGGGCCGACCCGCGCGTCCTGCTCGACCGGGGCGAACTCTGGTGCGTACTGGAGGAGTTCACCGGCGAGGGCCCCACCGACGTACGGCGGGTGATCGCGGCCGTACCGCTGGACGGCTCGGCAGCCGAGGACCGTACGGCCGTACGGGAACTCTCCGACGACAGCCACCGCTTCGTCACCGGGCCCCGGCTCTCCCCGGACGGGCGCCACGCGGCATGGCTCGCCTGGGACCACCCGCGGATGCCCTGGGACGGCACGGAGGTCATGCTGGGCGAGGTCGCGGGCAGCGGCCCCTTCCGGCGGGTACGGCCGGTCGCCGGAGGCATCGAGGAGTCGGTCGCCCAGGTCGACTGGGCCCCCGACGGCGCACTCCTGTTCGTCTCCGACAGCGGCG
Organism: Streptomyces corynorhini; assembly: GCF_003346515.1. Taxonomy (GTDB): domain Bacteria; phylum Actinomycetota; class Actinomycetes; order Streptomycetales; family Streptomycetaceae; genus Streptomyces; species Streptomyces corynorhini. The sequence goes on from NZ_QQNA01000023.1 coordinate 43,648, forward strand.
GCTGGTGGGAGCTGCACCGCGCCCGGACGGCCGACGGCGGGCCTGACCTCGTCGAGCGCACCGTCCTGTGCCCCGGCCGCGGCGAGGAGTTCGGCGGGCCGCTCTGGAAGATCGGCCTCCAGTGGTTCCAGCCGCTGGCGGACGGGCTGGTCGCCGTCGTCCACGGCAGCGGCACGACGGCCCTCGGCGTCCTCGACCCGGCCACCGGCGACCTGGTGGACGCGGCGGGACCCTGGACCGAGTGGGCCCCGACCCTCGCCGTGCGGGGCGAGCGGGTGATCGGCGTCGCCGCGGGACCGCACAGCGGCTACGAGGTCGTGGAGCTGGACACCGGCTCGGGACACGCCCGGGTGATCGGCGCGGCACACCACGACGCCGTGGACCCCGCTTACTACCCCGAGCCGGCTCTCCGTACCTTCACCGGGCCCGGCGGCCGGGAGATCCACGCCCAGATCTATCCGCCGCGCCACCCCGGACGCACCGCGCCCGAGGGGGAGCGGCCGCCCTACGTGGTGTGGGCGCACGGCGGCCCCACCGGGCACGCCCCGCTCGTGCTCGACCTGGAGATCGCCTACTTCACCTCGCGGGGCATCGGCGTCGCCGAGGTCAACTACGGCGGCTCCGCCGGTTACGGGCGGGAGTACCGCAACCGGCTGCGCGGGCAGTGGGGCGTCGTCGACGTCGAGGACTGCGCGGCCGTCGCCGGGGCGCTGGCGGCGGAGGGCACCGCCGACCCCGCCCGGCTCGCCGTGCGCGGCGGCAGCGCGGGCGGCTGGACGGCGGCGGCGTCGCTGACCGCCACCGACGTCTACGCCTGCGGCACCATCATCTACCCGATCCTGGACCTGCTGGGCTGGGCCACCGACGAGACCCACGACTTCGAGTCCCAGTACCTGGAATCGCTCGTCGGACCGCTCGCCGAGGTCCCGGAGCGCTACCACGAGCGCTCGCCGCTGCACCACGTGGACCGGATCACCACGCCGTTCCTGCTGCTCCAGGGCCTCGACGACGTGATCTGCCCGCCCGCGCAGTGCGAGCGCTTCCTCGGCGCGGTGGCCGGACGCGGGATCCCGCACGCGTACCACGCCTTCGAGGGCGAGGGGCACGGCTTCCGCAGGGCCGACACCATGGTCCGCGCCCTGGAGGCCGAACTGTCCCTGTACGCACAGACGTTCGGCATCGACCGTGACGACGTGCCGCGGCTGGAGCTGAAGCGGTGAGCGCTCCTCGGGGCGTGGTTCCGCTGACCCGGCCCGCGCGGCTGCGCCCCGGGGCGAGGGTCGCCGTCGTGGCGCCCAGCGGACCCGTCCCCGAGGAGCGCCTCGAACCCGGTCTCGACATCCTGCGCGGCTGGGGCCTCGACCCGGTCGTGGCCCCCCATGTCCGGGGCCGCCACCCCCGGTTCGGCTACCTCGCGGGCACGGACGGGGACCGCGCCCGCGACCTCCAGGACGCCTGGTGCGATCCGTCGGTGAGCGCGGTGCTGTGCGCCAGGGGCGGGTACGGGGCCCAGCGCATGGTGGACCTGCTGGACTGGACCGCGATGCGCGCGGCGGGCCCCAAGGTGTTCGTCGGCTACAGCGACATCACCGCGCTGCACGAGGCGTTCGCCGTACGGCTGGGACTGGCCACGCTGCACGGCCCCATGACCGCCACCCTCGCCTTCCTCGACGACGCCAGGACCCGGGAGTCGCTGCGCGCCACGCTCTTCGCGCCCGAGTCGGTCCGCACCCTCGCGCCGGACACCGCGCGCGTCCTGGTGCCCGGCCGGGCGGCGGGCGTCACGCTCGGCGGCTGCGTCAGCCTGCTCGCCGCGGAGCTGGGCACGCCGGGGGCGCGGCCCTCGGCGGCGGGCGGGCTGCTGCTGATCGAGGACATCGGGGAGGAGCCCTACCGGCTCGACCGGATCCTCACCCAACTGCTGCGCTCCGGCTGGCTCGACGGCGTCGCCGGGATCGCGCTCGGCTCCTGGGAGGGGTGCGGCCCGTACGAGGAGGTGCGCGCCGTCCTGCTGGACCGGCTCGGGACGCTGGGCGTGCCGGTCGTGGAGGAGCTGGGTTTCGGCCACGCGGACACGGCGCCGACCATGCCCCTCGGGCTGCCCGCGGTGCTGGAGGCGGCGCCGGGGGAGGGGCCGGGGGAAGGGCGCGCGACACTCACCCTGGACGTACCCGCGTTGGCCTGACGGTTCCGCCGACGAGGTCTACGCTGGTCCGATGTCCGACCGCGTAGCCCAGCTCCCGCCCCAGCCCCTGCCCGCGCCGCCGACGCCGCTCGGCGAGGGCTCCCGTACCTTCGTACGCGCTTTCCGCCAGGACGACGCCGAGGAGTTCACCGCCCGCGCCCGCGAGAGCGCGGACCTGCACGCCCCCTGGCTTCCGCTGCCGAGGGACCCGGAGGCGTACGCCGTCTACGCGGGCCGGCTCCTGGACGACCCCGCGCGGGCGGGCCATCTCGTCTGCGCCGCCGAAGACGGCGCGATCGCCGGGTTCGTCAACATCAACAACATCGTCCACGGCGCCTTCCGGTGCGGCGCCCTCGGCTACGGTGCGTTCGCGCACGCCGCCGGGCGCGGACTGATGCGGGAGGGGCTCGGCCTGGTCCTGCGCCACGCGTTCGGCCCGCTCGGGCTGCACCGGCTGGAGGCCAACATCCAGCCGGGCAACACCCGTTCGCTGACGTTCGTGCGGCGCGCCGGATTCCGGCGGGAGGGCTATTCGCCGGACTTCCTGTACATCGACGGGGCCTGGCGCGGCCACGAGCGCTGGGCGATCACGGCGGAGATGACGGCGGACGCGCGGGTGTCGGACGGGGCGCTGCCCGACGCGTGGCCCACGCCCCGTCCGCAGCGGCCGTCCGGCCGCTGAAGCGTGTCGACGACCGCGGCGGGCGTCAGCCGGCCTCGGCGCCCTTGCGGTCGACGTACTCGAAGATCGAGCCGTCGGGATGGACGGCGATCAGGTTGCGGCCCGCCGGGGTCGCCACCGGGCCCACGATCACCTGGGCGCCGGTCCCGGTGAGGACGGCCTTCGCCTCGTCGACGTCCTCGACGGCGATGGTGGCCATCACCTTGCGCAGGATGTCGATCTCCGCGGCCGGACCGCTCATCAGCAGGAAGCAGCCGACGGCGGCGACCGAGACCCCGCCGCGCTCGAAGCGGAGCGCGGCGCTGCTGGTGAGACGTTCGTAGAACGCCACCGAGGTCTCCAGGTCGTCGACGCAGACGCGCAGCGTGGTTCCCAGGATTTCCATGCCCCACAGGGTAGTTGGTCGAGCCCCCGGCGTGGGGCCCGGGAGCCCGGCCGCGCCCAGACGCCAGGCGCTCAGATGCCGCGCTCAGGCGCGGCAGAGGATCTCGCCGTGCGGGACCAGGAACCAGGCGTCCTCGGCCGCGCCCCACTCCCGCCACGCCCGCGCCAGCTCCGCGAGCCCCTCGGCCGTGGCGTGGCCGCCGCCCACGGCGACCCCCGCGTACCCCGACGCCGTCGTACGGTCCGCCCACAGCCCGCTCCACCAGGCGCGCTCCCCCGGGTCGGCGAAGCACCAGGCGCTCGCCGTCGCGGTGACGGCGCCGTCGGCGAAGCCCGCCTGCCGCGCCCACGAGACCAGCCGGCGTCCGGCGTCCGGTTCGCCGCCGTTGGCGCGGGCCACCCGCCGGTACAGCTCCTGCCAGTCCTCCAGCCCGGATACGGCGGGGAACCAGGCGAAGGCGCCGTAGTCCGCGTCGCGCACCGCGACCACCCCGCCGGGCCGGCACACCCGGCGCAGCTCGCGCAGCGCCCCCACCGGGTCACCGACGTGCTGCAGCACCTGATGGGCGTGGACGACGTCGAAGGAGTCGTCCGGGAAGTCCAGCGCGTGGACATCGGCGACCGCGAAGCGGACGTTGTCCGCCCCGGCCGAGGCCGCCGCCTCCCGCGCCTTGTCCAGTACGCCCGCTTCCGCGTCCACGGCCGTCACCGTCCCCGGGGCCACCAGCGCCGCCAGATCGGCGGTGATGGTCCCCGGTCCGCACCCCACGTCCAGCACGTCCTGGCCCGCGGCCAGTTCGGGCAGGAGGTACGCGGCCGAGTTGGCGGCCGTGCGCCAGCGGTGCGAACGCAGCACCGACTCGTGGTGCCCGTGGGTGTAGACAGCGGTCTCTCTCGGCATGGCCGGACTCCCTCTCCGCTCCTGAAGTGGTCCTGCCACGCTACGCCCGCATGTCGCATCATGAGACCCGTGTCTTGCCATGTGGTCAACGGGTGTTCTCCGTCCACCGCCGGGTCCCGGCCTACAGCAGCGCCTTCGGCCGGTAGACCCGCAGCGCCTCCGCCGCCTTGTCGAGGGTCAACTCGCTCGGCGCCTCGGCCACTTCGCCGTCGAAGGCCAGCGGGGTGCCCGGCGCGATGCCGGTGAGGCGCACCCGGCGCATCCGTTCGGCCGCGTGGAACGGCGAGCGGCTGAGCGGGCCCGCCAGGGCGGCGCCGAGCAGACGCAGGCCCGGCGTCCGGCCGCCGTGGACGATCCGTACGTCCAGCAGCCCGTCGGCCAGATCGCGGCGGTGGCCCGGCGTGGGGCCCATCTGCCCGTACATGCCGTTCCCGGCGAACATCAGCCACAGCGAGCGCCGCCGGCCCTCGAACTCGGCGTCCAGCTGATGCCGGCCGCGCAGCACCTTCAGCGCCGCCAGCACCCCGGCGGGCCAGCCGCCGATCCGCGGCGACCAGTGCTCGCGCACCCGGACCAGCTCCGGGTAGACGCCCAGGCTGAAGGTGTTGAGGAAGTGGCCGGGCGTACTCCCGTCCGGGCCGGGGGAGAAGCGCCCCAGGTCGACCCGGACGGCGTCCCCCTCGGTCACCGCCCTGACCGTGTCGTGGACGTGCTCTATGCCCAGGTCGTACGCGAAGTGGTTCAGCGTGCCGCCGGGGAAGACCGCCAGCGGCAGCCCGTGCCGCACGGCGACCACCGCGGCCCGGTTGACGGTGCCGTCGCCGCCGAGCACGCCCAGCGCGCGGCAGCGGTCCGCCGCCTTGTCCAGCTCGCTCCCGACGTCCCGCGGATCGCACTCCACGACCTCCGCCTCCGGCAGCGCGTCGTGCACCAGGCTCGCCGTGTCCGAGGACCCGGAGGCGCGGTTGACCACCACGACCAGCCCCCGGCCGCCGGGCAGCGCGGGCGCCTCGGCGTACGGGCGGCCCGGCGAGGGCAGCTGCGCGCGGGTGGGCACCAGCCCGCGCACCGCGTAGGCCGCGCCCACCCCGAGCGCCGCGCCCACCACCACGTCGCTCGGATAGTGCACGCCGGTGTAGACCCGGGAGAGCGCCACGGCGGCGGCCACGGGTGCCACCGCCGCGCCCCAGCCCTTCGACTCCAGCGCGACCCCGGTCGCGAAGGCGGCGGCCGAGGCCGCGTGCCCGGACGGGAAGGACGTGGTGAACGGCTGCCGCTTCAGGCGCCGGATGACCGGGACGACATCGAGCGCGGGCCGCCCCCGCCGCACCGCGTGCTTGCCCACCGTGTTGATGGCCGCCGAGGCGACCCCCAGCGACACGGCCCCCCGCAGCGCCGCCCGCCGTG